>NZ_JAKIKS010000051.1 GCF_023284005.1 Shewanella surugensis
GAATTCGTCGCCACTGCTTATCGCTAATCATTTTACGAGACATATGAATTTCAAAGAGAAAAATTGTATCTTAATCAGCTAATCATGGCCAATTGTCAACGCCCCCTAGTCGATTGTTATTAAAGTAAAAATATTTTTCTATTTTTATATGTTATTCAGGAAGATTTTAAGTTTATCATGAAATATACAACCAGTGCTAAACGGACTAGTGTGAGTGTTCTACTGCCTTTATTTTTATTATTTGGCTGTGGCGGCGGAGATGAAAAAGACTCTTTTAATGAGTCGAAAGTCGCTGATAGTTATTTAAATGCTAGTCAGTCTATTTATCTCAAAGGGCAATTGAAGAACCCTTGGGAGAACAGTAAGGTGATTTTTTCTATATCAAACAAAGAACAGGCTAAGTTAGGGTCTTTTACTATTACAGATGCTAATACTGGTGCATTCACTTATTTGGCAGATGCACCGGAAGGTGAAGATTTCGTGCAATACAGCATTAAAAGGGCTGATAAAGAAGCGATTGCAAAAGTACATATAAGCATAAAATCTGGGGATCCGCTTTATCAACAGCAATGGCATCTGCATAACACTGGGCAAACTGCGTTTGCAGAAAATGGGGGGAAAGCTGGCGAAGATATGAATTTAGTTGATGCGATTGCCAGTGGTTATCATGGCAACGGTATTGTTGTTGCGGTTGTCGATGATGGTGTTGAAATAGCTCATCCTAATTTGCAAAATAATATATTACTTGATGGCTCTTATAATTTTGTTACAGCGTCAAATGATCCTACTCCCACAGATGAAGATTCCTTTCATGGAACAGCTGTAGCGGGCATTATTGCGGCAGAAGGTTGGAATGATATTGGAGGACGTGGGGTAGCACCTAAGGCTAGTGTACTTGGATATAATTATTTGTATAATTTCTACTCTGAAGAAGCCTTTGATATTTCTCATGGTATAAAAGGCGGTAGCCAGCAAGCTCACGTTTTCAATCAGAGTTATGGTATAGAATTTTCTTACCCTAATGATATGGATTACTACCAAGAAGAAGCATTAAACGAAGTGGCGACTCGAGGTCAAGGGAGTTTGTTTGTTACAGCGGCGGGTAATGAGTTTAATGATTTTTCGAATGGTATTCATTATTTCTTTCGAGGCCAAAATACGGCAACAGGGGCTGATGAGTTACCCTTATACAATGCGAATATGTCAGCTAATCAGGCCAACTTTTATAATTTAATGGTGAGTGCGTTAAATGCTAATGGAACGTTGAGTAGTTATAGTACTGTTGGTTCAAATGTATTTATCAGTGCCCCTGGTGGTGAAGATGGTGATGAATATCCGGCTATTATTACCACAGATAGGCAAGGGTGCAGTGCAGGTTTAACGTCATTTTTATCTTTTGATAATTTAGCCAATGTGTTTGATAGTGGAAATGAGTTAAACCCCCATTGTAACTACACCTCACATATGGGGGGAACGTCCTCCGCTGCACCCAATACTAGTGGGGCCATTGCGGTCATTTGGGGGGCCAATTCGGATTTAACGTGGCGTGATATTCGTCATGTTCTAGCGACAACAGCCACGCAAGTCGATAAAAATATACAAGCTAAAACGATTGATGTGGATACTGGTGTGAGCCATGAGGAATATATAGCAGTACCGAGTTGGACGACTAATGCGGCGGGTTTTCATTTTCATGATTTTTATGGTTTTGGCCGCGTCAATGTCAGTGACGCGGTTAAAATGGTGTTAAATTATACCGCCGATTTAGGAGAATATCGCATTTCTGAGTGGGCTGGATCGGCTTTTATTAATAAAGCGATTCCCGACGCGAATATTCAAGGTGTGAGTGATAGCATTTCGATAACCGATGATTTAATTGTCGAAGGGGTGCAAATTCAATTGACGGCAAAACATGGGCGTTTACCGGATTTAGCGGTGGAGCTTATTTCTCCTTCAGGTACGCGTAGTGTATTGATGACACCGTATAATGGTTATGTTTATCAGGGTGATGATGTGAAAGGGTTTGACAATACCTTGATGCTGTCGAATGCGTTTTATGGGGAAAAAACATCAGGTCAATGGACGCTTAAGGTGGTTGATGTCAATGGTGGGGATTTCAGTATTTTCATTGATGGTAGTGAAGTTAGTATGCCAAATGAGGCTAATGGTGAATTTGTTTCTTGGTCAATTCGCTTTCATGGGCATGAAGCTAAATAAATTTAGGGTGTATAATGAAAAAAATCATATTATGTTTAAGTGTGTTGTTATCTTTTGCTGCATTAGCCGAGCCATTTACACGGACATTAAAGGCTGAGTATGATGGCTTAGATCCTCGGGTATTTGTGCAAGAAGAAAAAAGGACTCGAACAAAAGTGAGTCATGATGGTATTACAGCGACTCGAATTAAACCAACATTAACCGGTGTGATCAGTGTTAAGTTAAAGGAAGGCGTTGATGCTGAGGCTTTTATTCAAAAACATGACTTGATTATTCAAAGAGTGAGTCGATTGAATATGGTGAATGCTGTGCCAGTAGAGACGCTTAATTTAACCAAGCTAGCCGATATTGAACGCTTTTTTGTATTAGCGAATCAACTTAAAGCCAGTGACAATGTGCTTTGGGTACAAATGGGCAGAGCAGATCGCCGTTATAAGACTAAGTAGTGGTGATAGTACAGTTACTCATATTTTGATTGTGAACTGAGTAGTAAGAAGGGCCTGATCTTTATTTGGGCCTTTTTTATAAACTTCAAAATAACCAGCTTACATGCGTGCCAGCATAGGTTTGATTATAGCCATTCGGCAGTTCGTCATTATCGACGCTAGATTTGATATTTTTCTTCTGTTGTGCCGTTGAGGCGGTCAATGACTAAGGCCTTTTTCTGGCTTTTATTCTTATGGCTATTGAATAGTTTTGTTTGCGCCCATATCTCATTGAGTATCAATAATGCAAAGACAATTGCTGAGGACAGCGCATGAATAACCCCTTGCTTACCGGTTCAGAGTTACCGTTATTTTCTCAAATTAAGCCCGATCATATTAAAGTCGCTGTTGAGCAGGGTATTGCAAAGTGCCGCAGTGAAGTTGACACTATTTTAGCTAACAATACGCATTTTACTTGGGACAATTTAGTCGCTCCATTGGAGCAAGTCGATGATGAATTAAGTCAGATTTGGTCACCCATATCGCATATGAATGCGGTGGTGAGTACGGATGAGTTACGTGCAGCCCACGATGATTGCCTGCCTTTATTATCGGAATACGGTACTTTTATGGGGCAGCATCAAGGTTTATATCAAGCCTATAAGTCATTAAAAGACTCTGCTGAATTTACTGCGATGAGCCAAGCGAAAAAGAAAGTGATTGAAAATAGTTTACGTGACTTTGAATTGTCGGGTATTGGATTAAATGATGACGATAAAGCGCGTTACGGTGAACTCGTTAAGCGTATGTCCGAGCTGACCAGTCAATTTTCGAATCAATTGCTTGATGCCACTCAAGCTTGGAGTAAATTACTTACGAAAGAAGATGAGTTAATAGGCTTACCGGATTCTGCGATAGCAGCAGCTAAAGCGATGGCGCAAGCAAAAGAGCAAACAGGTTGGTTATTGACTTTAGATTTCCCGTCTTATTTCCCGGTGATGACGTACAGCGACAATAGCGCGCTACGGGAAGAGTGTTATCGTGCATTTGTCACGCGAGCATCTGATCAAGGACCTTTTGCCGACCAATTCGATAATGGTCCATTGATGGATGAAATTGTATCGTTACGTCATGAATTAGCTCAATTGCTTGGATTCGATAGTTACGCACATAAATCATTAGCAACCAAAATGGCTAACACTCCCGAGCAAGTGCTCGCTTTTTTAGATGAGCTTGCTTTACGCTCTAAAGGTCAAGGGCAGTCTGAATTGGCAGAGTTACAAGATTTTGCACAAAGTCACTATCAAGTATCAGCGCTTGAACCGTGGGATTTAGGTTTTTATGGTGAGAAGTTAAAGCAGCATAAATATGAAATATCCCAAGAGTTATTAAGACCTTACTTTCCTGAGGATAAAGTACTTTCTGGGTTGTTTTACACTGTCTCACGATTATTTGGCTTAACGATTACTGAAATAAAGGATTTTGAAACTTGGCATAAAGATGTGCGATTATTTGCCATAAAGGATGTAGAAGGAGTCCATAGAGGTCGCTTTTATTTGGACTTATATGCTCGAGAGGGTAAGCGGGGCGGGGCTTGGATGGCAGACTGCCGAGTCAGACGCAATACCCAAGATGGCTTGCAAAATCCAGTTGCCTATTTGACCTGTAATTTTAGTGCCCCTGTTGAGGGTAAACCGGCTTTATTTACTCATGATGAAGTCACGACCTTATTCCATGAGTTTGGTCATGGCATCCATCATATGTTGACGAAAATCGATGTGGCTGAGGTGTCGGGGATCAATGGTGTGCCTTGGGATGCGGTTGAGTTACCCAGTCAATTCATGGAAAACTGGTGTTATGAGGCCGAAGCGTTAGCTGAAATTTCGGGTCATTATGAAACGGGCGAACCTTTACCTCAATCTATGTTAGATAAAATGTTGGCGGCGAAGAATTTTCAATCTGGCATGATAATGTTACGCCAACTTGAGTTTTCTTTGTTTGATTTTAGAATGCATCTTGAATTCGATAGTGAAAAAGGGGCTTGCATTCAAGATAAGTTGAATGAGGTTCGTCAGCAAGTTGCCGTTGTTAAAGCCACCGATTTTAATCGTTTTCAACATGGCTTTGCCCATATCTTTGCTGGAGGTTATGCTGCCGGTTATTACAGTTATAAATGGGCTGAGGTATTGTCGGCGGACGCGTTTTCTTTATTTGAAGAACAAGGTATTTTTAATCGTGAAACAGGGCAACGTTTCCTCGAAAATATCTTAGAAATGGGAGGCTCTGAAGAGCCGATGGTATTGTTTACGCGTTTTCGTGGGCGAGAGCCTCAAATTGATGCTTTATTACGCCATAGTGGCATCCAAGCTGCTTAGCAAATGAGAGTGAGAACGAAAGGACACATATTTGTGTCCTTTTTATTTGAATATGAATTTGCGGCCTGGTCCGACCTCTGTTAGCATTCTGCTTCATTTTCTATTTTAGTTGTTAGGAAGTCATTTTTTATGAACCTGTATTTTAGGTTGTTTTGGTTATTGGCTTGGCGCAGTCGTCGTTGTGGTTCAATTGATTTTCTAGGTACGAGTCGTATTAGCTATCGAGCTTTACCTTCTGATTGTGATATTAATTTTCACCTTACTAATTCACGTTACCCCGCTTTCATGGATTTAGCTAGAATATACATGTTGGCTGGAATGGGAGTGTTGTCGCGTTTTATTAAATTAGGCTGGATACCCGTTGTGAATGCTGCCGAATTTACTTATATTCTTGGTATTAAACCGCTGGCTAAATTTGAAATAGAAACAAAAATAGTTGGGTGGGATGAAAAATATTTTTACGTCGAGCAGCGTTTTGTCAGTGATAAAGGTTTACATTGTATTGCACATGTTCGAGCTGTGTTTGTGTGTAAGGGCAAACAAGTCCCTATTGAATCAATGTTAGAAGAAGCGGGATTTGACCAGAGCACGCCAGATTTATCTGCAGAAGTATTGAAATGGAAAGATTTTTTTACAGCTAAAAAAGCAGAACAATAGTTAGGTATGCTATTTATTGTCGGCGCAAGCTAGCTCAATTTCTTGTTTAACTTGTAAATAAGATCCACGTAATTGAGCTTGCATCCAATAACGGCCTAAATGTTCATAGTCGAGTAGATGAAATTCATGTTGCAAACTGAACAAGCATGGGAGCAGTGCACAATCGGCTAAACTAAAGTGATCGCTACAGAGCCAATAGCTATTATTCAGTTTTTCGTCCATTTCATCTAAAAATAGCTTAATTTTATTTTTTAAACTCTTGAGCTTTAGTTGATCGAGTTGTTTGTGGTTTTTCTCAGCTTCTAGTGCCAATATCGTAAAGTGTAAATCATGATCGATTAAACGATCATAAAGCCGTATTTCTAGTGAGTGTTTCATATTTTTTGGCAGTAGTTGTGTACCGGTCTCCAATATACTGTCGATTAATTCAATAATAATACTCGATTCAGGTAACTTGGTATCATCATGGAGTAATAATAAAGGTAATCGGGTTAAAGGAGAAAGACTCTTAAATTCGTGGCGAGATTGCGCATCATTCAGTTCGACAACATGAGGATGGAAGTAGGCCTGCTTTTCATATAAAGCGATTAGGACTTTTTGAGCATGGCGACATAAGGGGTGATAATACAGCTTCATTGAATACGGTACCAAGCCTAGTTTAAACAGATTATATGAGTATAGTCGTTATCCTCGTCCCTATAATTTTCTTCGCTGTATTTAATTTCATAACGTAAAAAGTGCCACTTTGCATATTCAAATTACTTGGCTATAGACAAGTGGGATTTTTAAGGCGTAAACTATTGAATATTTATGCCATTACTAGTTGCTTTTCATGAGTAAAATAGAATCATTTTCATCAGTTTATCAGCGTGCATGTGATCGAAAAGGTGGAGAAATAGGGCTTGAAGGTTTACTAACTTCCGTTAAGACGACTGTAGAAATTGAACAAATACCCGATGACAGATTATTGTCGGCACTGAGTAAGAAGGTGTTTCAAAGTGGTTTTATTTGGCGAATTGTTGAATTAAAGTGGCCAGCTTATGAGCAAGCTTTTTTTGATTTTGAGCCTTCTAAAGTCTTGATGTTATCTCCCGAGCAGTTGCAGGCAAGAGCGAGTGATCCCGCACTTATCAGGCATCAAAAAAAGACTCAAGCGATATATGAAAATGCTCATATGATAAATGATATAAAGATAGAGTATGGGAGCTTTTCACGGTTAATTAGTGCTTGGCCTGAGGATGATATTATTGGCTTATGGGCTCAATTAAAGTTGCAAGGAACACGTTTAGGCGGCAATACTGGCCCTTACTTTTTACGTGTCATAGGGAAATCAACGTTTTTATTAACCAATGATATAAAAGGCTATTTTAAAAGTCACAAGCTCATTGATTATGGATTTACCAGTAAAAGTGGGCTTAAGCAAGTGCAAGCGGTGTTCAATCATTGGCAGCAAGAATCCGGTCGAAGTTTGACTGATTTAAGTCGTATTCTTGCATTGAGTGTGGGCGATAACCTTGTTTGACTCCAGTCCTTGCTATATTCAAGCCGGCTGAATTACTCATTTCAGCCGATGTGGGGATATTTATACTTAAAGGGCAGTGTCATTGGACATAAATCCTGTGTGAAGTTGTGTATTAATTGTTTATTGAATTAGTGTTGTTTGATGCCGGCATGATGGTTTGTTAGTGATCATCTTTTTAATTGTTAATAACTCTTTGATATTGTATTTTATTAAATGCCACGATATAAAACTGATATTTCATATTAAAAATGGAACGGTAAAGCTATTCTCTTTGTTTTGTATTTCGGATTTATTATATATTGTATTAAAACTATTAAAAGATATTGTTTAGATGTAGAAAGTTGAGTTAAGATTGAATCAATAATGTTGAATGACACATCATTTTTTATTACTCTTTTCTATAATTGAAGAGGATATGGGTTTATTGGGGAAGATGTTAAAAGGAAAAGTAATTTTAATTACATGATTAATAATTTTTTATTTTTCTTTTGACGCGATTATTAGGAGTTACTATGAGGCAAATGATCAATTTTGCCATGATGTTAGGCGTTGTTTTTTTTATTTCTGCTTGTGATTCGAATAAGGAAAATTCAGCATCAGGAGTCGAGTCTCCAATTGATGTTGGGGTGATGACTATTTCGGCAAAGCCACAGGTGATTAAAGTGGAACTACCTGGAAGAGCTGTTGCTTATTTAGAGTCGGAAGTTAGGCCGCAGGTTGGCGGGATTGTGATCAAACGCAGCTTTGCTGAAGGTGGCTTTGTGAGTAAAGGCCAGTCTCTATATCAGATAGACCCTTCGCAATATGAAGCGGCTTTGATGAATGCGAAAGCTGAATTATCGAGTGCGAAAGCGACTCTGACTTCGGCTAAATCAAAAGCAAAGCGTTATAAAGTGTTATTGAAAACCAGTGCGATTAGTCAGCAAGATTTTGATGATGCGCAGTCGTTATATAAAGAAGCACAGGCACAAATAGTTGTGAATGAAGCCAATGTTCATACTGCAGAGATAAACCTTGAATATACGCAAGTGACCGCCCCGATTGCCGGCAAGATAGGTAAGTCCAGTGTGACAAAAGGTGCACTGGTGACGGGGAATCAAACGGATGTATTGGCTTACTTACAGCAGATAGATCCTATTTATATTGATATCCCTCAATCAAGTAATCAGTTGATATACTTTAGAAATCAATTGAAAAGTGGCGAGTTAACAGCTAGTGATACCGATAATGTGCAATTATTATTAAATGATTCTTCTTTTTATCATTCATTGGGAACGATTAAATTTTCTGATGTCAATGTGGATGAAGGGACCGGGAGTGTGACGTTAAGGGCGCAATTTCCCAATCCAGAGCATGAGCTCTTACCGGGGATGTACGTTAGAGTTTGGCTTAATGTAGGCACTGATGAAAAGGCAATACTGGTACCTCAAAAAGCAGTGACTCACAATGTGAAAGGTCAAGCTGTAGTCATGTTAGTTATTGATAATAAGATCGTTTCTAGAGTTGTGGCCACAGCTGAAGTGATTAATAATCAATGGCGTATCGTGAGTGGCTTAGAAGTTGGTGATATTTTGGTAGTGAGTGGATTACAAAAAATACAAGTGGGTAGTAAGATCAATCCGATGCCTATTTTAACCTCAACAGACAATTAGAGTATTCTGATGGCACGTTTTTTTATTGATCGTCCTATATTTGCTTGGGTTATTGCCATTATTATCATGTTGTTTGGCGCGCTAGGAATAGCGCGTTTACCGATTTCTCAATACCCCGATATTGCGCCACCAACAATCACCATTACGGCCTATTATTCCGGCGCATCAGCAGAAACGATGCAAAACAGTGTGACGCAAGTGATAGAGCAGCAAATGATTGGCTTAGATCATTTACGTTATATATCATCGAGTAGTGATAGCTCTGGCTCCGCAACGATTACGTTAACCTTTAATGCAGAAGCCGATCCGGATATTGCTCAAGTTCAAGTGCAGAATAAACTTCAGTTAGCGACCCCTTTATTGCCCGCAGAAGTGCAAAGTCAGGGGATCAGTGTTAACAAGTCGAGCGCTGGTTTCTTGATGGTGATAGGTTTTGTTTCTGACGATGGCTCTATGTCAAAAAGTGACATTGCCGATTATGTGGGATCAAATTTACAAGAGCCCATAAATCGTATTTCAGGTGTGGGGGAAGTAAAAGTTTTTGGGGCGGAATATGCGATGCGTATTTGGCTAAACCCCTTAAAATTAACTAAATATAATTTAACCAGTATTGATATAGAATCGGCGATTACCGCTCAAAATGCACAAGTGACATCGGGTCAGCTAGGGGGGCTACCTGCAACCGCTGGCCAAGAATTAAATGCAACCATTACTGCTCAAAGTCGGTTGCAAACCGCGCAGCAATTTAAAGATATTATTATCAAATCGGATTCAGCTGGTAGTTTGGTTCATTTATCCGATGTGGCAAGAGTGGAACTGGGATCTGAAGATTATTCAGTGAACTCGTTTTACAATGGTAAACCGGCTTCTGGAATGGCAGTGGTGTTGGCTACTGGAGCCAATGCATTAGCAACCGCTGAAGCTGTTAAAGCTAAAGTTAATGAGATGAAGCCGTACTTCCCCGAAGGGATGGAAGTGGTTTACCCTTTTGATACCACTCCTTTCATCGCAAAGTCGATTGAGAATGTGGTGCAAACGTTGTTTGAAGCCATTGTACTCGTGTTCTTGATTATGTACCTTTTTTTACAAAATTTTAGAGCGACATTAATTCCAACGATTGCTGTACCTGTGGTGTTATTAGGAACGTTTGCTGTGCTGTCTTTTGCTGGTTTTTCAATTAATACCTTAACCATGTTTGCGATGGTCTTGGCGATTGGATTATTAGTCGATGATGCCATTGTGGTGGTTGAAAATGTTGAGCGGATAATGGAAGAAGAAGGGCTCAGTCCATTAGAGGCGACGAAGAAATCGATGGGACAGATCACGGGCGCTTTAGTTGGTATTGGCCTCACATTATCGGCCGTTTTTGTACCCATGGCCTTTATGTCAGGTTCTACCGGTGTGATATATCGTCAGTTCTCTATTACGATTGTTTCCGCAATGGCGCTATCGGTGTTGGTTGCATTAATACTCACTCCTGCACTCTGTGCCACCTTACTTAAGCCTGTTGTTAAAGGAGAATTACATCAGCAAACCGGTTTTTTTGGTTGGTTTAATCGTAATTTAGATAAGCAATTAAATCGTTATCAAGCTAACGTTTCCAGTATGATAAAACGTACTGGCAGAGTGATGCTTATTTATTTAGTACTTATTGGTATTGTTGCTTGGATGTTTGTTCGTATGCCGGCGGCTTTTTTCCCTGAAGAAGATCAAGGTGTGTTATTTACTCAAGTTGCATTACCGATTAACGCCTCTTTGGAGCAGACTGAAGCTGTAATAGGGAAGGCCACTGATTATTATCTGACGAAAGAATCGAAAAATGTTCGTTCCGTCTTTGGTGTGGCCGGGTTTAACTTTTCCGGTAGTGGTCAGAATATGGGGATGGCTTTTGTTGGTTTAAAAGATTGGTCTGAGCGCAAAGGGGTTGGGCAAGATGTTCAATCGATTGCCAATCGAGCAATCGTGGCGTTCTCTCAATTTAAGGAAGCTGTGGTCTTGGCTTTTGCACCGCCTGCCGTTATTCAATTGGGCACCTCTAATGGTTTTGATTTTTACTTACAAGATAAAAATGGTCAAGGGCATGAAAAGTTAATGCAGGCCAAAGATCAATTACTGGCATTAGCGGCTAAAGATCCAAAGCTTGTGGGTGTGCGAATGAATGGTTTGGAGGATGCTCCAACCTATCAGCTGCATATCGATTATGCCAAATTGAGTGCATTAGGTGTGAGTATTAGTGATGCAACAAGTGTATTAACAACGGGTTGGGCAAGCGATTATGTTGATGACTTCATTGATCGCGGTCGAGTGAAAAAAGTCTATGTCCAAGGTGATGCCAAGTACCGCATGCAGCCTGATAACCTCAATGACTGGTATGTTAAAAACTCCCAAGATCAGCTGGTACCTTTTTCTGCTTTTACAACGGGTAGTTGGAAATTTAGTTCCCCTGGATTACAACGATTTAATGGATTATCGGCGGTGGATATTCAAGGATCAAGTGTGTCTGGAGTCAGTTCTGGTGAGGCTATGCAGGAAATGGAAAAGCTGGTTAAACAATTACCCGCTGGATTTGGTATTGAGTGGAATGGATTATCCTATGAAGAGCAGTTATCTGGCGGACAAGCGCCTGCACTTTATGTCTTATCTATTGCTTTTGTTTTCTTAGTGCTTGCGGCTTTGTATGAAAGTTGGTCTGTTCCATTGGCGGTTATTCTCGTGGTGCCGTTGGGGGTTGTGGGGGCACAATTAGCGATGAGTAGTCGTGGCTTGGCCAATGATATTTTCTTTCAAGTGGGGTTATTAACAACGATTGGCTTAGCGACCAAAAATGCCATTTTAATCATTGAGTTTGCTAAGCGATATTATGATGGGGGCGATAGTTTAGTCGATGCAACGTTACACGCTATAAAAGTGCGTTTGAGGCCTATTTTGATGACATCACTGGCATTTGGACTGGGTGTGTTACCACTGGCTTTAAGTACTGGTGTTGGTGCGGGGAGTCAAAATGCGATAGGTACTGGGGTTGTAGGAGGCATGCTTAGCGGGACTTTCTTAGGGATTTTCTTTATTCCTATTTTCTTTGTGATAGTCGAGCGTCTATTTAGTTCTAAAGAAAAACAACTGGGTATGAAGAAAGGAGATACAGAATAGTTTACGTATGCTTTTTTATATCCAAGCCCTAAACTAAAGAGCTTGGATATGATTATTTATTGAATCAAAATCATATAACATTTTTCTATTATTGATGGGTTATTGTTCCAAATCCTGTTTCACTAATAGAGCCATCTTCTTCAATGATTTCTATGAGATCATCATTGGTGATTTTTAGTGCTTGTAGTTTGCCATTACTATAGTAACTCGACATACTGGTATCAATGCGCCATACCTTACCATCACAAGCTTGATTAATATTATCTTGTCTTGTATGGGCAATGACCATTCTTGTGGCATTCAATTTCTTGAGTGTTGTCTCAAGTTGTTCACATACTTCCGTTGATACCTCATAACCATAGTCGCGGTTCCATAAGGGGCCACTACCTGATACCGAGTTGGGTCTATTTTTTTCTTGGCCTTGCATCCATGCACTAATCTCAGAGTTGATGCTATCTAAGCCATAATCTGCATGTTCAGGTGTTATCCCACCATGAACAAATACTGTCTCACCGATAACGACAACAGAATTATGCGTGGCGAGTATTTGTGCATAAGGACCTGCGGGTTTAAAAGCAACAGCGCGTCCACGGTGTTCCTCCTCTTTTATTGCGAGGACGTCCTTATCAGTAATATCAGCATTGTAATAAGATTGAAATTGTTCAAAACCACCATCAGTAATGTATCTGAAATCGAGTTCAACATTCATGGTTTCATGATTGCCGTTTAATACAATAACTTCACCGCCAGCAATAGCCGCTTCATTTATTAGGACTTCAAATAGGTCGAGGATTTCTTTCTCAGTATCGCCTCTATCAAGTTGATCACCTACTTTGTACGAGTGTTTTTGTTCCACCTATCCAACTATTGTTTTCGTCAATAAGTTGAGCAGCTTTGAGTATGGTGAGCATTGCAGTAAAGTCACCGTGTAGATCACCTATGGCGATGACGGTTTCTTTGGCGTTAATATAAGTATCTGGGCGTGCTTGTGAGAATTGGGTTACGCTGACAAGTACAGTCATGACGGATAATTTTGCAAATAAATGTTTACTGATTTTAATGAACATTTTATGTTGTAGAATGTATTTTCGATAGAAAATCTAGCATATAATAAAATTGCAATATCTTGATTTTAAGTGGTTATTTGTGTTTTTTACTGGGTTCTTGGTATGGGGTGATTTTTATCCGATTTTCTCGAGAAGATCAGTCTCTAGTGCAAGGAATACTTTAATATAAATAAGACTAGAGCGGGAAAAAAGACCCATTAGAATGGGTCAGGGGATCATTATCACTTACTGAGTCGCTTGTTTGACTATCTTATTTAAAAATATTCAATTAAGTTAAAGTCAGTTAAGCGATTAGCTTCATAATATGGAGTGAGTATAAAAGTGTTTGTCTGTATTGCTGCTGAATACCAGCATCGAAGGATAACAATTAAAATCAGGCAAAAAAAAGACCCATAAAGATGGGTCAAAGGGGATCGTTTATCATTTACTGAGTCGCTTGTTTGCCTCTCATATTAAATAAAATGTGGATTAAACCAAATATTTAATTAAGTAAAGTAGGTTAAGCGATTAGCTTCACAATAGAGGCCTAGTATAAAAGGACTTACCTGTATTGCTGCTGAATACCTGCATAGAATGATAACAATTAAAATCAGGCAAAAAAAAGACCCATATGAATGGGTCAAAGGGATAGTTTTTACTTACTTATCACTTAGCTTAAAACTTAAATTAAGCGATAGGCTTCACAATATAGAATGAGTATAAAGAATATCAGCTGTATTAAGGCTGAATGTCATTACACAATAACGGCGAGTAAAAATTGCGGTATTGTGTTTTAGAGGACGAATGAGTTAACGAAGAGAGATTGATTTAGTCGTAATCAACAATAACAGATGATAAGTGATAGAAATATAGGAAAAAAAAGACCCAGAAAATCTGGGTCAAAAAGGCATTATTAGTCGGTTAGAGCTAATGCACATAATTTACTCGATTTACAAAAGCATGTATCTTAGATTAATAGCGTATTGACTATTGCATTATATTGGTTTGACGATCCTAACTTCATGTTTGTTATTTAATTTTATTTTTTATTTTAAATGTTTTTATTTATTTTAAAAAAGGGATAAATAAGCATGCTAGGTCAGCTTTACTTTCTTTATTACTTGAAAATTAAAGGTTTATTATAAATGTGTGTTTTGTGAACCAAATGAATGATAGTGACCTTTTAAATGAACTCTCGCTGTGATAAAAACAATTTAATTGTAACGATATATGTCTTATTTACTTCTTTTAGTGGTTTATTTTAAAATTCACTATCGAGTTGAATGGTCTTAATAGTGGCTTTTTCCATCTAAATGATGGAGAGTAGTGTTATAAAATGCATTAAATACTATTTATAGGCTCATGAATATCGATGAGTTGCTAATAAAGAGTTGAATATTATTTCATGCTAAATTTTTTGTTAACATATGCCACTTATTTGATAATAAGTGAAGATAGGATAGGGCCGCAGTGATGAAAGGATTAGTACTGGTAATCGGTTTAGTATTTGTTATTAGCTATTTATGGGCGATGAGCTTGTTTAAAAAACGAGATGCAGCTCAAGAAGCTTTGCACATTATGGATGGGTTTCTAGCAAAACAAATAACCTTGGTGACTCAGTTGTTAGCTTCTCAATTAAAGGACGATACTGAACAAGGAGCAAGGGTCACAGCGATAGATAAAATATCGATACAATTGGCTGGTGATTATGACACATTAAATCACAGTGCAATTGAGCAGCATTTTTACGGTATGCTTATGCTTAATCAAACGATGTTACCTTTCCTCACCGAACTAGAAACCAATAATCAATTAGTACAAGAAGCGGGATTACTAGAGACTGTGCAATCATACCAAGATTTAGGGCATTCGATTAAAGATGCTTATCAGTTTTATAATGTTTCAGTGAGTGAATTAAATACCGCAGTGCATGTTTTCCCTGGATCGTTAATAGCTTCTCTTATGAGAGTCGAAAGCATGCCTTTATATCCTATTAAACGAGTATTAACAAAATAAAGACAGCCCCTTTAAGGGAGGTTACGGTTTTTTCAAGGTGAATTCGATGTGTAATACCCATCCTTCTTAGAAGGATGGGTATTAATTTGGTCGTATTACTCAAATTACCACATCAGATTACGGGTATTTATATCTTATTCATTAACTTCTAGTTTAACGGTGACTTTGCCATTATGTTTCCCGAGTAAAGGAGCAAGGGTCGCTAATGTTTCGGTTGCAATAGCTTCTAATTTCCAAGGAGGGTTAATCACCCATAAACCTGCTGCTGTCATACCAAATTCATCACTATCTGCTTTGAGCGCTTGCTCAATGCGTAATTGATTTTTGATCCCAGAGTTGGTTAAAAGCTGAAGCATTGCTTCAGTTTGTTGACGATTAACCACTGGATACCACAGCATATAAACGCCTGTTGAAAAACGCTTATGTGCTTTGATAATGGCATTAGCGACATCGATGTAATCATCTTTTATTTCATAGCTTGGATCGATCAAAATGACGCCGCGTCGTTCAATCGGAGGAACTGCGGAGATCATGCCTTTTAGACCATCTTTTTTGATCACGCGGATTTGTTTATCACCTTCAAATTGCTCTGCTAATAATAGATGATCAGTACTATGAATTTCATGCAGTACCATACGATCTTTAGGGCGCATATTCATATCAACAAAGGCGGGTGACCCAGGATAAAATGCAAGTTTATCGGGATCGGGATTAAAGTGTTTCACATCGGTGATATATTGAGCCAGTGGAGCCGGTAAGTCAGATTTATCCCATAATTTAGCGATACCTTCGAGGTATTCCCCCGTTTTTTGAGCGAAGCTATCAGTCAGCGCATATCCTCCGGCGCCAGCATGTGTGTCGATATAAGCCAGTGGCTTATCTTTCTTATGAAGTAAGGTAAGCACTTGAAGTAACATACTATGCTTTAATACATCGGCAAAATTTCCTGCATGATAACCGTGACGATAACTGAGCATTGAGATCCCTGATGAAAGAGGTGTATTGAATATGCTGTGAATTATACCTGTGCTTAATTGAATAATGAAGATATTAACTTGGGTAGGCTTTTGGCATAATAAAGACAACTTAAATATTGGCATTCGAGATATCGTGACTTTAGTGGATCAGTCTGTACCCGTTTTTTTTAACCGACACTTTCCTTCTCTTGAGGCGATCTGTGATCGTTGGCAGTTATATTTTGATAAAAATGCGCAGTTTGAACTCGTTTTTGAGCAAAACACCTTGGTGCTACTTAAGCGGGATGAGCCTAAATTAACAGGCATCTCTGTTGATTTTGTCTCAGGTGCTGTTGCGCATAGGCGCAAGTTTGGCGGCGGCAGAGGTCAGTCAATTGCAAAGGCTGTTGGGTTGAAAAATGGGATGACGCCGACGGTGGTCGATGGAACGGCGGGACTCGGTCGAGATGCTTTTGTATTAGCGAGTTTAGGATGCCATGTGACTATGATAGAGCGCCATCCTGTTGTAGGGGCCTTGCTTGAAGATGGCTTACGTCGTGCCTATGAGGATGCTGAGATTGGCGAATGGATGCAATCACGCATGCGATTGCTCCCTGGCTCAAACTTAAGTCAGCTGCAACAAGGTTTATCTGATATTGATGTGGTATACCTCGATCCCATGTATCCTCACCGTGATAAATCTGCGTTAGTAAAAAAAGAAATGCGCGTTTTTCAATCTTTGGTCGGCGCCGATCTCGAT
The DNA here is from genome assembly GCF_023284005.1 of Shewanella surugensis. GTDB lineage: Bacteria > Pseudomonadota > Gammaproteobacteria > Enterobacterales > Shewanellaceae > Shewanella > Shewanella surugensis. Next base: position 16,774 of record NZ_JAKIKS010000051.1, read on the forward strand.
GCAGATGACTTACTCACTCCTGCGATGGCATTAGCTAATAAAAGAGTGGTGGTTAAACGACCTGATTATGCTGAAAATCTTAACGGCGTGAAACCGAGTACCGTGATAAAAACGAAGAAAAATCGTTTTGATGTGTATGTCAAAGCAGCAATGTAATATTAACTCATTATAGGATAAAACCATGATCGCAACAGGTTGTTGTTTAAAGCATACTTTATATTTATAGGGCTTAAAACCATACTAAAACTCATTATCATCAATCTAATTAATAGTTCTTATTTTTGTAAGTGTGATTAGATTGATAGCAGAATTTGTACTATATCTACTAACAATATTTTTTAGATAAGGTACAGTTTTAGATGGCTGCTTTGGTTAAAGTTCAAGCTAAAATAAAAGTAGATAATACAGGCGCATTGTTAAATATACCTGTATTACTCACTGAACATGGTGTTTTTGAACCTTTACTTGATTATATTGTGAGTCAGTCTAATAACCGTAGTCCTCCTTGGATGGATCGCGTCGTCTTTTCATGTCAACTCTTACTCGAGTATATGGAGGTTAACCGAGATTTATTTTCTGATCCTAAGCTGCTTTTTCAGTATTTTGTTCAGCGTTTATCCAATGGCACAATGGATGAAAATGGAAACGATCCCTCCGGCTTGTTTTGGTTGCCAAGAAAAGTATCTAATGTTAATCAGCTCATTTCAGCGCTTAACGGTTTAACGGATTGGTTGGTTATACACCATGAAACAATAGCCCTAAACCCATTTAATGAGGCATCATCGCATCAAGCACGCTTAAACTATGCTGCTTGGCATAAAAGAAACCAGCACAACTTCCTTGGTCATATAAGGCCTCAAGGTTTGCCTGACTTAATGCGAAAAGCCAGAAAAGTAAGAGGTAAAAAGGATGTTATCAAGGTCGATGGCGATGCGATTTCCTTTCCTGAACAATTGTTTCAATCATTTTTTGTTAGAGGGGTTGGTGGTGCCAAGGATCATCGTGTAGCGATAAGAGATCAATTGATCTTATTACTCATGCATGGCGCTGGAGTAAGGGAAAGTGATGCATTGCATCTGTGGGTAGATGATGTGTTTGAAGATCCCATAAATGATAATAACAGTGTCATTGTGCGTCTATATCACCCTGAAGACGGTAAAGCCCCCAATAAATGGATAGGAAGGAAAAGGCAGTCAACACGTGCAGCTTATCTTGCTGAAAAATTTCATCTGCCGCCACGAAATAAGCTTACAGGCACATCAAGAGTTGGCTGGAAAACACGTATTGTTGATCATAGCGATAACTACATACAACTACACTGGTTTCCCTCATATTATGGTGAGATCTTTGCGCTGCTATGGCGGCAATATTTATTGTATTTGTTACCTTTAGAGCGAAGCCATCCTTATGCTTTCGTGTCATTTTCCAGAGAAAGAATGGGTCACTCGTTAACGTTAAATGCGTTTAATCAAAGCTACAAAGCCGCGCTTGCAAGAATTGATCAAGTTGTATCAAAATCAGAAGGTAGAACTCCTCACAGCCATAGACATGCATATGGCCGTCGTATGTCTAATGCAGGCATTGATGTCAGGATCATAAAAAAAGCCCTTCACCATTCTTCATTGCTCTCTCAGGCTGTGTATACGCAACCTGGCGTTAGGGATGTCACATTAGCTTTTGAACAAGCGACACAAAAGTTAGCTGGGCAGCATGACACCCTATTCCGTGAAGAGGTTGAATTAAGCTGGAAGACTATTATGGAGCAGGGCTTTGATAATATTGATCCTGATGGTTTATTTTCAGGTCGCTTCCCTAAATTTAGGACGCCATCAACATGAAATCGACAGATTATGAATTTAGCTGGTTTACCGATAAAAATGGCTCAGGCTGGGATACTTGGCGTGAACTTGCTGCAACATGGTTGAGGCAGATGGACTATGGAATAGACCATAAACGTAATGCATTAAATCGGTTTCTAGACGATTACCTTGTCCCGCGATTCATCATAGATCCAGTCGAACTCCTTGAAACGGATGGTCAAGATTACAATCAGTTTCTTCAGCAGTTTGAACTATCGGATGGCTATCGAGTTAGGCAAAACAATGAGGTGTATTGCTTCATTGATTGGGTTATTGGAACCTATTACTCAGAACCTGACGATAACGATAATATGGTTGCGATGTTTAAAAACCCTTTTGCAAAGGGGCTTAATCCGGTCAAAAACCAAGAAACAGTATATAACGCACTTCCTTATACTTATATCAAACAGTTGCGTAAAACCTTATGCCCTGTAGATCGAGGTCATTTTTCTGATTGGCATTGGGCTATCGATCACAGCGATGCTTTTATGATGAATGGCCGCCATTTAAGAGATTGGTTTGTTGTTGATGAAAGTGATATAGACAAGGAGGATCCTGATTGTGTATGGCGTGAAATTACATTAGACAGTGAACGCAGTATCAGACTCGACGGTGTGCTGAAATCCTATAAAGCAGGAGATCGCTTTTTTGTTATATGGTCACCCGTTCGAGCCATGGCTCTTTATATCAAACTGCAATTACCGTTACGGACTTTTCAGGTGAGAATGCTTGACTCGGGTGAGGCGGATACATGGCGTTATCACCAAGGTCATTGGCCGAAAAATGAGATAAATCAGTTTGCTGAAGGGAGTGAGAAACGGCCTTGGCAAAAAGGCGTGTTCAACCGTATCATCACACCCGATATTGGTGATGTTATGACAGGGCTGTATATTAACACCAATAAAACAGCGGATAAAAATAAAGATGAAATTTCACGTGGGTACGTTATTCCTTGGCAACATGATGATGTCCTTTATTGGCTTGAAAAATTAAGAAACTGGCAAGAAAAGTACAATACTATATCAAGCCCAACATCTATCTACGATCTTGACTATAAACACTTTGGCAGTACCAAAACAGAGGTTCAGCGAAGTGAAATTGGTAATATTTGTTTTTTATTTCGTCATGCTTCGGCTTCTATTCGTAGCGAGAGGGCGTTGCCTATAACAGCAGGTTACCTTAATACGCTGTGGGTTGCCTTGATGGCGCAACTTGAAAAAGAGGTGCACGAGCAAGGCCATCAGTTATCAGATGGACGAAAAGTTTATTTTATTGATCCTGATAATCACCGTAAGACGCTTTTTCCCTTGCATTCATTACGTGTTTCTTTAATCACTTGCTATACGATTGAGGGGGACATTCCCACACCGGTACTTTCAAAGTTATTGGTAGGTCATAGTCGTTTAATCATGACATTGCATTATACGAAAGTGACACCAGTGATGATGGCTAAAAAAATGAAGGCAGCAGAAAGCAAGATCAATGCTCAAGATGATGAAAGCCTTCAAACCTTTTTAGCTAATAAATCAATAGAAGAGATTGGATTACAAGCGGCCTATAACGATATTGGATCCTTAACAACAGTCCTGAGAGTACGAAATCCCGCCGGATGGCAGGAAAAATCGATAGGTGTATGTCTCGCAGGTGGAAATACATCCTCACTGGTTGAAAATACGTCGGTGGCTGGATGTTGGAATGGTGGTGAAAAACTCAAAAAAGCCAATCGAAATCAGGCTGATTTACACGGGGCTGTTCCTCATGGAATTGAAAACTGTATTAGATGTCGTTGGTTTATAACAGATATAAAGTACCTTCATGCACTTACCGCTCACTTTAACAATCTCAGCTATCACGCAACTGAGGCCGCCAAGCTTGCCGCTGAGCTAGAGGCTAAGCAAGAGGAACTATTAGATGAAGAATATTTTTGCGAGGCCAACGGTGAGCGGTTTCAAAAGCATGATCAGTTGCATCAGCTAGACAGGCGGATTGAAAGGCAGAAAACGGAAGCGGATGAATACTGTAAAGATCTCGTCGCTTGTTTTCAGATTATTCGCCATCTTTTAAATATCGAGACAGAACGCTCATTTGATGACACCAAAGAGAAGATTGTCGCAAATGGCTCTCACAATGAAATATCCCCATTTTTTAGTTTCTTGGATACTGGATCAGAATGTCGCCAATTAATTCAATTGTGTGATGATGCTGAGATTTATGCCGATTTACGGGATGATCTCAAGAAAACGCCAGTGATTAATCATAGGTCAAACCAATTGAATACCATGTTAATAAAATCGGGTTATATGCCCTTTATGATGGAGCTGGATGATGAGGCACAACTGGCCGCTGGTAATGCAATGATCAATGCAATGCTTCGTGCAACGGGTAAAAAAGATAAAAGTAACGCTATGACACAACTAGCGAATTATTTGGATACTGAAGCTTATCTGGTCGATATGGGGCTGCTTGATGAGGGCGTTAAAGCGATAGAAGCCAAGACAGGTATAAGTATTTTAAGTCTTAGTGATATTAATAGTGATATTAAACACAAAAGTCCATTGAAGGTGGTTCAAAATGCTTAATCCTGTCAACCCATACATTGTGCTTGATGAGCTTTGTTTACAAGCGACGACAAGAACCATTGCAACATTGAAAATACTGCATCAGGTATTGGAACAGCAGAGCCAAGCTAAGCCATTGGATTTTTCTATTGCGACTATTGGTCGGTTATCGCATCAGCAAGGTGGCCCCTCTATTCAAACTATCCGTAACCGCACCGGAAAGCACTTTAAAGAGTTGATTGAGGCTTGGGCTGCATACAGTGGCACCACTTGTAAAAAACCGCTCTCTGTTAGGCAAAAGCAGTTATTGAACAGTAACGATCAAAATATACTCGGATCCGTTGATGATCCCGTCATTCGGGCTGTTATGGGTACCTTGATTGCCGAGAGAAATAAATATCGCGATCAATTGAATGTGCTTAAAGCGAATGCGGATATTTTCATTGATAGAACTCAAGATCAACAAACAGATGTATTATCATCAATGGCATCACTGACGCCAATTGAGCTTGAGTCATTAAGAACCGCCGTTTCTGCTGATTTTATGGAGCGTATGCATTGGACTGTCATGCCGACTGGGCAAGTAAAAGATGAGGATGGGCGTGAAGTTTATCGACGGGGTTATGTGAATGGGTTGCGGAAGCTCATTGATATAGGAAATAAACTCTAATATTAAACTGCACCAAAGTTACTTAACCTAACATGTTGAATATGTTTCTTTTGTCAGTAATTGACTTACTTTATCTAATAACTGATTATGTACTTAGTTTAGGGGATGTATCCACGAAGAGAATAGAGAATGACACGTGCAAGCTCAGGACGACATACATTTTCCTTTGAGGGTGGTGACCAACTCACCACTATCGGTGCCAGTTTCTTCGTTTCGTATCTCTATCATCGGCATGTCGATTCAGCTCACACGAACTGGGCTTTGATAAAAACCCAACAATCACGCATTAGCACTATCAACAGAACTGAAAACTATCATCATGTTTGGTTAAAGCATGTTGCTAGTATGAGCGAAACAAATCTGAATAGGAATACTTTGGGTTTGGATGGGGTAACTATCAAAAAAATGACATTGGCCATACAAGCGCTACTATGAATTCTCGCACAGATAGTGGCCATTTTAGTCCCGGTTTACGGGGTTATCATTAACTCTAATATGCCCCTAAGCGTTTTAGTTTTCTCCAGCTCTCAATTAGAACACCTTAATATTTGACCTGATTTTCCTTATCCAACAAAATGTTTAATAGCTGTCTATTTAGAGGCAAGAAATGTTATTAGAAGAAGCAAAAGTTAAGTTGCTAACCGCAAGTGAAACAGAAGATGGTTTGCTCGCACATATTCACGACTCGTATATCCAAGAAATACGAACAGAAGAGAAGGTTTTAACTGACGCATTATCTGAACTGCATAACTCAGGTGAAATTGATCTAGTCAAGATTGTCGGAAGCGTTGATAAAAGTTCACGTGGACACGATTTTTTTACAATTCTGAATGCCTTTGAAGGCGCGCTTCCTTCACTAGATGCAAGTGTTGAAAATGTCCTAGATTGTCTGGTTCACCTCACGCAACAGGCTGGTAGAGATCTAGCTATTGGTGGAATCTATGGGGCTTTTGAGAATTACTGTAGAGTAGATGCACATCGTTCCAGAGATAGCGTTAAATTTATTCTTGCACAAAGTGATCTCAGCACTTATGCCCCTTTTCTCTGCGGATCAATCCTCGCATTTGACTCAGATAGTGTGACCGAAGCCATTCAGACGACTGAAAGTTTGCTCGCTATAGAAAATGAAATAGTTAGAAGCCAAGCTTATTTTACTCTGGGGAGGTTAACTATAGATGAGCCTCAGATTGATGTCATTTGGGAGCTACTTAGCAGCAATGCTAGAACTGAGTGTGAAAGTGCTTGTTGTGCTTCGATACTGAAGTCCACACTTCAATTTGGGGAGGCATTTCCTTCTTACTGGTCGCAGATAGAAGAACTTTTAATTACATTTGTTGAGGGAGCCTCCCCAGAGGTACTCTATGCCATATCGGATATTGTCGCTTTTCAGAGGGTCGATCTTCCGGAGACTATTCAGCATCTTTTGCTAAAGCAGTTAGCCAATGTATCACCTGATCACAAAGGCATCATAGATAACGTTGATCATTTACTCGTCAAGCTGGTTAAGAAGGAAGCATATCCCCTTGCTTTAGAGTTATTGGAATCGATTCTGACTGTAGGTGTGGGGCTCCCACTGTTGGACTATTTCTCCAGCGAACTATTGAGCAAGCATAGAGAGTTACTTAATCACATTATTACAAAGTGGTTTTTGTCGGGTGAATCGTCACTTTGTCATAATGTACTAAACCTACTTCACGATGTAACGGGCAAGGACATTGAGCTAAAAGCTGATATGGAATTGTTAGATGATGAAGTTAAGCGAGTATTTGTTAGCCACAAGGCCGTTGGTTGGTTGTTCACAAGACCTATAGCGGCGGCAAGTTTTATTCTATCTATTTACAAAACGGCTTCACCAACCACATGCAAGGCTCTTGAACAGGCTTTATATAACCCATTACTTTTAAGTTACCCAAGAGAACTCAAGCGATTCCTCCAGTCAGGTATTGATGAATGTATTCAAGAGCATTTATGTAAACGTTTGCTTGAAAAACTTCAGGATTATCATTCTGATATTGAGAAAGTGTCAGGGCTGAAGGAATTAATGGCTCCAAGCGAAAATATAAGCGCTTATTGGAAAGAATCTAACAAAGATATGCAAGTCGCCTACGAAGAAGCATCAAAATCATCGATTATAAGACAAATTGCCACGACGCAGAGCCTATTATACGGCAATAGCTCAATTTATTATGTACATCAGGGTAATGGGGACCGAGTGCGACAGGAGATGCAAATGCATTCTTTTTCCCATTCGACTGAAATGCCAAGGCTGAACGTCTTAGATCCGGAATCATTAGATTATTTGTTACGGATTTACCGTTATGAGGAGTTGAAAAAATGAAGTTGATTCTCAAGCAATATTTGGCTTCATTAAAAGAGCGAAATGAATTAGATGCAGTGTTACCAGACCTGTTGAGTAGCATGGGAATGAATGTGTTCATTTCACCGACTCGTGGGTTTAAAGAGTATGGTGTTGATATAGCGGCAGTTGGACAAGTAAATGATGAGGAAGAAAAAGTTTATCTGTTTTCTGTTAAGTCGGGAAACCTTACTCGTGAAACTTGGAATGGGAGTGCAGCTCAAGCGCTAAGACCATCGCTAGATGAAATTCAAGACTCGTTTATTCCTAGCCGTCTTCCCCCAGAGCATGCAAATAAACAAATTGTGATTTGCTTATGCTTTGGTGGAGATATCAACTCTGGAATTGCACAAGATGTTTCTGGCTATGAAAAAAAGAATACGCGGGACAATATCACCTTTGAAAATTGGAATGGTGATAAACTGTCAGAATTTATTCAACAGTACTTGTTGAAAGAAGAATTGCTACCTAGCTCCAGTCAGGCTTTGCTAAGAAAATCATTGGCCCTACTCGAAGAGCCCGAGAGTTCGAGCAGGCACTTCTCACTATTGATTGATGAAGCTCTGTCAAATGCCACTGATGCAGATTCTATTGCATCGTCCATAACACGGATAAACGTTTGCCTATGGGTTTTATTTTCATGGTGTCGCGATGATGGGAATTTAGAGGCTGCATACCTTTCATCCGAACGAGCATTACTGTTGGCTTGGGATAAGGTTAAAGACTACTACACGGGAAGGAACAAACCTTCAAAATCGTTCGATAGTATTTTAGATACATATCAACGAATTACTGATTGTTACGTAAATCGATGTTTAATTCCTTATGTTGAACTTAAATATGCTCTATCTCATGCAGTCCATTCGCCTTGCCCTATTGATGTAAATATCAAGATATTTGATGTGCTAGGACGTTTATCTGTCAAAGGCCACTGGGTTTTAGATTCTTTGTCAAAGAGCTACGCAAAAAATCTACCTACTGATGGAGAGATCGAAGAACAGGAAAATTTACGTCTACGCCTCAGAGAAATAACAAGGTCAATTAACCTCTTGGCTGTTAACAACCCAATCTTGCTTTCGCCGTATAAAGACTCGCAAGCTATTGATATTGGCATAGCCCTGACGTTGCTTTCAAATGATTCAGATTTCGATGAGTTTGTGCAAGGCTGGCTCTCTGAAATGGCCAAAATGTGCATTTTCTCCTTTGAGAGTAATGGTATGTATCCAATCGTGCATAACTCTTACGAAAATCTGCTTGAGCACAGAAAAAAAGACAAGGGCGACAATAGTTATAAGAATAAAGTTACGGGAGCTAGTATTTTATACCCGCTGTTAACGGTATTTTGCGCTCTATACAAATTAGATTCAGTAAGCCAAGAGTTGGAAAATTTTGCCACAGATAAACTAGCTCATAGTACGTTACAGTATTGGTATCCAAACCAACACAGTGAACAGAGTATGTACTCGAACTCTGACATGCATGGTTCTGCATCAACTAAGTTCCCGATGAATGGAAAGTTAGCACTAGCGCACATAACAGAAGAGTGTGGCAGTGCTGATTCGTTTAGGAGAATGTCAGCCGTTATTAAAGATAAGACACCTTTGATACTAACTGCTTGTCGTCGTTACCGATATCCTGTTCCTTTTCATTACCTTGAGGACTGGCTTGTAATAAAAGACAAAGGCATCGGATAAAATTAGAGCTGCCAGGTAAATTCAGATACTTTTTCTAATCAATATCTGGTTTCCCCTAGACCTAGTGCTAAGCTATTTCTGTCCAGCTATAGCTTAGTTGGCTGCTGAGCACGAAGAGTCTTGTAAACACTATTCCGTGACACTTTTAGCTCACGCGCGATGGCTGAAATTGAATAGTGCTTGAGGTATAGTGAGTCGATTTCCTCTTTTATCTTGTTTGAAAGGGGCTTTCTTCCTTTATATTTTCCAGCTGCCTTTGCGGCGTTTATTCCTTCAATTTGACGTTCTCGACGTATATTAAGCTCAAATTCTGCAAATACTGCCAACATGTCTAAAAAAGCTTTGCCTGATGCGGTATCAGTCGTAATGGATTGCTCTAAAGCCGACAGTTGAATATCGTTTTCTCTTAGGCTGATGACTAAATTTTGTAAGTCGAGAACTGAGCGTGCGATCCGGTCAATTCTGGTGATAACCAAGGTATCGCCAGCCCTCAAATATTTGTTTAATTCGATAAAGCCATTGCGTTTAGTATTTGATCCCGTTGCGGTATCGGAGAAAATTTTAGTACATCCAGCATCGGTTAACTTTTGAATTTGAATATCTAAAGATTGATCTGCAGTGGAAACCCTTGCATAGCCTATTTTACTCATAACATTTGTTCAATTAGCTTCTAGACTTTATGAACATAGTGTTGATTTTTCAATTTATCGACTTTAAATGAACAAAAATAACATGAGTCAAAATTGTTCATTTGAAGAGAACCCCAGTTGAATATAGGAGGTGATGTGAATTTTAGAGATCCTGAGCTTGTGCTTGTTAAACACTTTCGTGGTGAAATGAAATCATTTTTTCAGGTGAGTGGCTTGAATGGGCAAGAGTTAATACTCCGTGATGTCGAGAGCGGTGGGAGGTTTTCTTTTTTAAAAAAGGACATTGAAACTTTTTTGAGAAATGGCAAATTAAAAGCAATGTCAGTCAATGAATTACCTTCATGTATCTTGGATAATCCATTGAGTAGGAGAAAGGCTATCCCAAAAACAAGCGGTGATGATCTGGGATCTAAACAAATGGAAAGACGGTATCAATATGTGAAAGGTGTTATTGACATCGGACTGCCTGCATACACAGAGAAATGGTTATCCCCCTACATTAAAAATCGAGCGGTTGAAATTGGGGATGATCATCCCCCTGGTTGGCGATCATTAGCTGGCTGGATGAAGTTGTATATAGAAAGTGGTTGGGAGAAGAAATCACTTTTACCACGGCATAAATTAAGCGGTAATAGGCAGCCTAAATTGCATTTAGAAGTCGGAGCATTGCTAGATTCGATTGTACTTGAATACACGTATAAGCATGTGAACATTAGGTATATGAAAGCGTATCATGATTTTCTTGAACGCTTGGAAGCGTTGAATAAAAAGCGTGAAACTGACGGATTAATTGGGCTTCAACCGTGCAGTTATAATGCGCTAAGGAGACGATTTAAAGCATAGCTGTTTGGTATAGTTAACAGCATATATACTAAATATATACTGTTAATAAAACCATTAAAAACAAGGTATTGATATTTTTAGTAGATAAAGCACTATAAATTTATACTTTTGCATAAATTACACATAAGTCTGCATAGTGTAGTGTTCATTTGTAATTAAACAACATTCGAGTGTGTTTATGTACCAACGAAACATAAAACACTCTCGCGTGAAGAACCTCTTTAAGTTTGCCAGTCTAAAGAATCGTGCTTCGTTGACGCTAGAGTCTTCATTAGAATTTGATGCCTGCTTTCATTTTGAATACAGCAAGTCAATATCCGCCTTTAAGGCGCAGCCAGTAGGTTTTCGCTACCAGTATTATGGTAAGTGCCTTCCTTATACTCCTGATTTTTGGGTCTCCACTACTAATGGTAAGCAGACCTACTATGAGGTCAAGTGTTCAAAAGAGGCTAGCGATCCTGAAGTAAACCAAAGGCTTAGGTATAAGCAGCAATCCTGTATTGAACTTGGTATAGAGCTAAAGTTGATTACCGAGCGTCAGCTGCACAAAGGCCCATTGCTTAATAATCTCAAACTACTTCATCGATATGCAGGTGAATCGAAATACCATGTTCAGTTTGAGTCGATAATATTATTAGTGAGTAAGCTGGGTGTGGTGACGATACGTGAGTTACTTAACAAATCGGAATTTACTCAAGGAGAACTGAATAAGCATGTATTAACCGGAGCATCTCAAGGCTTATTGCTGTTTGACTTAGGAGCAAAACCTTTTGGCCTAGATACTGAACTATCTACTGCTTATGTATGACGATTCCGACCTATTTAGGGATGAAATTGATGAGTTAGATGAACTTGATTTAGAGTGCCTAGCAAATGACAAGGCTGAAGCTATTTCGGTTACCGTTCATGCTAGTAAATCTTTGGAAATGTATGATGGTTCTATCCAGTATGAAACGAAGAAACGGTTGTACTATATCAGGTTCATTGAGAAACGTATTGATGGAGGCTGGACCCAGAAGAATATAGAGCCACTGCTGGCAGAGCTGACTTCCTTTGATGACGATCCTAAGCCAAAATGGCGTGCTGTGGCTGCTTGGTATAGTAAGTTGAGAAGATCTGATTTTTGTGTAACCGCACTTATTCCCTCCCATGCAAAAAAAGGTAACAGAACCATTAAAAACAGCAATGGTGATTTCTACTTTAATAAAGCATTGGAAGATAAGTGTTTGCGCCGAGAGCGTCCAAGTGTAGCAACGACTTACCGTTATTACTGCGATCTTATTCGATTAGAAAACAGCCGCTTAGTCTTTGGAGAAATTAAACCCCTTTCTTATACTGGTTTTAATGCTCGCATCAAACGTTTAGAGCCCTATGATGTCGACTTATTGCGTTTTGGACGTAGCTACGTCCAAAAAAAATACAAATTAGGTGATAAGTTTTCCGAGCCAACCAGTGTAATGGAGCGAGTCGAGATTGATCATACTGTACTGGATTTAACTGTATTGATGGAAGATAACCATACTGTGATTGGTCGACCAACAATTACTGCACTAGTTGATTGCTACAGTAGTTGTGTTGTGGGCTTTTACGTCAGTTTTCATGAGCCTAGTTATCTATCTATCCGAGCAGCGTTAATCAATTCTATGCTCAGCAAAGACAGTATAAAAGAGAGGTTTCCTAGTATTAAAGCAGAATGGCCTTGTCATGGAAAAATCGAACTTTTAGTCGTTGATAATGGGGCTGAGTTTTGGGGGGATTCGTTAGAATCTGCTTGTAAGGAACTTGGCATTAACACGAGCTATAATCCCGTTGGTAAACCTTGGAAAAAACCCAAAATAGAGCGATTCTTTAGAACGTTAAACACTGAGTTTATAGATCCGTTTCCTGGTAAAAACTTTAGAAGCACAGACGCTAAAAGAGATTACCAACCAGATAAAGAAGCTACCTTAAGTTTTAGTGTGTTTAATGAGCTATTGCATAAGTGGATTATTGAGGTTTATAACCACAAAGCAGATGCTCGAAAAACACGAGTGCCAATTGCCAAATGGTATGAAGGAATGTCTGTTTACCCACCTAATCAATACAAGGGGGATGATAAAGATCAGTTGTGCGCAAAACTTGGGATCTTAGAAACACGTTCTATTTCAAAAGATGGGGTACCGTTTCTGCACTTACGTTATGATTCTCAAGAGTTATTGGATTATCGAAAATACAGACCGATTGCATCTAGGCGAGGTTTGAAAGTTGATATAAAAATAAATCCTCATGATTTAAGCTTTGTTTATGTATATTTAGAACAGCAATGCTATTACCTAAAGGTACCCGCTAGGGACCCAGATGGCTATACCGTTGGCCTTACATTAACCCAGCATAAGGTCAACATTAAAAACAAACGCCAAAAAGTAATGGACTCAGAAAATTCGAACTCTCTTGCGCAAAGCCGATTAGAAATTGACCAAATGGTTAATCAAGCATTAGCGAAAAAACAAAAGCAGAAAGGGATGAAAAAGCTCGCTAAATATCAAGGTATAGACAGTAATAATTCAATACCAATAGAGACCTCACAAGCTATAGCAGCAATTAAGCCCCCTAAGAAGCAAAGCGATAGCATTGATATCTTAGATTGGGATAGCAATGACATAGAGGTGTTTTAAGTATGGATATCATGGCTGCGGCAATACAGTTTTCCCAGTGCTATATAGAACATCCTTATGTTAAAAGAATAATGACTGAGCTTGATAAGTTAAGAGCTCAGCGTCTGCTCTCAAAAGATCAGCAATGCATCTTAATCACTGGTGAGGCAGGAACAGGAAAAAGTGCACTGATTGACCATTATAAAGTCAAGGATGTGGCAACTAATAAAAGCACTAAAATGACGCCAGTATTATTAACTTGCATCTCAGCTAAGCGTGATTTAGATAGCACCTTAATTCAGATGCTTCATGATTTGGAGTTATTTGGTGCCAGTCAATATAAGCGCAGAGGTTTTGCTACAAACTTAGAGCAGAAGTTAGTTAATGCTTTAAAACGCGCTCAGGTTGAGCTAATGATTATTAATGAGTTTCAAGAGATCCTTGAATACAAAAGTATGCAAGAACGCCAAGCTATTGGTAACTCTCTTAAATACATAAGTGAGGAGGCTCAAGTCCCCATTGCATTTGTCGGAATGCCTTGGGCAGCGCAAATTTGTGAAGATCCACAATGGGCATCTCGGCTTATTCGTAGACGAAAATTAACGCACTTCTGTTTTAAAGATATTGATAAAAGGCGTTATTATCTTTCGTATTTAAAGGGGCTCGCAAGCCGTATGCCCTTTGCATCACCGCCAGATTTAGCTTCTCCTCCTATCGCAATCCCTTTGTTTGCAGCAACTAATGGCGAAAATCGTTTTATAAAGGAATTATTAAAAGAGGCTTTAATGATTGCATTACAACAACAGGATGACACTATAAAGTTAGTGCACTTGAGTGTGGCCTACGCATTAATAGTGCCTGATCAGCCTAACGTGTTTGAATTTCCTTTGGACCTATTGCAACTTAAAGAGATTGAAAGTCCATCTCGTATAAACTTTGATATGAATACCGTTGAACAACTTATTATCGGGCCCAAGTATACTAAGCCAATCGCAATCAGTGATATTTTGAGTTTGAAGTGATAGATGCAATAACTAGCTTACAAAAGACCTTAATCTAACTTAAAACATTAGCTCAATTATTGGCTAAATGAACATCAAACATCTTGACTATTTGTTCTTTGAAACCACCTATTAATGTCAAGTTGTAGTGATTTTCCTCTTCAATATCGGCCAGTTTTTGCTGTGGTAATTGAGTCGGCTCATTTAATAGATGTAAGTCAATACTGGGCTGGTTATGCTCGGTATATAATGGTGGGGTTGTTTGTCGTGTCTCTAAATTAATTGAGAGTTCTTGAGGTGCGTTTTGTTTTATAACAACGGCAGCATCAGGTAAATCTTGTTGAATACGATAGGCAAAAGCCGAGAGTGTTTTTTCCGCTAAGGTGAATAGCCAAGCTTGTTGTTTTTCATCTGCACTCACGCGCAATATTCGACCCAACACTTGACGGTAATGCATCTCAGTTTTAATGAGACTTAAGTGACAACATACTTGTAGTCTCGGAATGTCAGTTCCTTCAGAAATCATGCCGACACTTACTATCCATTGGATTTGGCTATGCCTAAAGGAAGCAATTACTTGGGTGGGGTGTTTCAGTTGTGAGGTAACAATACAAGCGCTCTGATTTAACTCTGTGGTTAATATATGCAAGATGAGTTTAGCATGGGTAATGGAAGCCGCGACGATTAAACCGCCAGCTTGAGAGTTAGACAACCTGATGTCTGAGAGCTTATTTATGCCTTGTCTCAGGATATAACGTATAATTTGTGGATGTGTAATGAGTGCTTGATAGCTTAATAGTGAGTGTTCCAGTAATTCTGATATCGATGAAAAAACATCCGTTATTTCATTGGTTTTTACTTGAATCTTATCATTGTCAATGAGCACAACATTAGGGCTCCGACATATGTTGTCTTTTACAGCATGCTGTAATCCATAAATAAAATCACAATGAATGGTATTATCGGGTTCGGTAAATTTGGATAAAACAATAGGTGCTTTGTCCGATCGCCAAGGCGTGCCAGAAAGTGCTAAGGTATAGGCGGCATTCTCTTGAATGTTAAGCAGTACTTCTTCTCCCCATGCGTTGGCATTACTCAGCTCTGTGCCTTTAAGGTGATGTACTTCATCCATAATGACCAAGACCTTATGAGTTTTTAATAGCATCCAAAACTCAGGCGTTAGTGAAGGCATAAATTGATAAGTATAGACACTGCCTATAGCCCCCATTAATCCATCAAAACGCTTGTGTAGTCGTTGAGTAAACGTGCGTTGAATGCTTTCATTCACTTCTGATGACGGTGAGAAACAGAACACAAAATCAACTTTCCCTATTTCAATCAACCTTGCTGCTAGCTCTGCTGCCATGACAGTTTTTCCTGCCCCTGGCGTGGCTAAACACATAAAGTGTTTTTGCGTTTGATATAAGTGCAGCGCGCTTTCTACACACGTTTGCTGCCATGCCCTTAATTTCATGATGGCAAGCCTTGAAGTTCATTCAAACAAACTTCTATGGCTTTAATTCTACCGACTAAAGTGGAGCTTTGGTTTCTTGCTTGCATGTATTTAGGGTAGAGCGATGATTTAGCGTAAGGATATTCTTCAAAAAGTCGTTTAAATTCTTCGGCTTCACCAATACTACTCAACAGATCAACTTGATATTGATTAAGCGTGGTTTTCAGTTTGGTGTGAGCACTCGTCGTCGTTGGAGTAGGTGTTGAGGAGGGAGTCATATTCATTTTCTGGCCTTTGCGTGGTTGACTAGCAACGAGGTGAGCTGGATTAAATAAGGTTGTTTTTGAAAAAATATGTGTTTGTTTTTTGGAAGCTGTATGTGGCTTCTTATCGATAAACCCAGCCTGATGTAATCGCCTTAAGCCACGGTAGACTAATTGGCCTGTTTCTTTTGTATTTGCCAGAGGTAAGGCTTTAATACACATGTTTTTCAGTTGAATAGCTGTAAAATTTTTAAGATTTTTATCCTGTAAAATATTCAGCAGTGTTTCATTTATTGGGATCATTGATGAGGTCAAAATATTTACCAATTGTTATTAATTTCAATATGTAATGTGCCACTCCATGACAATTTATAAAGTATCAATACTTGTTTTTTTGCTTCGCTATTCGTTAGTTTCTCGTTTGATCTTGTTTAAAACTTGACAAGAGAACCTAAAAAGCTAAGGATTCCTTAGTATACCTTAAGTGAAAAAACGAAGACAATCTAAGTTATCTAGGATCAAATAATGACAAATACGTGGCGGATAAACTTACCAACCCATTGCCTTTTAGGCTTAAACAAGCAAGAACTGCCTTGGGGATCAGCCAGAAGCAGCTGGGCCTTCAGCTAGGTATGGATCCTGGTACTGCGAGTACGCGCATGAATCAATATGAAAAAGGTAAGCATACACCTGATTTTTATACCTTAAAGGCAATAGCCGATGAGTTAGGTGTGCCTGTGGCTTACTTTTTTTGTGAGTCAGAAACCACGGCAAAATTGCTATACCTACTTGAGAGCATGGATGAAGATAAGAAAACAGCTTTACTTAATAAATTGTCTTCAGAAAAAGAGGAGTAGTGTCATTTTTTGAATGCTTCAGTGGTGGTTTCTTGTATGCTAAGCTGCTTATATTAGTTCCTGATATTCGCTTTTTCAGTCCATTAATCCACAAGTTGAGTACAAGTATAATGATCGCAACAGGCCAAAAACTTCCCCAATCTACCTTAAGTGAACTCACCAAGGACGGCATGGTTAACCATGACGTGGCTGAGTTATTTGCCAATAAGAAAGTTGTTTTATTTGCCGTTCCAGGTGCCTTTACTCCAACATGCTCAGAGTCTCATTTACCCGGTTTTGTGGTGCTCGCCGATGAGTTTAAAGCCAAAGGCGTCGATATCATTGCTTGTGTGTCAGTCAACGATGCCTTCGTTATGAAAGCGTGGGGAGCAGCACAAAATGCATCAGAGTTAATGATGCTAGCAGATGGTGATGCCAGTTTTACTAGAGCATTAGGGCTCGAGATGGATACCGCTGGTTTCGGCGGCGTACGCTCACAGCGTTACGCTATGGTGATAGACAATGGCGTGATCAGCACGCTTAATGTTGAAGCGCCAAAATCATTTGAAGTCAGTAAAGCAGAAGTGATCTTAGCGGGGCTGTAAGCGAGAGATCCCTGTTAGATAGAGCAAATAGTGAGTAGAACAGTAAGCGCCGGAGTGGCGCTTTTTTTGTGGTTGGTTGTGCTTGCTGTCTATAACTCTTCATTTTTTAATAGTAAGAAAAGCGAGGCTGCGTAGTCTGAGCATTTAGGACTGCTTTAGTGCCTCGTATCGATAACCCAAGGGTTAAAGTAATGCTGATAACAAGCTTTATTATAACCTTCTTCGTTCGGGTATAAACCTTGGTCATTTTGCCAAAGCACTTGCACCACTTCAGGTGAATATAGCTTCTGGTATTGTGGGTGAGTGCGATAAAAATCCATATTATGGCTGAACATGGACTCACCGTTATAGATGACATTAAATTTTAATATAAGGGGCTTGCCGTTATCGTATTCAAACAAATCATCTCTGGTGTTGAGGTTGACGCCGTTTTTGAGCCAGTCTTTACCTATTTTCGATAGAATGATTTTATTGGTTTCTAAGTCTCTGGATGAGATCAATAAATCCGGTAAGCCATGGGCGCACATTCCAAAGGTCACGGTATGCTCGTCATTGGGATGACCGAAGCAAAATCCATCTCGTTCTATGTATTCAATTGTTTGTTGATCGTTAGTCGCTATATCGACTGTTCCTCTTTCAGGTGTGTCACTGCTCCATTTTTCCATCGTCTATCCCTTTACGGCTGGTGTCTTTTGCGCGCCAATTTAGCGCATTACTGACTCGCTTTCTACCCTTAAGTTGTGAAAACATGCCCATAACAGGAAAATAAATCCCTTTTCTTATTAATGGATTGTGGTAAATTAACCGCTCTTAGGGAAGGACGATCAGTTTTAAGTAAAGACGTACTTAAAGAAAGACAATCAAGGAATAGGAAGTCGTATGTCAGGGAAGATAGTGTCACTCCATCAATTGATGGAGTATGAAGCGTTAAGCATTGAAACAGATTTTTCTTATTTCAGAGACACCGACTTAAAGGCTTTCTTAAGCACGGGTGAGTCCTTATCTAGCCTTAAAAGCGCCCTCTCTCGCGGTGAAAAACTCTTACTCCTCGATAAACCCCGATCGGCCATGTTTATTATGGGCTTCCCCGATGTAGAACTCAGCCAAGAAGACAAAATTCGGGCGATGATTAATGAGTTCAAAAAAATGCAAATTAGGCTCGTCAATCCTGCGGTAAACCATGACTATCCGATCGATGTCATTAAGGCCATCGATAACCGTTTAGGCACAGCCAGCGGCGGGATTAATATTGGCGGCATGACGTATCAAAACCCGTCGTCTGACAGCTTACACCCAGCTCTACCAATGAAGCCTCTCATTAAAGAACCTGTCATTAATGATCCGCCGCCAAAGCCGCCTAAATCTAACATCGCCCCCAGCTTCGGCATGGCCCCCAATCGGCTTATTTTTAAATTGGTGTATGACGATAAAGAACAAACCAAGGCGGCTAACGTGCCTTATACCGTCATCATGGAGGACGGTAAAAATACCCAAATCACCGGCACGCTGGATAAATCAGGCAAGGCGGAAGTCCAACCGAATACTAACCACGCGGCCTACATTTTATTTGGCGATGAAGCCTTAGCGGTTGAAGCACAAAATAAGCTCGACCAAGCCTATAGCAAGCTCGATACCGCGATCACTAACAGTGCCAAACAAAGCGCCCAAAATGCTTTTGATACACTCAATAAGCAGCAAAAGGTGCCAGTGACGCAGGCTTTTAGTGAGGCCGTGAATAACAAACTCGCCGAAATGAATAACCAGAGTCAGTCTTTCAATAATCAATCTTTTTTAAGCCAGTCATGGGACATGGTGAAGGCCACTCAAGCGGGTGTGTCTAATGGCGTTAACGAATACTTGCCGGATTTAGGCGACTTTGGTGATCTGCTTGATGCCGCCGACATTAACATCACCATGCTGATTGAGGCCATCGTGACGGGGGATGTCGATGCATTAGAAGACAAATTTCAAGCTTGGAAAGAGCGCGGTAAACAAGGCATGTGGGAAGCCACTGAAACCATGGAATGCTCATTCTATTGCTAAGCGACACTCAAGGTCGTGAACTCATTGCCAGTTTACCGGCGCGTATGTTGGCGGCTTTGCCGCCAGACAAAGTGGTCGAGATGAGCGCTTATCATGCCACTCAATTGGGTATGGATACGGCAGTAGTGAGTGGTGGCACTGCATTAGGCACGCTTGCGGGGGGAGTCGGTGGCCCTATGGCTTGTGCATCACTCTTACTTGCTGCCAATGGCCGCAGAGCGGGCAAAGTACTGGAAGAAACCGTTGAAGTACTAGGGGAGATGAAAGACGCCCTTAAAGTCGTGCGCAACAAACATGACAAACCCCAACTGTATAAAAAAGATCACTCCATCCCTAATGATCAACCGGATCTCAATACCCGCACCTTTGTGACGCCTTTAAGGGAAAAGAACAGCAATAAAAAACAAGATGACGAGGATGATAAAACCTACAAATGTGACTGGAAAGATTGTAAGGGAAAGCATAAGAAAAAAATTAAATATCCAGATAATGGCAAACTAAAACATAGTAGTAATTATGCGAAAAAATGGGTTGGTGCAGGTTTAGAACCTTGGGTGCTTTATGGGGCAGGTATAGATAGCAAAGCAACTCGGGAAGATTACCTTTCTGGAACAAAAAAACTCGATGACGTCAATAAAGCTGTAAGCCTAAAACATCCTGAATATCCAACACAGAAACACCATTTGATTTCGGTAAAACTGTTTAAAGGTTACCCGTCTCTCGCTAACAACGCAAAGTTATCAAATTACGACGTAAACCATCCTAAAAATGGTGTATGTTTACCAGCCTTTAGATTTGATATTGCCCAGCATGGACTTCAATGCCATCGTGGTAATCATACCAGGGCGGGAGCATACTTTGTCGGATAATTAACCAAAGAAAACTTTTGCCCTGTAATCATCGTCCCAACTCGCCTTTTTTAGCTTATTTCGCTGACTTGGCGCACCGCA
>NZ_JAKIKS010000052.1 GCF_023284005.1 Shewanella surugensis
AACGATAGTAACGATAGTAACGATAGTAACGATAGTAACGATAGTAACGATAGTAACGATAGTAACGATAGTAACGATAGTAACGATAGTAACGATAGTAACGATAGTAACGATAGTAACAGTCAAATCATAGCAATGAGCTAAAAACAGGATGATGAAGAAGCTAAGTGAAGTGAAGAAAATGAGTTGATAATACAGATTAAGATTGAACGATAAAGAGGAGTAAAAAGAAAAATAATACAGAAAATATTGAAGAAAATATTGAAGAAAATATTGAAGAAAATATTGAAGAAAATATTGAAGAAAATATTGAAGAAAATTAAAAGTGGTTGCGGGAGCTGGATTTGAACCAACGACCTTCGGGTTATGAGCCCGACGAGCTACCATACTGCTCCATCCCGCGTCCGATTTTTATTTTTAGCCTTGCTTTTTACTTTCACTCTCTTGCCTATCAACTGCAATATGCCAGAGTTAAGAAAGTGGATACAAAAGCTGGATTACTGCTTATTAGAGCATGGCGACGACCTTCGCCAATTTCTTTATAAAAAGCTGAGTTCGACTAACTTGTTAGTAAACTGCTCCATCCCGCGTCCGATTGTGCTCTCATTATTTTGGCTTTCTATGAGTAAATAAAGTGGTTGCGGGAGCTGGATTTGAACCAACGACCTTCGGGTTATGAGCCCGACGAGCTACCATACTGCTCCATCCCGCGTCCGATTGTGCTCTCATTATTTTGGCTTTCTATGAGAAAAAGAAAGTGGTTGCGGGAGCTGGATTTGAACCAACGACCTTCGGGTTATGAGCCCGACGAGCTACCATACTGCTCCATCCCGCGTCCGATTGTGTTCTCATTATTTTTTCTTTCTATGAGAAAAAGAAAGTGGTTGCGGGAGCTGGATTTGAACCAACGACCTTCGGGTTATGAGCCCGACGAGCTACCATACTGCTCCATCCCGCGTCCGTATAAAACTAAATTCGCTAATCTCATTTAAGTTAATGAGACGACCTCCGAATTCGTGCTGCAATATAACCATCTAGTGCCCACTTGACAAGTATTAATCCTAAAAAACCGCATGACTGCTGCTATATTAATCGCTTATAGCTTATATGCTAGTTAATCCACCAATCTAGCCCTGTTTAACTTAAATCAATTAAGTGGCAATAGGATAAATTGGCTCAGTATCTGAGGGACTCCACTTTTAAAAAAGCTAAAAGGGAGCCTTTAGCTCCCTTCAATTAAGTTCTACATGGATTTAACTGTCGGTGTTGACAACCTTGCCTTGATTAATAGCAATTGTTCTTGGCTTTAATGCCTCAGGAACTTCACGTTCAAGATCGATATCAAGCAGGCCATTTTCAAGATTGGCGCTAACAACCTTCACATGATCGGCCAACTGAAAAGTCCGTTCGAATTCCCGCTCAGCAATACCTTGATATAAGTAATTACGTTCAGTACTGGCTTCGGGCTTAACCCCTTTAACCAACAACTTATCGCCCTCATTGGTTATTTCAAGCTCATTCATATTAAACCCAGCCACCGCCATCGTGATCCGATAATTATTTTCATCGAGTAATTCAATATTATAAGGCGGGTAACCAGAGTTGGCTTTCTTCGTTGCCGCATGCTCTGCGAGCTGAGCTAAACGGTCAAAACCAATGGCGCTACGGTATAGGGGAGTTAGATCATAATTACGCATAGTAATATCCTCATTAATAAGCAATATTTAAATAATAAGCCGGCTATTGCCGCACTTGATGCCTTACCATTAACACTCGTTGTCACTTTGGTGTCATGCAGCCCTTTCGGCACTACTTTGATAAGTTAAAGCCTGTCAATCGGCCTCATTACTGATATAGGGACGGCTCAAATAAAGTTCAAGGGTAAAAATGAAAAATTTTTGACCAAACAAATGTTCCTACCTAATATTTATATATTCTCAACAATAAAGGTGTGCTAATTAAGCCATCGTTAACTGGGTTTTTTCTACTTCTTTTCTGTATGGAATCAATTGCTAATACCAGTAATGCAACCCTCACAATAACAAATAATAAAACCACAGATGTTGATGTATATATTATTCAAGAAGGAGGCAATATAAATGTTGATCACAGCCTTTGTGTCCCACCAAGTGCAGAAATCCCCCTTGATGGTGACAGAGGAATACATAAATTTACTTTACCAGCTATCGCAGCTTGCCAATTTGTCATTGTTGCTAATCATGCAGCAGATAGTAAAACAAAAGTATACAAATCGGAAAAGGACTAACCACTCTCACAACACGAACAATAGCCATAGAAGGCCATGAATGTACTAAATCTGGAACTGTTGATACAGATCTCCGTAAGTACCATTGGCGATTTATACACAGTGATAGCACAATTATCGGTAAAAATGCTAAAAGCAAATGCGCTTCTGGAGCGGATGATGCCAACTTTGAGTTCTCAGCTGATCAAATATTCATCAGCATTATATCATTCGCTCCGCAACCGGTAGAACGAAACCAACAAATCAAATTTAAAACAACAAACCTACAAGATTAATTTGGTAAGATGTACTCCGAATTCACCTTACTTTGAGCACAACATCTCAAAGAAACAGAGATAATTATGACCCTTCTCGACACGCTCTTAACACACATAAGCCGTTCTGACAGTCCGTTCTAGTAGAGTCATCATTAGGGACGTTAGGCGCGGCCCCCATCGTCGTTTCAAACCCCATCTCGAAATAGATAGTCGTGGTGAATGAAGTGAAGCGGCAAGGCTAAGTGAAACTTTTCATCAAACTAATTTCCGCCATAGCTACCGCAGGCATTCACTCCAGTGCGTGAATGCCTACATGAATATTGATAGGATGTGTTAACGTTTCTTTTTATTTAACAGCACAGGCGAGCCGGGAGCAGTATTGCTATTACGCATATGTTCTAACTCTCTTCACCTGCGGCGAGGCGCGAAATACTCGATTGCATGTCCAAGGATTTGAGTTGAATATCGTTATGAGTCATATCACGCCAGTAACGTTCTGGGCGGTGAGTTTGTTTATCATGCTCACGGGTGACGGGATCGAGTTGGCGATTGACTTCTAATAGCGGGCTATCGGGTAGCGGCTGACTGATGTCCATATAACATTGAATAAAGTCCCAGAAAGCCATGGCATCACCACGAGAAGTGATGTTAATCATGCCGAAGGAGCCAAAACTTAACCGACGAGAATCCTTATGCATCATGATCATATTCCAACCAGCGCTGGTGCCCGCACCCGTAACAATATTATGTAAATAGGGCACAAACTCGCTAAAAGGCTTACTAATAGTACGGCGCTTAATCCCCGTCAGTGGAATATACTTCCAGCGGGTCAGCATCCCCGTGCGGCGATTAAACTCAAAATCGCGTACAGCACCACCAAAGAAGATTTTGCCTACTGAAACCGGAAGTTTAGTTAATAAAATCATTAACCCACCAATGAATGCACCTCCAACTCCAAAATCAAGAGTAAACTCGATCAAATATTCAAATAATTCTTTATCATTCATAAATAAAAGCATTAATAATAAGCATACTATAATGACCCCCCCCCAAAAAAATCAGGGACATATAACCACCCAGCGTACAGATAATGGCGAAAAAATCACGAGTGCCTTTGACCATGCAAATTTTTTCATGATCGAAACGCAACGGAATAGTGGCCTGCTCAGCTTCATCCATCGGTGCATGAATAATCTCATGGCTGTCATGAATATAGCCGCTGGGGATCACATGACGAATGTCCCCGAAAGACATGGCAAACATACCAGACAGCGCATGTTTTTTATTGGGGGCTTGCTGTTGCCACATGTCACTGCTCTTATTTGAAGAAAAGGCCGAATCAGCATAATAATGACCATCTGATTCTGGAGGTTCTCCAGCGCCTTGTAAGCTTGCTACTTTATCCATATTGCTCTCTTTTATTTGTATTCACTCAAAATAAATATTGTCATCAAAAATATGCTTGTTATGCCCACTCTTTATGTATCCACTTTTTATGAAACGGATAGTCTGCTCGTCCTCACTAAAATCTGACACATGATCTTGTGCAGTAAATTGACTGGTATTTTCAATGTGGAAATAATAAAAAGCAGCAGGGCCTCTTTTGAAATAGAGAGCCCATGCTAAATGCTCACTCTTACGTGCTAGCTAGGGCTTTGAAAAACATGCACTATAAACATAGCTACCGCAGTATTGCCTAAAAAGACAATACTGCAGTAGCTAAATTAAGACGGATTAAATTAAGAATCGTTAAATAATAAAAAGTGAAGCGGCTACATTACTGATGTTTATTATATTCAGTATGTAATTCATCAATATAGATCACAGGGGTCATTTGACTGATAAATTCATCGGCAACCAATTTAATACGATCTTTTTCACCATCCCTAAAGGGTCGAATTTCTTTCCTTATAATGGCCCAGCCCATAGATTCCGCATTATTGTTCTTTCTGAAAATTATCTCCCTGACCAAAGCAAACTTATAGGCATTAAAAAATTTACTTTCATCACCTTGTTGCAGCGCTTGGAAATCAAAATGAAAAATAGCATTTATTGCCATTCGATTCCCTAATCTCGCTAATTTAAGCAACAACTTTTCAGCTTTCTGAGGATTTTTGTCCTTTATATATTTATAAGATGCGGCCATTGCAGGTACAAAGTTATTATTTGCAGCCAAAGTTAACAACTCAACAAGGGCTTGTTTTTTTCCTATAGTCAATGACTTGGAGTGACTTATCCTTATTAACTGTTCGACCAGTGGTGCATAGTAACCTTGACCAACCACTTGGGTCACCAAATCGATATTGTATTGATAGTCTTCGGCTGAGCCGCGTTTATCGCGCACATTAGCATAATATAGCGCCTTAACATCGCCTTGTTCTGCCAACTGTTTTAATTTAGCTTGGCCTTTTTTCACCCAGTCTTGGCTACAGCGATTACCAAGGGATTGTTGGCAATCATAAGAGTCAGGATCTAATCTGAGTGCCGCATAGGGGTGGCCTAACTCTGCAGCCTTCACTAATAAGTCTCCCGCTTCAGCAGTCGCTAACACACTGGCCCCCATGATGGTTTCAGCATACCAAAACATGGCATCGAGATTACCCGCTTCCATTAAAGGCTTTAGCTTTTGTTCCGCAAGTCCATAACGACCTCGCTGAAAAGCCAACACGCCATCAAACAATGGGTTATCCGGCGTAATTTGACTAGACGCATACATATTCGGGTTAGGTTGACTGTTTTTTGCTTGCGCTAATAGCTCCACATACCCCAGAGCATTGTTCTCACTAGTTAATCGTTGTGCCTTAGTTGGTAGGCTTCTATAAATACCAATAGCAATAACAAAGATTAATAATCCAGCCGTTATTTTTAATATTTTTTTTATCATTTTTTTATCATTTTTTTATTCTTTATTCCTATATCCATTTTTTATGCTTAATACTTTTATATTTCAAGTAAATAAGGCTGTGCCTGATACTGCTTAATTTGCTGCTTAACCATCTCCACTTCTTTTTTCTGTTCGTCAGTTAACATAGGTCCAGCATAGTAAGCCAAGAAACATGTCTTATTTGTCTTAAACGCGGTACCATCATTGCGATCATGACTCAGCTTTTTATAGCTAAAGACACACATGTTTTTACAAAGAATCTTCATAGAATTGTTAAAATTAATTACACCATATTTGATACCTGATTCATCAGGCTTGTCATACTTATCCACAAACTCTGCCAATTGCAGCCAATTAACTCTAAAACTTTGCCATTTATCTTGGTAATTAACCGCATCTTGCCCCAATGATTTGGTCATAATCGATAGGGTTTTTTCAAACTGGCGGCACTTGTTTTGTATTTCCTCATCACTCGCACTTGACGCTGGGGTGATCCACGCCAAAATTTGTAATACAGCTTGTAATTGAGCTTGGTTATTAGTATCAGTTTGTGTCGCTTTATCTTCATTATCAGACCAAGGTGGGTTCCATTTGTCCCACTTTTCTATCAGGCTATACTCTTGTGCATTTATCAAACAAGTGAGTAACGGCGCTAAGGTCTCCGGCGGTAAATTTTGCACCCACGCTTGAGTTTTTAACGCTACTTTATTTGCATCTTCATCTTTTTTTATAATATGTTTTGCAATTGTGGGGGCATATTCTTCTTTCATAACCGACTTTTTATAATCGGCTAATACCTCAAACGGCAGTAACATCATATCGGCCATGGTTAAACCTAAAGACACGGCGAGCGTCAATTGCTCATTCAAACGCACAAACGTTTCATTCATAACATCAGACTTACCACCCGTCTCATCACCTAAGAGGCGCAAATGCTTAAAACCTGAGCTATTGAGCAGATTTAATAAACTGCCGATAAAGGCATCGATGTTATAGGGGTTAAGTGCGATGGCAATTTTACCACCCACCCCGGGGCCACAAGCCCATTTTGCTGCGGTGATCAAGACTAAACAACCACTGTCGTAAACCAGTTTAATGGCCGCATCGCCGCCGATACCAAAACTGATAGATGCTTGTGCGGTAATACTCCCAAGCGAAGCGAGTACATTGGTATTGGTTGTTATTTGTGTACTGGCTTGATCTGCTGCATATTGAAACATCGGTGGCCGCCAAAAGACTTCGCCTTTCACCATGCCACCCGCTTCAACACCCGCAAAGGCATTCACTCCAACACCCACCTGTGCCGCCCCTTCAAGCGCAGGCACACTACCTGAAATGTATTGTGTTTCGCCAACGGACCCTTTTTTAAAGCTTCTTGCTTGATTGTAATCCGCTTCTTTATAAGCTCGCCCTCTAACACCGATTTCATCATTATTCGATGACGGCCCCAATTCAATCCCTGCACTCAGATTAATACTGGCTGCCGCCATGCCGTACACACTGACGCTAATTTTGAAACACATGTCACCCGCATAATAGGCTTTATGCTCATCTGATTGAGTGACATAATCCAATATTAAAGGGTAACCCGTCACTTTGGCCTTTTGGGGATCCTTGGCATCCGCTAAACCATTATTATCTTTTGCTAACGGCAGCCACGTTTCAAAAGTATACTGGGCACTGAACAGACTAAAGCCAAACTTAACTGCCGCCCCCGTCGAAAAGGTTTTATCGATACTCAATCCGCCGACTTTATCGGTCGGTAAACCAATATTTGCCGTCGACTCTGAGGTAAAACGCAGAAACTGCGCTTGGGCGTTACTGATATACCCCGATTTGCCGTCTTGGCCTTCTCCTCCTTCATAATGATATTGATCTTGCCAAAATGTGCTTTCATTTTTATGCATGACGGCGGCGATACTGGTGCCCAAAGATAGTTCAGAGCCTTTTTTGACTGCTTCCATCAAGCCTGCAAAAGATACAGCACCATCACCGGGACCATTACTGCTTGGCGAAGGTATTTGAGTGGTAATGACTTTGACATGCTTTAAGGCTAATACACTCATAGGATCGGTAGCAGATGATGAGGGTTTGGGCATGTACCACCAAGGGCCGCGCAAATAAATAGCTTTACCTTGCTCTGATAACAAGAAGCACTCCACAGGCTGCACATCTGCAATTCCAGCCTTATTTATGAATTTACCCAGTTTTTTTGGCTG
The DNA here is from genome assembly GCF_023284005.1 of Shewanella surugensis. Classification (GTDB taxonomy): domain Bacteria; phylum Pseudomonadota; class Gammaproteobacteria; order Enterobacterales; family Shewanellaceae; genus Shewanella; species Shewanella surugensis. The sequence goes on from NZ_JAKIKS010000052.1 coordinate 7,627, forward strand.
GGTTTTCCACTTGTCTTCGTCCCACAATAGGGTATAGCTGGCCAACGGAGTGTGAAAACCAGAAAAGTACAATAAATTGGCCGCATTTTCCTGCGCTTTGGTTTCGGCTATTTTCTTCAAAAACTCGATGCGAGCAAGGGCAACTTTTTTAATCCATAATATTTTTTTAAAGTAATCGGGTAAGGTGACCCCTTGCTGACCCAGCAGGGTTTTTAGCGCATTTAGATCTTTTTTAAGAGTTCGATCAATCAAAGTTAATAGCGCTTTCGTAGGATAATAAGCCCACTCAACGCTATACTGACTTTTTTGAGTAAAGAGCGACTGAATTTTTGCCTGTTCACTGGCTTTAGGATCCAGCTTATCACCACCGATGCCATCATAAACTGCTTTTATTTGATCAAATGTGAGTTCATCGGCGAGGCTAAACCAACCCGCTTCGCGCCAATCCGACTCTAACCAACCCGTTTTCAATCCTTTAGGAATATAATGAGCTTCATCAGTGCCTTCAAGTAAATGAGGATTAAGGCATTGCTCTTTTACAACAAAACCATAGTCATTTAATTTACACAAAGCACGAGTAAAAGTTAATATCTGAGGATTCAAATACATTTGTTCATGCCAAAAATCTTTTATAATGCTGCGTGCATCCTCATGGCTTTTAACAAGGATATTTTTCTCATCAATATTAAAACTATTTCTTTTTTTCACTAATGTTTGGATTGTTTCAGCAATATCTTTTTGCCGCTCACTGGTAAAATATTTACCCTGACGGTCATATACAAAATGAGTTTTATCATCGGCCTTTAACTTTTTAGCCTGTTTCTCGGCCAGCTTTTCGAGCGCTTCTATCTCGTCTTGCAAAAACTCAAGTAAGTCTTCTAATATTTTCTTAGAAATTTGCTTACGTGAGCGGTCATATGTTGATGCTATCCACTGCTCAATTTCTTCAGGTGTTCCCACACGCCATGTTAATCGTACTTGCTCTGCTGCTAGTTCAAGCTTCCTCGCAATTTTATCGCTATAACAAAAGCCAAATGTCATCGCACTTTTATTAATAAGCTCTTCCGTCCAAGCATCTTGATCTTTATTAACATTCAATGCTGTTTGAAACGTGAGCAAGGCACGATACTTATCTCTCTGTATTGTCTCTTCAAAAAATGCATCATGAGGTTTAGTTTGAAATTTAGATAGCAAACCTAAGTTATTTAAATTGTCTAATGTTGCCGCTTCATTATCAGTAATCGCACTGGCCATATAGCCTTGCTCTTGTTTGACTTTATCTAGCGCCTCTTGAGTGAGGGCATACCAGACTTTTTTGCCCGTTTGTGGATGAGCAGGCACATATAAAATATCCACATAATCAATATTCACTCCGCCACAGGTGGTTTTTTCACCTGCACACTCTTCAGGTGGCGTGACTAAATCGGTGCGTTCACCTATTTTAATATCAGCGGGCGTAAACTCCTCAGGGAGTGTATTCTCGCCTTCACTGGGTAATTTAAGTTCATGCCCCGTAAAAATCAGCTCAATATTTTTGATTTCATCAATATTGAGCTTTTTAAGCTCATCGACTGATGTGTTGTATCGTTTAGCAATGACGCTTAAACAATCTCCTTCAACGATTGTGTAAATATTTTCAGTTGCCATGTGTGATTAAATCCATTTAGTCCATACAGTTGATTGCAATACATAAGGGGTAGGCGGTGCTATCCAAACCTCGCTGCTGTGAATGAGTTTCTGCTTTGATGGCTGGTTATTATGCTGTCGCTGTTCGCGCCTCAGTGATTGCATACTTTGTTGTTTATCAAACCAGCTTAAACCTGCGGCAGGCCCAAGAATGGTGTTAATGTCATTAGCACTTAATTCACTGGCGACACCCTGCCAAATTTTACTGGAATAGAAGCGAAACAAGATGACCTTGCCTGTGACTTTGACTCTCATCAAGGCTTGTAGATGTTCAATTAATCCTCCCTCTACTGACACATCTGCGCCTTTGGGCACAGAAAACAGCACGCTACTTGTGCGCCAGCCAGCATCTTGCTGCCATATGGGTAATAACGAACTGTTAGCGCTTATCTTGAAAATCACCGGACTTTGATCGGCTAAATATTCAAAGGCACTACCGATAAAGAGTTTTCTCAGCTCGGGCTGTTTTTCATGAGTGTAAGCTTGCACCATGGCATCATCGGCACGGCTGATATCGGCCACCAGCCAATGATCTAAAGCCTCATCTAATTCTTGCATTGCCGGAGCATTTCGTATAACAGATACGTTTTGCATCATGCCCCCTGTAAACATGGACAATCTTCTAATGGACAAGAACCGTCGAGTTGCTTTTGACACAAACTGGTCATGGGTATATCAGCAATGGCGAGCATTTCCATACTGGCTTCTTCGAGTTGCAACGCCACCTCTTCCGCCACTACCGCCTCTTCGACGGCTTTTGGCAGTTCGGGCGCTTTACCGCCGTAACCGCTGCCACTGCCTGCGCCGCCGCCGGAGTTGAGGTTAATCGCTGAGCCGACCAGATGCACACCCGCGGGATCGATTTTGACTAGGCTAGCGCCGACTTTTAAGGTGACTTCGGCGCCCGCTTCGATAACGATTTTTCCGCCGGATTTAAAATGCACCTCTTTGCCGGCCTCAAGCAAATATTTTTTAGCAATTTTTTGATGTTGGCTGCCTTTGACTTGCATCGAGTGATCTTTGCCCACTTGCATGCGGCTTTCGCCTTTAATGGTTAAATGATCTTTGCCCTTAATCAGGCTGACGCGATTATTGGCCACGCTTAAATGCTGATCGTGTTTAATCACATGCCGCTGAACATTTTCCACCAAAGTATTCATGTCTTTTTGAGCATGAAAATAAATGGCCTCTTCGCCCGCTTCATCTTCAAAATACAGCTCGTTACTGCCTTCACCTTTGTGGGTTTTGGTTTTCAGTACCGTACGCGTTTGATGCTCCGGCAAGGCATAGGCGGGGGTATTGACCGCATCATGGCTGCGACCAGTGATAATGGGTTGATCGGGATCACCTTCGAAGTAAGACACAATCACTTGATTGCCAATGCGCGGCACCGACATCATGCCAAATTGCGCTCCCGCCCAACCTTGACTGACACGTACCCAGCCGCTGGATAAGTCATCGCCGTCGCTGTATCTATCCCACGAAAACTGCAGTTTCACCCGACCAAATTCATCGCAAAAAATTTCTTCGCCTTCTGGCCCCACTACCGTGGCAATTTGCTCGCCATTGATCAACGGCTTAGTCGTGGGCGTTGCCTGCCAAGCACTATTGGCCGGAATAACATAAAAATCATTGTTATAAGTGGTCGGCGTGGTGCTGTTGGTCTCTTCGCTCGCCGCCCCTTGCACACCAATATGCACAACGCACGTCAGTAACCAATCACGATTACATTCAGTCTCTAAATGCTCGACTAAATCAAACTTATAGCCCGCGCTAGCGGCCATGATGTTACTTTTTGCCCGGCCCACTTTGGCATCACGGCGTAGATAATCTAATCTTGCTTGGGCAAACGGTGCACCTGCAGCATCACTTTTATAGCGGCCTGGAAAATCAAAATGCTCATAAGTGTCTCGCTGATGAGCAAGATCACTGGCCAGAGATTCATGTAAAAAACTGTACTCAGGTTGTTTGAAGCTTGAATCTTTCAAGCTGACACTCGAAGGACGCACTTTATGGGTAAAGCTGAGCTGTTTAACAAAAGGCACATCGCTCACGCCACCGATGAGCGCATTGTAGGGGAACGACTCACCGAGCTTAGTGAGTTTAAGCGGACTGTCGCTAAACACCACCGTATGGCTACTCTCAGTATGTTCGAAATGATAAAACAAACCTTCTTCGGCGGCCAAACGATTGAAAAAATCAAAATCGGTTTCACGGTATTGCACACAATACTCGCGCACTCTTTCACTGAGACTGGGATCACAATTAAAGGCAAAGTCAGTAATGTCTATGTCACCGAGTAAGGTTGCAATGATCGCCAGCGCGCTTTGCTGTTGAAAAATACGGCTATTGTGTTTGAGCTTTAAGTGGGATAACGCCGGCACTAAGGTAAGATAATATTGAGTATGGTGATGACCAGTATCACCTTTGGTAAAGCGACTGACAACACCATGCACTTGACGCTGGGTTTCACCGTTCACCGCCCACTGCATCAAGCCTGATAAGTCCACCACATCGGCAGGATCAATATCACTTTGACGGCTTAGCAAACTGAGTTTGACCTCAAAGGGCTGTGATAAGCGCTCTTCAAAACTAAAGTCGACTAAATCGAAACTCGTTTCATCCAGTCCTTCGGCGCTAAAATGATAACGCAGACCAGAACCCGTTAATATCTCACTTCCCGATACCGTCATGTCTAATAAAATCCTTTTTTGTTATGTCCCACATCACCTTATCGGCAAAGCTTGAATAAACGACATTGGCTCACTCTATTGCTGACTCTATTGATGATTTTTATGCTCGCATGATTAACAAAATCAATCTAAGCCATTAATTTTACTTATTAAATATTTTCCATCACTGTATCTGACGACTGACTCTGTCGTCTCTCTATATGACAAGCGTGTAAAAAGGCTTCAACCCAAACCCGCTAAAGATGCACTGGTTTGGGATTAATGAAGCCTTACTCCTTATGCAATCACACTATTGATAAGCAAGTTTATTACCCCTGCAATGCTTGCATTAAATCTAATTTAGCCTCGCTAGGCTTACGCCAATCATCACTGCCTGCGGTGCCTGCCGTGATGTGATCCCAGCTCACCTTACGATAAGCAAGCGACACTTTTAGCAATTGAGTGAAATCAGATTGCTGCGGATCTTGGCAATGGGGCATTTGACACTCAATATTCACTATGGTCGCCCCCTCTAATGAGGTAATAAAAAATTGCTCTTGTTTGCCTTCAGTCGACGTGCGGTACCATTTCAGTACTACATTATTGAGTTTTTCACCCGTGGATAAGGCGTTATACATTAACGGCACGGCTTTATTGAGTGCCACGGTAAACGTAAAAGGTTTATGTACGCGTTGCCCCGAAGGCTGGCCCGACTGAGGATCGATGGGTACATTGATGACATGACTAAACGCTTGCACTAGCATTTCATTCTCATGACCTTCAACGAAAATATCACCCACTGAATCTGCAGTGAATGCCCCTGCAGTGATGAGTCCCTGAGTTTGACCTAAGATAGAGATATAACATGGTGTTGGCACAGCTTAATTCCTTAACGATGTTTGATGCACAAGTCATAAAAATAACCACACTTGCACATATGAGTCCCTAAACACTGCTCAATACAAAATGTTCAACGCTTCAAGTTAAAACATTGCATTAAATAATGTTACCAATACGTTACCACCAAGATCTTATTTGAAACTGGGGTAATAACGCCTCTTACTCTCTCTTATGCAAGCAACTTACGCGCCAATTTGTAACACCATGATTTTAATCGTAAAGACATTTATCCAACCACACGCTGAGCAAGTTATTGCTCAAATCAGGCAAGTTATTGCTCAGCTTGGGCAATAACTTGCCCGTAAGGTAAAAAATCACCCAACTAACTCAAGCTTAAGTGATTTATTGTTAACATTTCGGTTTCTCGTGCTTTCAATAAGCTGAAGGCTTGACTGCGGGTTCACTAAGGGCTGAAATCAGCACTCGACCTTTTGCTCGCTAATGGCTTCGACTCAAGACGCTACTTTTTATTCGCTAATGGCTTTGACTCAAGACTGCTGACCCTCTCAAGTCGCTCAATACTTTCTATTCGCTCAAGGCTGTCCTCAGTGAGGGATTGCTTCGCCCATTCTTGCTTAAGCAGCATGCGTTTAATCAACAATGATTTTAACTGGCCATCGAGTAAATTCAGCTCTTTCCCCGCCCGTTGTAATTGCGCCGTTGCCAACATTTCATCAATATAGTAAGCCCTGCCTAACACCGGCGACAGACTGCTAGCATATTGATCCAGATCCGTGGACATTTGCTTCAAGTGGACAATTTGACCCGTATTGCTCGCCAATGTTTCAATTTGCTGACTAATATTGGCCATTCGAGTACGAGCTTTAGAAAAACGTTGATAATATTTATCTAAATCAATCAAAAAATCGATTTGCTGTGGGTAAATCAGCACCTCTTTATTGGCGGGCGGCACACTGGCAAACAACTCATCAATTTGAGTATTAATGCGTTTCACCGCTGAAGGCTCTTGTTGCCCGGCAAAAGAATCGACTTTAGTGGCAGAGGTTTGCGCCACCAAAAAGTCCACCACTTGCTGTGGCTCTCGGTAAAGCGTCTTCATGAGCAGCACAAAAGTGATCGCTAACACACTCATGCTCACAAAAGAGAGGCTGCGCCAAAACAGCAGTTTTCGATGTGAGTCTTTACTCTTGCTCTTCAGGTTGTTCAGCGTAGGAACCACGTTGTGAATTTGATTCACCGCATCGAGCTTTTCAAAAATCAAAAAACCTAATGTATCGAGATTGGGCACTAAGTTGGATGAAGAGTCTTGCTGATAAGACTGCAGCAACTCAAATAATTGCTGACATGCATATTCACAACGATATAAATCGCGAACATTATCCATCGTGCCCAGCAACTCTTTCAGATCTGGCGTCACTCGGGTGATCATCCAATTAATGATCTCGGTGGTTTTTTCTGCCGACGGACTCGACTCTTTACTGGCGTGGGCCAACACAGCCAACATTAATTCAAGCCCCGTAGCGAGACCCGCTACCCCATCGGTTTTACAAACGGCCACACAATAATAGGCAGAGATCAGTAAATCAGCCCCTGCATCCATAGCAATACTTTCGGCTAAGGTTTTAACTTTTTCCCAGTCGACTCTGCCACTTAACGGGCTATAACGCCGATTAATTTCAGTTCGCATTGCTTGATAACGACTGTCATCTCTGAGCAAGGCCGGTTTTTGCGTTACCTTAAAGCGGTTAACACCGGTGAGGATTTGCTCTGTCACAATAATACCACCTTTAAAAATGGCCAGAATGTCATCTCACTCATTGCCCTATGTTTAAGCTGAGTGAGATGAATTCAAGGCGAATATTTGGATCAATATAGGGTTTCAGGAATACTGTAATCGCTTAACAAACGACTCGTGAACGGATTGGCCGTATCTTGAGTGTGCAAACGATAGGTCACGTCCCCTTTATCGATAGAGAACTGATAATCGATGCTAGTACTGCTCGAACCAGTCATTCTTGCGGTATCCAGTAATCGGAAGAAAGCCCAAGGACCATCGTAAGCTAAGCTACGCGGCGATTGATTCGCCGCACTTGGCACCAGCGTCAACTTACTTTCCGCCGACTTTCTCAAGGTATTGGGCCAGACCAACTCAACACTGCGCTGTGGACCGTGAGAATATTCGACATATTGGCCATCAATATTAATCACACTACGACGCTTATTCGGGCTCATTTGCAGTGCTTGCATGGTAAATTGCACATCCAAATTACCTTGGCGATTAAAGAAAGCGGTTTGTATTTTCTGCGCCTGTTTTAATGACTCCATCACCTCTTTACGAATCAGACCCGCGTTATCATTACCCGACTCAGCTTGACTGAACTGCTCTAAGGTATTGATATTTTCTTCAATAAACATCTTCATTTGCTGCTCATAAAACACGTTGATCGTGCCCTCTGGGCCAAAGAAGTGTTCAAAGTCAGACAAAGAGACTTGTTTCGTCGTCTCAGTATTAAAAGGATAACGCGAGGCGAGTTTTTGCTGATATTCAAGGTAAATATCATTGTGCCAACGGACTTCAAGATGTTTGATAGCACTTTGCAGCACCACCTTCCAACTTTCATTTGCCAGCTTCACCATGATGCTATCCATAGGCTTAGGCAAATTACTGGCAATGCGTTTTAACGCAAAAATAGGGTCTGCATCATTTAACGTCAGCCGTTCTTGCGCCGCTTGCAGAGCCGCTTTACCCACATCTGGCGCATCTTGAATCGCCTTTAAATAACCATGAAGTTGTGTCACTGACTCCATGACTTCTTCCATGTAATTAGGCTGCGCCCCTCCAACTTGACCTAACTGGTTTATCTTATTGAAATTGCTATCGATTAACGCGGCTATTTTATATTCAGACGAAGCCATTAAAGCCGTCTTGGCATTGTCATCATCGGGCAAATTAGGAAACAGCTCAGTATGTTCCGCCAACGTATTGAGTATACGGCTAATGGGTTCACTGCCCGAACTAATGGTGTCTAATACAAACACACCATGGTTAATGTCTCTAAAGGCTTTGATGTTAAATTGATTCAATGCCGAACGCCAAGTGCTGTTGTAATCATTAATATACTGATCGCGTATTTTGTTGCGTAAGACTTTTTTGTCTTCAACACTAAAGTCACTCGATTGTGATTGGCCTAACACCCAGCTATCGATTAATGCCAGCTCAGAAACAGAGTCTGACTTAGGAATAAAGTAGTCTTTGAATCCTAGTTTAGTCAGTAAACGTGGCACATTCAACTTCTCAAAACTGCCATTGGCGGCGCGATCGCTGAACACCAACTCAAAAGCCGGTCCCGTGGTCAACTTAAGATCGAGTGGCCCACCCAGCTCAGAAGAAGCCGTTTGTTTCAAGTTACGATACACTCTTTGCTCAATGGGCAAATGGCCTAACTCTTGTTGCGTTCGAGTAATTAACCCGTCATAAGGACTGACCGCATCAATGGCCTCCTCATTGCCCGCTTTGCGCATAGCTTCTAAATTGGTGTGTTTAAGGGCGTACTCAAGATGGGCCATCAATTGAGATTGCAGCACGCGATTACCTTCATAGGCTTGTTGCCATTGAGAGGCGAAGTAATCGGTGACAAACTTATCTTGGCGACCACTTTGATCCACCATCATTCTAAACACTCGCAATAAAGACAGTTTTTCATCACTGGCTTTCGAGGCATTGAGCATATCCGTCGCGACTTGCTTAAGCAGTGCCGGAATATAACGGTATGCCAACAGGTTAAGATAAGTCTCCTCTACTTTCGGACCAATCACATGACCTTGATACAAGCCTAAATCTGAAATATAACGCGGTTTTTCATGGAAAAAACCAAACTCTAACGTAGCAGAGCGTATGGTATTGAGCGGCGGCACGATACTCTTTGCCACCTCATCGAAACTAAATTGATGGTATTGCTCGTTAAAATTACTCACTTTATTAAGCACCGCATCCGCTTGTTTATTATTCAGTAAGTAATATCGATGCCAGCTTCCCACCAATAAAGCAGACGCGATAGAACACGCCACAAAAGACAACACCATTAAACGGCGTTTTTGCTTCGCCACTTTAAAGTTATCCGATGCCAATCCTGCCTCGGGATAAATGATGCGTTTAAACAGCGGTTGAATAAAATAGGCAGTGGAGTTTTCACTTTTTTGAGCACTATTAATGGTTTCACTCAAGCCATATTTACGTGAAGCGCTATCCACATAAGCATTGGTCGGTATGCCTTCTTGGTAAACCGACGTAAAATACACCCCGCGCACCAAGGCTGATGTCGAAAATTGATCACTGGCCAGCGCTTCATTAAAGAAGTTACGTAACACGCCATGAGCACCAGCAATTTGACGCGAAAAACTATAAATGTCAGCACGCTCTTCAACATCACGACACTGTAATAACGCCCGAGGTAAGCAAGCATTCACTCGCTCGATAAAAACAGCAAAGTCAGTATCAAACTCATCTAGCCAACTGTCGAGGTTATCAACCGAGTTTAATGAAAAAGTAAACCCTAAAATTTCATCACGTTGACTTTGAGAATAATGACGGAAGAAAGGCTCAAACCCTTGCAACAAATCGAGTTTAGTCAATGAAATATACACAGGGAGACGCGTCGATAATGTTTCCATTAACTCTCGTAAACGGGTGCGGATCAGCTGGCCATAGGCTTTTCTATCCGACACTGAGGCACTGACTATATCTGCCACATCAATCGCTAAAACCACCCCGTTTAACGGACGACGATTACGGGTTTTTTCTAACCATTGCACAAAATGCAGCCATAAACGACGCTCCATTTCACCACTGCCTTCGACGCCAGTTTGCTTTTGCGTTAACAGCTCACCATCGGGATCAATCAGTACCGCATCACGGCCCACCCACCAATCGAACGAGAAGGGGTTTTTACTCTTACGCCCAGAACTGCGTTTCGTCGAAGAAAACACAAATTGCTGACCAGAGCGATTAATGAGACTGGTTTTACCCGCATTTTCTAACCCCAGCACTAAAAACCAAGGTAAGGTATATAAATAATTGCGTTTATTTAAGCTTTGTTTCAGATGCGTCATGACTTCATTAAGCTCAACTTCTTGGCGCTCAACAATGGCTTTAATCGGATCTTCTTTTAATTGCTGCTCTTTGACTTCTTGCGCGGCGTAGGATTTAACCTTTCGCCATTGCAGCAAGCCCCATAAGGTAAAACAAGATAATGAAAAAATCGTACTAAAAAGCACGCGCGCCACAACGGAGGCAAGCGGCTTTTGCTCTTCAATCACCAGCCAAGGGCCCGCCCACCAAATAGCCACATTCACCAACACAAAAATCACCGCCAATAAAATAGGCAACGCTGATTTCAATTCTGGTAAGATTTTTTTAAAAAAACCTTTAATTATAGACAACATATTACTCATTCCCTGTGCTTAATTCACTGCTGTTATTTTGTGTAAATGCGACACCAGTGTCGGCTCCCAATCGGCTAGCGTGGTCTCCATGGCTTGCGTGTGTAACTGATTGTATTCAATTTTTGCCATCACAGATAATTGATGGCTATCCATTAATTCAGCGCTGATCAAGCGTAAATAAAACTGCTCTCTTGGCTCTTTGGTATGACTCATGCCATCATTTAACATGGCTAATGCCACTGACAAGCCTCCTTGCTCGGCCAGCTCTAATGTTTCCTTGCGTTTTTGATCCCAGCTCGTCACCACTTCACCGCCCGACATCCCTCCTCCAGCACCTTCTAACCATTGGCGAGTATCAGGACTCACAAAAGGCACCGCGCCTTTAAAAGACATATCCATCAAGCCTGGAATACGATTTAAAAAAGAATACGTTTCTTCTCGAATGGCATTCGCCCACTCTGGATGCCCCAATGATTGGGCTATTTGCGCACTTAAATAATGGCCGTCAAACCAAAAAGGGCTCAAGGTTAAGCTTTGCTCAACCCTTCTCAGCAGCGCCATATCCGCCCCTTTACTCAGCAAACAGTGATATTCATTGACCCTATCGACCGCTACTGGCATTAAACGCGTTTCACCCGTCGCGATCCGCTCTGGCGCACTAATAATTGAAAACCACACGGCAAAACGTCTAAGACGCAAACTCAGCTCAGTACCGAGTGCAAACTCCCCCATAAAATCAGCCACTTTAAATAATGTCTGTTTGGTCGCCTTATCATTACTCGAATCAATATTTAAACTTGCCGGCGTGAGACTACTGCTTGTTGCCTGCACCGTACTGTGTGCTTGCTCACTGAGCTCAGTAACCTGTTTTCGCTTGGCCTCACCGCTTAATCGGCGCTTTAATGTAGCGTCGAGTGTGGTTAACTCATCGAGTGGCAATTCATAGCTTTTAGCAAGCGTCATTAACGCCGCGATGGCTTCCGTTAACGCTTGTTTTTCATCTTGGCTGCAAAACTCAGTATCAAGGCTATCAGCAGCCTTCACCATACGTTGCATCATTTGAGTGAAAAATCGACGTCGCGGTAGTACGCCTCGATTTCCCGGTGCAGGAAAACACACCTCCCAAAAGGCTTGCATAAAACCATGTAAAATGAGCAAAGAAAGCACAAACCGCTCAACACTCAGTTTATGCTGTAGACATTGCAATAAATAGGTCACCAACTTGAGATCTTTCGACTTGGTTTCAAGCAGGGTAATAATGCCGGTTTCCACTTCACGCCACTGAATGTCACCGTGAGATAAAGAGCCCACTTTAATCATTTGTGACTCAATAAAGTCAAACAGAGGATCATCGAATAACCGTTCACCGACAGGATTGTCTTTACTGATAGGCGCGGTGACCTGTATCAGATATTCTTTAGACATAAATAAACAACCCTCCCTGTCGCTATAGACATCGCCACATAATGACCTTTACTAATCGATACGATAATGTGGGTTAAATATCCTTTAGACATAAACAACGCTCCTTGTCTGTCGCTATAGACATCGCCATATAATGACTTTTACTGATAAGTGTGATGATCGATATTAGATATTGTTTAAACATAAACCCTCCCTCCTACCAGCTACACTTGTCATCATCACAGGCTTCTCTTTACTGATGGGTATGATGATTTGAATGAGATATTCTTTAGACATTAAAATCCCTCCTACCAGCTACATTCGCGGCGCAAGGCCTTTAATGATGTTTGTAATTGATGGGTGTCAAACTGCAAGCCATCAATCCACTTATGCTCGGAGCCCAGCACAAATTCTTTGCCCGATAGCATGGCTTTCATGGCGACAATGGCTTGTAACCCGCGTCCCGTTCGCAAAATATAACCTGAATTATCGACAATCCAGTCTTGGCTCGACTCGCCTAACGCTGTGTTTATGCTGATGGGTGCGCTGCGAATATTGATCGGATCGGCAAAAATCAGCTCGACTCGGCTGATATTATCGATGCAACTCAGCATCATGATAGGCCGAGGAGGTATTGCCCCAATCGCCTGCGCCGTCGCCCAAATATTCGGATGATTATCAAGCGCTTTCTTAAATGCATTATTCAGTAAAAAACCACGCTGACTCTGACGCATCGCTTCATTGTCAAAGGCTCTTTTCCACTGCTTAGGATGGGGATCGCTCACCTCGACAATGACGTCACCTTGAGGGATGTTGGGCGTCACAAAAACGGTATCGAAACAGAATAAACGCTCGAGTTTACTGCCTACCTGTCGACACTTAAGCGCATCTTCTAAGAGTGTTCCCTCTGCATAAACTAAAAACGCAGGACAAAACAACAAGGCCAGTAGCATTCCTTTGAGCTGTGCCATCATTAACTTATCTCCAATTTTATACATTTATGTGCCAATGTCCTTTTGGGCAAACCTAAACTATCCGCCGCGCGACCCCGATCACCAGAAAAAGCGATCAATCGAGCCTCAATAACGGCCCGTTCAAATTGTGAAACGGCTTCTTTTAAATCATCAATTTCATCGAAGTGACTCATTAATGATGCTGAAATCCCACTCGAAACAGACTCAACTTCGGCATTTAACTGGCGTTTAAAAGCCATGTTTTCTGACTCGATATCCAATGTCGGTAAGGCGCCCAGATCAATTTCTTGACCATCTAAGGTCAATGCACAGGCATATTCCACGATGTTACGCAATTCTCTAACATTACCAGGATAATCATGCCGCAATAATCTATCCAACGCAGAAAAACGAATGCCGGGGACATGCCGCTCTTGGCTAGCATTAAAACGATGAATAAAATGTGTTACTAATTCAGGTAAATCACTTGCCCTATCTTTTAACGCCGGAATACTGATCGGAAATTGGCATAAACGATAAAATAAATCTTGCCTAAACTCACCCGTACGTGACTTATGCTTAAGATCCACATGTGACGCCACAATGAGTCTAAAATTCGATTGCGTTTCTTTAGCTGCCCCTAATGCCCTAAACTGACGGCTCTCGAGAACTCTTAATAATTTAGTTTGTAATAACAGTGGCATATCGCCTATTTCATCCAGAAATAGACTGCCGCCGTCCGCTGCCGCAATCAGCCCTTTTTTCGCACTGTCGGCCCCCGAAAAAGCCCCTTTTTCATAGCCAAAAAGCTCAGATTCAAGCAAGTTATCGGGAATAGCCGCGCAATTAATCGCAATGAAGGGTTGGTCTTTGCGTTTAGAATAATCATGAACACCTTGGGCCACGAGCTCTTTACCCGTGCCGGTTTGACCTTGGATCATCACCGCCAGCTCAGATTGACCCACACGGATAATATCTTTACGCAAACTTTGCATTAACTCACTGCATCCCACCAGCGTATGACTTAACTGCTCAGCCTGCTCTTTATCGAACTTATCTTTACGAATTAATACGATAGAATCCGATAACAAGCTCTGCTCTCTATCTTGAGTGCGAATAGACTCCAGCAACTGCCAATGACGCGTAAACACCGCGACAAAACTCTGCCAATCTTGACGCATGACTAACGTCATCGCCATACTCTCTGGCAAAGCCAAAACTAAGATCCCTAAAATGGCCCCTTTATCATTGTTCAATGGATAAATGACTAAATGCTGATCTTTTTTCATATTCAGCGTTAAGGCCATAAAACCACTATGGCCTTGCCAATAGAGCAAAGTATCATGATCGAGGATCATGGTTTTTTGCGATTGCAGCGCATGGGAAAACGGATGCTCAAAATCATCCACCGCCCATTTCACTCCACTTGCAATGGATTGAGAAAAGGCCGGCTGCGTCGCGACCACGTCTAACTCTCGCCCATCAATCGTCGGCAAGAGCAAAAAAGGCATCTCGAGTGGCAGCTCAACCGCTAAGCCATCTAAAAATTCAGCGATCAAGGGCTTCACTTGACTACAACCTAAGAGCACCGATGCTCGATGTAACCATTGCTGGGATTGCACTAGATAACCTCACCCACAAACTCACCATCGCTATAGCGCAAATGAATTTTCTCAACAGCTTCTTTATTGGCCAGTTTATTCAATAGCGCCAGTGACACTGGCGGTAGCATTTGACCATCGATAATGGCTTCCAGCATCCGCGCACCATTTTCGGCGCGAGTCGAGCGTTGATAAATCTCATCAGTTAAGCTTGGATCAATGATCACCTCGGCCTTATAACGCTCAACCAATAAGCTTTCTAGTTGCGCCAACTTGTAACCAATAATGTCTCTTAATACCGCTTCACCTAACGGTAAATAAGGCACGATTTCCATACGAGCCAATAGAGCAGGTTTAAAGAATTCGACCAATTCGGGATACAGGGCATCATCAATCAAATGAGGCTGCTCAGCATTATCGACGATACTTTGGTAACCTAAGTTGGATGTCAGGAAGAAAATTATATTCTGACAATCAATAACGCGCCCTTCACCATCGGCAAGCTCGCCTTTATCAAAAGCTTGATAGAATAGATTTAGCACATCAGGATGCGCTTTTTCCACTTCATCGAGTAACACAATGGAATAAGGCATTTTTCGAATAGATTCGGTTAATACCCCTCCTTCGCCATAACCGACATAACCAGGAGGCGAGCCAATTAAACGTGAAACCGTATGTTTTTCTTGGTATTCAGACATGTTAATTGTGGTTAAAAACTGTTTACCTCCATAAAGCTGCTCGGCAATTTGCACCACGGTCTCTGTTTTACCGACCCCACTTGGACCCACCAATAAGAAGGCACCTTTAGGCCGACCCGCACGACGTAAATCGGCTCTCGCGGTGAGCATATTACGATGAATACGCTCAATAGCCACATCTTGACCTTTTAGCGCTTTGCCTAAAATGACCGGTAAATGAGTAATTTTATATAACTCATCCGTGTTCATTTGCGACACCGGCACCCCTGTCCAATCGGCAATAACCGACGCCACTTGCTCGGCATCCACCTCAGGGTAAACCAGCTTGCCAGTCTGTGATAACTCTTCAATGGTCAGAGTCAGCTCTTGCACTTGGCGTCTTAAGTCATCAAAGTCATCGCTATTATCGTCATCAAGTAGTTGCTCACGTAATGACAACATTTGCGACACCAGTGCTTGTTGCTGCTTCCAATTTGCCTCTAGCACTTTAAAGTCTTGCTCTTGTTGCTCGACGCTGACTTGTAACCCAGCAAACCGTTCTTCATCGATAGCTTGCCCCAAGTGCTGCTGACGCGCTAATAAACTGATTGCTTTCTTATGTTGATAGCCTAAGCTTTCAAGCTCAGCCATACCTTTTGGCGGCGAACTTAAGTTGATGGCAATACGGGCACAAGCCGTATCGAGCACATCAATAGCTTTATCGGGTAATTGACGATTGGCCACATAACGGGCCGATAATCTGGCGGCGGCTTCTAATGCCGAATCATTGATAAGCACCTTATGGGCTTTTTCGTACACATGGTGTAAACCCCGTAAAATATCCACCGCTTGGCTGACACTGGGCTCGTCTAATTTCACTAATTGGAAACGACGTGTCAGCGCAGGATCTTTTTCAAAGTACTTCTTATATTCTTTCCATGTCGTCGCGCCAATAGTGCATAGTTCGCCTCGGGCCAGAGCGGGCTTTAGCAAGTTTGCCGCATCACCGCCCCCCTCTTGGTTACCCGCACCAATCAAGGTATGCGCTTCATCAATAAATAAAATGATCAGCTTAGGCGAAGCTTTCACTTCATCTATTAACGCCTTTAAACGTTTCTCAAATTCACCTTTAACGGACGCGCCCGCTTGCAATAAACCTAAATCGAGCGATAACAAGCTCACGTCTTTAAGACGGTCGGGGACTTTTCCTTCGACAATGCGGCGGGCTAAACCTTCCACCACCGCACTTTTACCCACACCCGCATCACCCACGACAATGGGGTTATTTTTCCGACGACGACACAAAATATCGATCATCAACGCAATTTCATCATCACGACACAGCACCGGATCCAACTCACCCTGTCGCGCCAATTCAGTAAAGTCTGTGGTGAATTTACTCAAGGCACTGTCAGTGGTATTTAATAAACTGGGCTTTTTATCATCGCTGGCAACACTGGCAGACTCAGCAGAGTTTTCCGTCAGCTGCACAAAATTCTTACGTAAGTCTTCACGATTAATGTCTTCAAACAAGGCGACTAAACTCAGAGGAAGGTAACGCTCAGGTCGCATCACTGCGGCGGCAAAAATCGCACCAGAGCGCAAGCTTAATTCTTGTAAGTCAGTGGTCGATAATAACCAAGCATCTTGCAGGAGCTCGACAAGTAGAGGAGAAAAACCCGGTCTGGTGTCTAAATCTTCCTCTCTTGGCAGTGAATCACCTAAATATTGCTTCACCAACTCATAATCGATATTGGCCTGCTTTAGCAAGACTCTGATATCACTTAACGGGTTTTCGAGTAGCACAAACAATAAGTGCTGAATGGTCACTTCACTGTTTTGTCTGCTAATACATAGCGAAGCAGCTTGCTCTAAGGCCAATTTACTCTGCTGGTTAAGTTTACCGATCAAAGTAGACAGTTCGATACGGATCATAAAATTTCCCTATTTTAGAATCTGAAATAATTGATTCAGCACACCAGATGACTTCTGGTTTAATGACACTGAATAAAAAGTAAAAATGACGCTGAGCATGCAGAAAAAACCCGCAAAAATCGTCCACAAAGGTAACTGATGGCCAATTTTATATTTGGTATTCACCACATGATCGGTGGCGCTAGTTAACTGTTCTGGCTCTTCATCTTTTAAACGGCGGATCGTTTCATACAATTCGGTATAAATTTTATCGTATTCTTCACGCCCATTCGCCATGACCTTATAGCGACCCTCAAACCCTAAAGAGAAGCATAAAAAGATAAATTCTAATAAATCTTTATATTTATGCGGTTCACTCTCAAGCCGTTGTAAAATAGTGAAGACTTTTTCACCACCCCAAGTTTCATTATGAAAACGAGTCAGTAAAGAATGTTCTGCCCACACACTTTCAGAACCCCATCCAGTACTCATCACCGCTTCATCGATAAAACAACATAATAAATAACGATAAGCCAGTACGATGGCATGCTCATAACCTACAGCCACTAGTTCAGTTTCAATGGCAATAATATCTTCAAGTGTTTGCTGATACAGCTGAGACACCGTTTCTAGTTCAGTGAGTTTTTTTACTCTTAAAGCCATGCCCAGCAAAGGCGTCGCCGCATCGATGAGTAAATTAATACTCTCACCCCGTAATTTAAACCAGTACTGCTGATCGGCATCCATATTTTTGGCATGATCGAATAAATTCCCTTCTAAATTCGGTTCAACCTTTTCTTTTAATTCTTTGTCATCCATTGCCATTAGCTCCTTATGGCCCAGAATTGCAATTCAAGTTCAGAGAAATCACCTGCGACATGGAACGCAAAACCCGATGAATTACTCAACATTCTCCACTCTGGGCTCGAACGCTCAAGTTGGAAATAGGTAAAGCCTGCATGGTAAGGCAACTGCCTCGGTGCCACAGGTAACGGCGTTAACGGTACACCCGGTAATTGCAACGAAATCAGTTCACGGATCTTCTCAACCGACGCTACTTTCGTTTGTTGAATAAACAGTTTTCGTAAATCATCTAATGGCATTTTCGCTTTCACTGCCAAAATGAATTCAGCATCTTTAACCAAATCAGGATCTTGTACTGGCGCAATTTGCAGACCGTACTTACGTTTATGTAACTGTAGAGACACCGCTTTAGGCTCAAGCACGATACTGAGTGACTGCCGAAGTAGCGTCATAATGGGTGAGAATGATTCTAAAGGCAGCTTATGGTTATAAGCCTTAAACTCAGGAGCGATACGACTCTCGTCGGTAAAGGTAAATAACTCACCACAAATACTGACTAAGGTTTCATACAAGCGCTCAGGATGAATACGGCGCTGAGTCGACATGTGCTGTAAAATCGGGTGCATGCGATTAAGCGATTGCAACAACATGAAATCAGACACATCAGCCACGCCACCTTGACTCGGCATACCGATACGTTGGGCAATATTTTTTGCTCTCTCTTTCATCAGTCCCGCCATTTCACCGATAAAGCGATGCAAACGAGGCACGCCAGTCACATTTAAATGGCAAGGAATAAAACTGTCATCCAACATCACGCTGCCGTCGGGGCGTTTTTCTAAAATACGCGCAATAGCCAGTGAACTGTAAGCACTGCGATCGTCTTTTTCTAACATCAAACGCATACGCAAAGGGCTCACATCAATGGTGGTCAAATCCCCTTGTTCGGTATGCACATCACGGACTTCATAACGACGAGACTCATAACGACTCGCATCCATTTTTTCAGCATGTGAAATTTCCGTCACCGAATCTCCTTTCATCGGCAAGGCTAAATACACAATTTGATTCGCTAACGCGCTGTCGGTCACTTCTAATGCGTCGGGCAGTACATCTTCTTGAGGCATGTTAAACACGGTGCCATCGGGCATAACGCCCACGGCATTTTCGATAGCAATGCGACCAAAGCTCAAATACTCTGGATTTAAACTCAGCTGAGTAATGCCATATAAGTAGCCTGTTGTTGAAGACGATTTTGTCTCCACAATATATTCGAAATAACGTTGTTGCTGCTGAAAATGCTGAGGTTTAATAAATAAACCTTCATTCCAAATCACTCGATTTCTAGATGACATAATTACTCTACTATCTCTAATTTAATTTCATGCTCAGTAAAAAACATGAGTAAGTGATATTCCCGCCCGATCGACTTTACCTTGACGACTTTTTTCCATTGCGCCACATTCGGGTCACTGTATTGCGCCATCACGCCGATATAATGCACATCTTCTTTGATTTTTAGCGGTTCAATAAACTTAAACTGATCCGGGAAAATGATGTAATCACTGTGCTTAAGATAATTGGAACCTAATGCGGTTTCATGATCTTCAACCATGGCATCAAAATCGGCCGCCATAAATAAAGAGTCATCTTCAAGTTGAAACACTTGATAGACCACCGGGGTTGATTCACCATTCACATTAGGATTAAGCACATGATCGCCTACCATGCTATAAGTCACTTGGGTCGGTAAACTTTTAGGGGCCCCCACTGGCGTATCAGGATCCCAAATCACCTGACCCGCTTTTTGTGTCGCCTCCCATGCAGAGCTACATGCACCCAATTGAATAAGCACGCTTAAAATGAGCCCTAAACGTACAAAATCCATTAGGCTAACCGCTGTAATTCACGTAACTTTTTATCATAAGCTTGGTCAAATATTTCCCAAAACAGCTTCTCGAAACCTTGTTGACGATTAGAGGTCAACTCTTGATAGTAGCTCTCATACATATTCCAAGCCCAATGCTCTGTGGAATGGGTTTGTACATCGCTGGCGCGGCGATACTTTTTAAAACGCTTCATTAAACCTTCTGGCGAGAAGGCTTCTAAAATATGCCCTAACGATTCCGTTATCGCCGTTTGCACCGCTTCATTATGTAGCTCAATGGTTTGTAAACTTTCCGCGATGGCAGCTTGAGAAGATAAGTGCACCGCGCAAGATTGGCTATCAAATAAGGTTTTCATGGTGTCTTCATAACCCAAACCTAACCGTAATGGATTATCTTCTATGGGCTGCAAATTTTTATTAATGTGCGCATATCGGCTGTTATTGACACTCTGATGCAGCGATAACAAACCTTTAATGGCCGCTTGGAGTGAACTGCCCATTTCCATGGCAACCGCTTGCATTTGATTGGAGTCGTTCTTATTACCGACTTGTACACCTAACCCTCTAAATAGCGGGCCGACAGCTAAATGATTCATCCCTGTATCTAACTCTTCGTTCCAACTTGTTCCCACCTCAGAACTCAGTTCTGATTCGAGTAAATCGAGTGTTTTCTCATCCATAATAAAGTTATCCATGCTAGGTTTTTGCTTAAGTGCTATCGCTGAATCAGTGTCAAATTCAGAATCCGCTTGAACAATAAAATCTTGACCTTGCCAATGCTGATCGTTACCCAATAAATAATCAGCCGTCTCGGTCGAGGTAATTTGCAACTCATCTTGCAGTAAATCTAAACTATCCACCTTGCTTGATTGCAATGCATCTAAGGCTTCCAATGGATCATCTTTCAGCACGGCAGCGGAGGCAGTAACAATCGGTTCGAAGAGATCATCACTGAGTAAGTCCACATCGGTATCGGTTTTAGGGAATAAATCTTCTAGTGCTTGACTGGCCTGGCGTTGCTTTCCTCCCGCGAGCCCAAAATTCACTCGAACATGATACAGACCTAAAATTAACGCATCGTTGTCTTTCAACTTGACCTTTTTTTCAAAACCAATAGGCAAGGTCGCACCATTGATATAGACCGGCCCTGCCAGCTCCATTAAACAAAATTCGCCATCGATTCTGAGTAGCTGACAATGTTGGGGTTTTATATTGTATTCACTGTCATTCAATACCCAATCGGCACTGACAGATGAACCAATAACGCCACCGGTCTCGTCAAATTTATGCGTCGTCGCTAATCCAGATTCCAATAACTGGGTATTCACAACTTGAAATGAAATTGATTTCTGCAATGACTTGCTCCTTATCTATTGCCTTATCTGGATCAGCACTTTCTTTTTTTGCTGAGTCTTACTTAAAAAAGATGACCAACCCAGTTGACCACCTTTTTCATCTCCTAGTGTTAACATTGGCGTCGCTTCTTTCGCGAGGGTCAACTCTAAATCAAACGCCATTTGTTCCCTCAAAACCATTTCCATCACCTTACACAAAGGCTTAAACTCTTTGCCTGAAGGCAAAAAATCTTGAAATAATTCAAAAGAAAGATCGTCAATACAAATCACAAACTTACCCATGACATCGGTCACTTGCTCACCAATCATCGTATCCATGCCTAAACTGGCATTATCTTTTCCCAGCAAAAATTGCTGAGACTCGGGAATACGGACTTTTCTTTTTTCCCACTCTCTGATGGACACATTGTTTAAATCAAAACAGTGAGCAATTATCCCTGAAACGGTCTGAGGTGAACGGCTTCGTCCAGCCAACATGCCCGCATAGGCGAGCATTTTGCACCAGTTAATCGAGGTCTCACCCCGTAAATCTTCATTGGCAAGTCCCACAAGTGAAAACACTTGCGCTGAAAATGCATCACTTGCGTTATCTTGAAATCGAACGTAGTAGCGATATTTTCGCCAGCTTTTGTAAAATAAAGAAATCAGCCTGTGATTAAAAAAATCGAGAAAGTTGCGCTTCATGCCTTCATCTTCTGGATCGGCAATTTGATCCAATAGATAATTCGGTAAAGGCGACTGCGAACCATTTAATCCTAAAAAGGTGGTATCCAGCTGCAAGCGATTATCATCGAGCCGAGTCAGGCTAGACACATCACTACTGGCAAAGCCAAGGCTTGGATCCGCAGTAAAAAATAGTTTGCCTTGTTGTTCCCATTCGCGACTATCCGCATCGTTGCCTTCCAGACGATGTATTAACTCCACCAGTTGGAAAAAGTTATACGAACGCACTTTTTCAGGCATCCTTGCCTGCCATTCGGGTGGCATCAAATTAACGGCTGCTGCCCGATCTGTATATTCCATGTATATCTTTCCTGATTATCCGCATTCACCACAACCAACTCATGAAACGAATTGATGCTGGCATACAAAGAGAAAAAACGGCTAAGTACCGTTCCAAATAAAAACAAATCCCCTTCACTGCCAAATGCAGACTCTTTAAGCGTCACTTCAGACTTCAAGCCTCTAACAGGTAGACCTTTAATAATGCGCTCAGTCGGACCTGAAATGATATCTAAAATGCCCGCTAATCTGTGCTTAGCAATCATCTCGGCCTGTCTATCAACTAAGGCTTTAAAATCATAGGCACGGATCACAGAGCACAAGGCATCTTTCGATAACAAGGAGAGATAATTCAGCGATAAATTAGAAATAAGTGTCCATAACAAGCTGCCATCTAAAGGCGGACGTAATGATGCCGATGGCTCGGTAATATTTTTAAACGTAACAAAACTTGGAGTCTTATCGGTGGCAATACAAATATCCCCTTTACCAAGCTCTTTGGGCAATTGTCTATTGGTGCAAGTTAACCGTAAAGACACCGCTTCGGTCATATTAACCATATGGGTTTCGTCACTGCGGACGAAAGACATTAAATGCTCAAAGCCATTATGGCTAATGCTGTCACGCACTTTAATGCGATAATATAAAGCCAGTCGATGACGCGTGCGTTCAATTTCATGTTGAAAGCTTTCAAATGGGGTATATACACGATTTTGCCCCCGAATTCTCCCAGCTTCCGAATCGGTCCAACCTTGGACATGATCGACACTAAAAATTTCATAATGTCCCGTTTTTCGGCTAGAAGGTACAATCGGATATTCAGTACGACGACCATTAAGCTCAATGGGATCGGCATCATGCTCAAACAGATTAATCGCCGGCACACAGTAAAGCTGCATACTGCCTTTATTAATGCGCACATCAGATGGCAATGTTTTAGAAAATTTGAACCGCAACGTAAAGTCACCAGAAACATGACTGGGGATCACTTTATGAATATTAGTGACATCAACGAAATGAAAGGCTTCAGGAAAGGTAAAATACTCCTGTAAAATGCGATACCCTTCATAGACATTTTTGGGATAAGGTAAAATAGCGTCCTGAGAGTCAAATCCCACCGCTTTTAATGAATGACGCATCAAGGTATAAGCTTTGTCATCCGCAATGAGCTCAATACTATCTAAACAATTATTAAGCCATAAATACAATGTTTTAGCACTATAATCGTCATTACCAAGATAGAAGCGTAAATCATCAAGTCCAATTTGTTGCAAACTGATTTTTGCCGATGAACTTAAAACCACGTCAATGGTCGACGACTCTCGAGAATGAGATGAAATAATATCTTCAACCGTAAAGGGATAAATATCCACGTCACGACAGGTTCTAAACTGGCATATGGTCTCTGAGACAGGATGGCTCTTCATTTCACAACCGGTACTAATTAGCTGCTTCTCATCCATACCTTCATTGGGAGAAAAGGCAATAATGGTCGTACTGGGCACTGGGCGTAAATAATTAGGCCACAGCATATTGATCATTGAATGAGTAAGTTCGGGAAAATCATCATCAATTTTTTCACGTAATCGACCCGTAAGAAAAGCAAATCCTTCAAGTAATCTTTCGACGTCAGGATCGGTACTCTTACCATGTAAATAACGGGCTAATTGAGGATGCATATCCGAAAATTCTTTACCTTGCTCTTTTAAGAAAGCGAGTTCATCCCTGAAATATTTATCTTGTGACACGACTAAATCACTCTGTATTTTCGGTTATTATCCAGAAAAAGCTCAATTTGAATTTTTTCATCCATGTGTGATACTGCCAATTTCCCAACAATATTGAATGTCAGATTTAACGGACTGCTTTCATCATGAAAGACCGTCACTTCAACGTTAGAAATCCGAGGTTCAAAACGCTCAATACAGTTTTTTATCGACAATCTGATCTGTAGGCCCAAATCAAAACTGCCCAATGACGCATCATTAAAGTCGAGTAAACCATACTCGGGGCAGCTTTGAGATTCGCCTATACGCGCATTTAATACTCTCGCAATGCTACGTTTAATTGAATCCATGGTCTCATCCACTGAAGAATGATACGCCGATACTCTTGGCGCATCAGGAATTAAGCGCTCAAAGAAACTACTGCCTCTTAATTTGTTTTCTTCAGTGTCAAACACTATGTGTTACTCCTGATCCAACTTACCCACAAGCGACAACTCGAAGTTAGCACCCATATATTTAAAATGAGGTCTAACTGACATGCTCACTTGATACCAACCTGGATCACCCTCAACATCAGACACGACAATTTTGGCTGCACGTAATGGTTTACGGCTACGCACTTCTGCAGGTGGATTCTCTTGATCGGCAACATATTGTTTAAGCCAACCATTGAGCTCTCTTTCTAGATCTTGACGTTCTTTCCACGCACCGATCTGCTCGCGTTGCAGCACTTTAATATAATGCGCTAAACGGTTGATGATCATCATGTAAGGTATTTGCGTACCTAACTTATAGTTAGTTTCGGCTTCTTTACCTTCTTTTGTTGCAGGGAATACTTTGGGTTTCTGAATCGAATTAGCAGAGAAGAAAGCCGCATTATCACTGCCTTTACGCATGGTTAAGCTGATAAAACCTTCTTCGGCTAATTCGTATTCTTTACGGTCTGTAATTAAAACTTCTGTGGGGATTTTAGCTTGCAATGCACCCATAGTTTCAAAGACGTGTACTGGTAAATCGTCAACCGCACCACCACTTTGAGGACCAATAATATTTGGACACCAACGATAGTTAGCAAAACTTTCCGTTAAACGAGTCGCCAATGCAAACGCTGTATTACCCCATAAATAATCTTCATGGCTCTCACTCACGTTTTCACGATAGTTAAAGCTATTAATAGGATTATCAATCGGATCATAAGGCACTCGCAGTAAGAATCGAGGGGCTGTTAAGCCTAAATATCTTGCATCTTCAGATTCACGTAAACCACGCCATTTGGTGTATTTAGGGCCTTCGAAAGTCGCCTTCAAGTCTTTCAGGTTCGGCAATTCTTCAAAAGATTTAATCCCGAAGAAATCAGGTGCCACTGATGATAAGAAAGGGGCATGCGCCATCGCGCCTACAGCCGATACATACTGCAGTAATTTCATATCTTGAGATGAAGGAGTGAAAGCATAACTGCCCACAATCGCGGCGATAGGCTCACCACCAAATTGTCCATAACCTGATGAATAAACGTGCTTATATAAGCCAGATTGCGTCGTTTCAGGCGCAAATTCGAAATCATCGAGTAATTCACCTTTAGTGACATGTAGCAGCTCGATTTTGATATTTTCACGAAAATCAGTACGGTCAACGAGTAGCTTTAATCCTTTCCACGCAGACTCAATTTGTTGAACATCTTCATGATGTAACACTTCATCCATCTGAGCACTGATTTTCTGATCTAACTCAACCAGCATTTTATCAACAAGCGCTTTATTGACAGGCTCAGAAACTTTGTCTGAACCTAAAATGTTTGAAATAAAGGCAGCCACACCTTTTTTGGCAACATCATAACCTTCATCAACAGGATCCATGCGAGTATGTGCCATGATCTCATCGAGTAAATTGCCACCTTCTAAAGCAGCATTATCGGTTGTTTTAACTTGACCTTCCATGTAGTGATATCCCTCTAATATATTTTGTGTTTCACAATTAACTAAATCCAATTAGTCATCTAACCTTATTTAAAAACGCAATGACAAATTTAATCTTCAGCGTCTTGAAGTTCACGTAATAATTGCTCACGAGAAGCTTCTTCAGAAAATAATTCTTGTAAGCGAACACGAAATGAAGGGATATTACCTAAGGGGCCTTTCAGTGCGACAAGAGCTTCACGAAGCTCGACCAATTTATTAATTTCTGGTACTTGTTTCGCCACTTCATCAGGAGTGAAATCTTCCAATGAATTAAATGACAACTCAAAAGGAAGCTCACTCCCTTCTTCATCAACCAACTTATTAGCAACACTACCAGAAACAGATAACTTGCTTTCTTTCATGACCGAAGAAAAATTAGTTTTGTTGACTGAAACGGCTTCTCTATCTTCAAGCTGAGTTGACTCAGCATGACCTTTAAAATCGCCTACAACTAATAATTTTAACGGAAGCTCCATTTCCGCTTGTGCATCCCCAGTGGCTGGGACATATTTAATATTAATGCGCTCTTTAGGCGCGACGGTTCCATCTTTAGCCATTACAATCTCCATATCATAGATAGTATCGAAAAATTCCATTTGGTACGGCAGCCAACATAAAACAATAAATTACATAATGATACAAATACTTTTCTAAATATTAGCTATCCACAGTCAACTCAAATAAGATGAGAATGTACTGATGATAAATGTAACATTTTAATACTGATTAGCTTAAACCTACCTATTGAGGAAGTATCTTACTTTAATGATTAAAAAAATCAACAGACCAATACACTTGCTAAGGCGTCAAACATGCATCTGTATATAGAAATCACTCCACGATATGAAAATGTCATTGAGCCACTGGCATAGTTAAATTGAAGTGCAACAAACATCATCTTAAATAGCCAGCTGTAGATAATTGATTATGAGCGGCATAATTTGCATAAAAGTGTTCAATTTCAATGCTGAGTTATCATTAACCAGTTATCTGCCCTCCCTAAAGCCCCCCGTTACCACCATTAAAATAAAACAAATACAAACAACTACTTACAATAAATATAAAATACAACATTCAGTATAAAACCTCTACAACACACATCAATAGCAAGCTATATTAATAGTGAAAATGATGCATTCCACTATCATTGAAGTCTTTTACATTGCATTATTCCTTCGTATCCAATAAAACACTCACATCAATAACGATTTAATATTCAAAAAATAAAAGCTAAAATTAAAATAACTTCAATTAAAACGAGTAATTATAAAAAATAAAGTAAAAATATAAATAAAACCCACCTTTTACATTTAACATAATAACAATGTATTACATTAATAAGGACTGGTACTGGCTATAAAACCAAAGTGAATAAAGCATCATTATAACGATTAAGCTATAACGTTGCATGTGTCATGAATTTAATATCATCAGCCTAAAATAAAAGCTTATTCACTAATATTGGTCATTACTTATGATCCAGAACCCTCATTTTTAAAAATAAATAAATCAAGACTAAAGTAAAAGCTCAGAGATCTCTTACAAAAAACTGCAAAGATCTCTATTATTATATCAACTCATTAAGGCCATGACTTTACTCAATGGAAAAGGATCTCGCACACTACCTAAACTATTCTCCGCTTATATTAAAATATTATATTCATTTTCCACATAATGCTAAAATATGTCCTATTGCTACTGAATAATATAATGGAGGCATTATCTGGAAAATCGGCTACATCATTGTCACCCACTATCTAAGGATCAGACACTCTCTATTTTTCACACAAGGATCCGTTAACGCATTTAAGAAAGCCACTACTTGATCAACTTCTTTTCGATTTAAGTCGATACCAGGAAAAATCGCCACCGAAGCATCAACAACGCCTGTAACCGCACCCTCTAAATGATTAACTACAGCAATAGAATTGGCATAAGCATCTGGTTAGAGAGCTTCACAGCTTTGATTATTTTTAATCATCAGATCCATCATTTGAGGCCATTGACAAAAAGGTGCAGCTACATTCAATAACGTAGGCACTCTAAAATGAAAGCCAACGGCCTCATTGTTAGTCACATTCTCTTGAGCAAAATCATAACTAATATTGATATCACTAGGATTACCCAGCCCCATTCCCATTTGAGGAAAGTCACTAAAAAATGGATCTTACTGGTAAATGCATTACCGCTATGACAGCCCGAACACCCAGCGCCTCCTTCCGTTTCACTGGTGAAAAAGAGCAATGCAGCTTCTTTTTACTTGGCGGTTAATGCATTCTAATCACCTTCTAAATAAGCTTACCAAGGGTTATTAACAAACAGCATTGAGCGCTCATATCCGCCTATCGCATCAGCCATTCTGTCAAAGCTAACCTCTTCATTACCAAAGCATTGGAACATGCTATCGGCCATGTTGATGACAAATCCACATCACTATTATCAAAACGTGCAGAAAGCTGTGCTCTTAATGATTGATTATCTCCTGTTGCTGCGAATTGCCCCTGCATCTCTTCAAGTGACGTCACGGGAAATCTTACTTGAGCAGCCGCTAATGTCGTACCCGAATTCGGATCGGCTCTTCGCTGGTCTGCTTCATCTAAGGCGGAATATGGGGTCAATAACCGTCATCGGTAAATTCCAGTCGACTATCCCAAAATAATCCTCTCTCCAGTAAACCAACATTAAATAGCCCCCATCCCGAGTAACTCATGACGGCTCACATCAAACTCATCCACGGCACCCGATAAAGATAAATCATCCCCACGCCCTAATACTGAATGATGACAAGAAAACACAGGCTGCACTTTGTTCACAGCCTAAATTTTTAGCCATAAAAGTGCCTTACCCAAAACCACTTTAGGGTTAGAGATCCCTAGCCCTCTCCTGTCGCTAGGGGAATATTCAGATTGGAGACTAATTCCTGTAACATATTTTCGATTTATTGGAGATCCGCCGCTCGATCATTAGGGGAGGTGCAGGGCGGGAGCATACTTTGTCGGATAATTAACCAAAGAAAACTTTTGCCCTGTAATCATCGTCCCAACTCGCCTTTTTTAGCTTATTTCGCTGACTTGGCGCACCGCA
>NZ_JAKIKS010000053.1 GCF_023284005.1 Shewanella surugensis
TTGATGTAAATCTAACATACGACGGAGAACCAATTCATAACGATGGCGGCCGTCTTTATTTCAGTCGTTCAATTATGAATGACACAGCTGAAACTCAGATCATTAATAAATGGGCTTATATCACATTTCCAAACGGCTTTATTTATAATAGAGAAAAGGTAAAAACAATGACTTTAGCATCAGAAGAAGAGGCATACACTGCAAATGCTTATTTTGATATCCCTGCTCACTGGCCATCAGGCGAATATACTTATCAAGTTAATACAATGACAGTGCCAAATGTCGAACAATCTTCTGATAAATTCATTTTTACTAAAGATTAAATGATAATAGCCTACCAGTGATAAACACGGGTTATCACTGGTAGGCTTATTGTAGCTTTCTCACGTTAACTTTATACCAACGCCGATAATACGTATTCATTGCTGAACGATGCACTTCGGCTAACAATGGCTAATTGAAAGTTTACTGATATAATGACCTTGTATCTGTTTAACACTTATTTTCTTTGAGGTTTGCATCGGTAAGCCTCTAACGAGTCAACTTATCTCAGGATGGGGCAATGATTAACATAAAAAGGACGACTTAAGCGTCCTTTTTATTGTTTTCTCTGTTCGATATTTTTAACGTAGTGACACTACTTTTCTGTGTCATCACCCCTAAACTCGAGAATATCGCCGGGTTGGCAGTGTAAATATTGGCAGATATTGGCTAAGGTTTCGAAACGCACCCCTTTGACTTTGCCGCGTTTGAGTAACGACAAATTGGCTTCGGTGATCCCAATGGCTTTGGCCAGCTCTTTGGAGCTGACTTTTCGAATGGCCATCATGACGTCTAAATTAACAATTATTTCCATGGTGCGTGATAAACCCGTGCGGTGCGTTAAATAAATGCATTGTTTTCGGCTTCGATGTCTTTGGCGGCCTTTAATAAATAAGCAATCACCAGCATGAGCAGTAAGGTGGTGATGCTATCAAAACTGAATGCTAACTCAAGCGGGAAGTGGCCTAGCAAGTTTAATGGTTGCTGTTGTTCAAGAACGGAATGATAGTGTTGGGTGATTAAAGGTTGAAGGAATTTATAGATGAAACTGGCTATTTTTATCCAAATTAACCATAAATAACAGCGCATGGTTTGGCTACTGAAGAATTGACCTTGTTGAAAATAGCTCAGTAATTTTTGCATCCAGAATACGCCTAATACCAGCGCGAGCAAGAGGGGGAATTGTATGGCGAGTAAAATACCACGGTTTACCCCCTCATGTGACCAAAGCGCATGGAACAAATGGTTACTGCCGAGGCGCAGTTCATCACTTTCAATATAGCTATAGCCTAAAAATAAAAAAATTACCGCAGTTGCCATTATCACCAAGACTCGAAAAACCCCACTGATCTTCATCAGTTTTCTCATGTTGCTATTGGTGTTTATATTACTGTTGTGATGGTTTTCTTTATCAATATTGTTATTCATGGCTGATGTTTTTTTTGATGATGCAGTCACTATAACATGATGCTGTATTGTTGTTAACAGAAAATAATTATCGTTTTACAATAATTATTTTCTGTTCTATGATTGTTTGGCATGTTGTTAAACATGATTGAATTACATCAGCAATGAATAGGAATAAAGGGAATGTTGAAAATAAAAATAGGGACGGTAGGGGGATTACTTGGCTTGAGTTTGCTTTGTTTATGGTTAACAGGCTGTGCGCAAGATAGCGCGTTAGATAAGGTGAGTTTTCAGCAAGAGGATGAAGTTGCACTTATTCCCGTCGAGCACTTTTTTAATGAGCAAGCGGTGAGTGGACTTAAAGGCTCGAAAGATGGTCAATGGTTGGCATTTTTTAAAGAGTATCAAGGCAGTAAAAATATTTATTTGATGCAGACGGGGGGGGGCTTGGACACGGCTCTGCCTATTACCACTTCAAAGGATCCTATTAGTGAATTTTACTGGTCAACACAAGCCAATGAACTGTTTTTTTTAAAAGACAGCGAGGGTAATGAGAATACCCAGCTTTATCAATTAACCTTCAATGAGGACAAGACTCAGCCGCAAGTGTCTATTTCGCAAGTGGTTATTCCACAGGTGACTATTACGGCGCTCACCGATAACAAACAAGCGAGGTATGATTTTATTGGGCAGATTAAAGATAAGCCCGATACCTTGGTTGTCATGTCTAATCAGAATAATGCAGAGCGCTCTGATTTGTATCACTTGAATGTGAATACTCAGAAAATAAGTGCTATTTTTTCCAATGATTACGGCTTATTGGGGGTTGAAGTCAACAACGAAGGTTTACCTGTTGTGGGGGTGGGGGCTAACCCGAACAATACTTCAACGCTGTATATTCAAACTGGGGATACTTGGCAGGCGTTATTCACCACCCAATTTGGTGAGTTGGTTGAGTTATATGGCTTTGATGAAAAAAATGGACTTGCGTATATCAGCGCCAATATTGATGGCCGAGATAAGATGCAGCTTATTCGTGTTGCGCTTGATACGGGTAAGCTGACCACCCTACACCAAGATCCTTTGAATGAGTCGGATGTCTATGATGTGACATTTAATGAAAATGGCGTACCTGTGGCCGTGTCTTATTATGGGGGGCGTTTACGCACTTACCCATTGAATAAGGAGTTTGCGCATCATTGGGATAATATTAATGGGTATTTTAAGCGAGATGTTGAAATAAGCATTAGCTCTCTTGATGAAACCACAGGCCTATGGCAATTGAATGTGGGCAGTGATGTCGAGATGGGCAGTGATTATCGCTACAACGCGAACACACAAAAGGTGAGTGTGTTATTAGTAACTGAGCCGACGATTGCTCCTGAGTTGTTATCTCAGCGGCAATCGATCACTTATCAAGCCCGTGATGGTGTCACTATTCAAGCTTACTTAACCTTACCCAAGGGGAAATCTCAGCAATTACCGACGATTATTTTACCCCATGGCGGCCCTTGGTCTCGGGATTATTGGCGCTTATCATCGGGTTATTTTCATCCAGTGGCGCAATTACTGGCTAACCGTGGTTATGTGGT
The DNA here is from genome assembly GCF_023284005.1 of Shewanella surugensis. Lineage (GTDB taxonomy): Bacteria > Pseudomonadota > Gammaproteobacteria > Enterobacterales > Shewanellaceae > Shewanella > Shewanella surugensis. The sequence goes on from NZ_JAKIKS010000053.1 coordinate 3,042, forward strand.
ACTGCAACCTAACTTTCGCGCATCCACAGGATTTGGTAAGCATTTTTTCAATCTTGGCAATAAAAGTTGGGGCACGGGAGGCATGCAAGACGACCTAACCGATGGCGTGCAATTTTTAATTGATAAAGGCATTGCGGATAAACAGCGTGTGGGGATCATGGGTGGATCATATGGTGGCTACGCGGCGTTAGCGGGGATCACTTTTACGCCTGATTTATATCAAGCAGCGGTGTCTTATGTGGGGCCGTCAAGCTTAATTACCTTACTTGAATCTTTCCCTGAGCGTTTTCGTCCTTACTTAGGGCGTTTTTATAATGCGGTGGGCGATCCTCAAGTTGAAGCGGATAGAAAAGATATGCAGGCGCGATCACCGATTGAATTTGTGGAGCGCATCAAAACGCCGTTACTGTTAGTTCAGGGAGCGAACGATCCGAGAGTCACTCAGCAAGAGTCGGATAATATTGCTAAGGTAATGTTTAAGCAGTCATTACCCGTGGAGTATATTTTAGCCAAAGATGAAGGGCATGGTTTTTCAAAGCGCCAGAATAAATTGGCTTATATTGTGGCCATGGAGCAGTTTTTTGCCAAACACTTAGGGGGGCGAGCGGATAACAATGCCACATCGACTATTAGTGCGCACTTAGACACATTAAAAGTGGATGTGAGCCGATTGTAGTTTTTATTTGAGTTTTATTATTAACTAAACAGGACGCTTGTCAGCGTCCTGTTTAGTTTGACTATTCATCATTTATAAAAGCATTACAAAAATACCAATAAGGGCGAGATACACAAAAGGATGCCGATCATGATGATAAACCAAGTGGCTGGACCTTTGTATTTAGCCAATGCCGGCATTTTATACACCAAATAAGCCGGAATTAAACAGCCGACCAGTCCAAATATAGGGCTGCATATGGACGTGAAAGATAAGATGGGAGCGTTCATGGCAATGACCCCCCAAGCTAAAAGAATAATAAATACGGTAATGGCGTGATTGACTTTTTTACTGCTGATTTGCTCTGGTGGGTAGCGACGTAAGAGCAAGTTCATCGCAAGGCCGCGGCAGGCCTCTTGAAAAGCCATAAATACGCCAAAAAATGAGGTGACGACGGCAAAAATATTGATCACTATGCCGGTTATGGTGGCCCAACTGCCTGGATAGTAATGGGCGATGATGGCCAGTGCAGAGATATTTTGTGCTTGCGCTTCGCGTGCTTGCTCAGGACTGATGGCAAGGGTAAAAGACACGGCGAAGAAAAATACACTGATGAAGAGGACAGCGAAGGCTATTTTCATGGCGCGGGACGCTTTGAAACGAGCCACTTCAATGGATTTTTCATGGGAGCGGTATGAAATCACCATCGGGCTTAAGGATTGAATAAACAAAATAGAGGTTAGGGTAAAAGGTAGAGTGATAATGGCTTGTTTGAGCATGTCGCCCCAAGAGCCCATTGCGGGGACATTGGCCAGATCCCAACGCGACATTAATAGAAATCCCATTACGGCAACCAAAACTAATACCGTTACCGCCATAAAGCCTGAGAGTTTAAATAAGAAGCGCTCACCAATGGAGCCGATAAACGCTAAGACACAAATGAGGGCGAGTCCATAGAAGATATTGTCATTGAGATAACCTTCAGTGACACCAAATGAATGAAGGTATGAGGCGCTGTCATTAGTGACAGTGAGTGAATACACCAGCATCCAAATGACCAACATGACGAAGTAGAGTATGCCTAAGGCTACGCCCCAGTTTTTGCCTAAATAGCCGCTAATGACACCGGGATAATCGGTGCATTCCTTCGATTCTGCTAAGGTGTTAATAAAGAGCTTTTGAAACAGGTACATGCCTGGATAGCCAATGATGGCTGAAAGTAAGAAGACCCATAATCCAATCACACCCACTTGCACGGGTAAAAAGACAATGCCAGCCCCGATTGCCATGCCGATACTCATCACAATCCAGCCGATATCGACGCTGTCAAAACGAGTGGCTTGTTTCCACTCGCTCGGGGTCATATTGGCTATTTCATGGGGAGCGGGTGCGGGCAGCTGTCTGATCCCCTCAGGGGTGACATCATTGCTATTCATCATTATAAAGTTCCGTTTTATTGAATGTATTGTTTATGCTGCGATCATGGAAACACCATGATGAAGTGCACTGGGTCATGTTAGCTCTAATCAGTCTTAAAAGGGTAAAGAGTCGGTTATTATCTAGATTAATGGCGAGTGGAAATAATATTATTATTTTTTAACTAATATCAAATAGTTATTTACTCATACTTTGTTTTTTAGTTGTTTGTTTTTTGTTTTTATTTGGTTTTATTATGTTTGTTTTAGCGAGTGTGAGAGTGGCTGGATACAATATTGTTTTTGGATTTAGATATGATGTTAACAAGCAGTAACTGCTTGATTGTTTTCTGTGTAGTTAATTTTTATTTTCTGTGGTTGGGCGAGTGTAGATTAATTAATAACAATAATTTCATTTGGTTATGAAATAAATCCTATTGGATTTGAATCACTATGTGAGCTAAGGGGTTTTTATTGGGTACGCTCTGCATTGGCTAATGCTTATTTTACAAAGTGGTGAAGTTGTATTGTTTTTGTTTTTATAATGAGATTTTAGGGGGCTGTATAGATGAATAAAATATCATCTCATAATTTATTTTTTTAACATAGTAATTAGTCTAACAGAATGCTTGAGGAGGGTATTAATGAGTCGATGGTTCTTTTATTGGAATGCCGAGGGTGATCCTCGGCATTCAAAATTGAGCTAATTATTGAAATAAATCATCGGCAGAATTATCGATAAATATGTTGCCTTCGTCATTGGTCTCTGTCGCGTATTCTGTAGGCTCTGTGCCTGCGACAAAGTATTCAAAGCGACTGGTATAATCGGTTTTGTGGCTGAGTTTGCCGCTGGCTAAATCGATACGCACAGAAATAATACCTGCTGGAGGTGAGGCGGGAATTTCAGGGGTACCTGCTAAGGCATTTTTCATGAATTCATTCCACGCCGGCCCCGCCGTTTTGGCCCCAGATTCGGCTTGAAATATTTGACTCTTAGGCCCGTTGTTATCCCAACTTGTGCGTCCAAGCTCTTGGGCATGATCATCAAATCCAACCCAAACTGTGGTGGCTAAAGTGGGGTTGAAGCCACTGAACCACGTATCGCGCGATTCGTTAGTCGTCCCTGTTTTTCCTGAGATGTCATGACGTTTCACATCTCGAGAAGCACGCCAAGCAGTCCCGTTCCAACCGGTTCCTTTGCTCCAATTGCCTCCACCCCAAATGACACTTTTAAGAGCATCTGAAATAAGGAAGGCGGTTTGATGTGAAATAATTTGTGGTGCGAAACGGGCATCGATGCCACCACACTGATTGATACCAGCGGCATTTTTATTGTGTTGATCTTGCGGAGCAGTGGAAGTGCCGCTGTTTGGTGTCGTTAACACCTCATTGTTAGTCATGGTATTGTTTTGAACCAACTGATTATTGCTGCTTAAATTATCACTGTTTACTGGATCATTTTCGACCGGTGTCGGGGTACAGGCCAGAGTTGGGTTGGCTTGTTCTATGACATCACCTGTTGCCGTTTCAATACGCTGAATATAGAAAGGCTCAACAAGATAACCGCCATTGGCAAATGTTGAAAAGGCGGTAACGACTTGGAGTGGCGTGACGGATGCTGAACCTAATGCGAGTGATTCATTTCGGGGCAGGTCGGCAGGATCAAATCCAAATTTTGTGAGCTCTTTGATCGATGCATTTAAGCCGGAGTAACGCATGGTACGAACAGACATGACGTTAATTGACTGGGCTAAGCCTAGGCGTAAACGTGTGGGACCACCATAAACATCGGGTGAGTTTTTAGGTCGCCATGCAATCCCTTGACGGGTATCGGGTTGGTTAATCGGAGCGTTATTGATGAGTGTCGCAAGTGTGTAGCCTTTTTCTAATGCCGCAGTATAAATGAAAGGCTTAATATTTGAGCCTAATTGACGCTTGGCTTGGGTGACGCGATTATATTGGCTACGGAAGAAACTAAAGCCACCGACTAAGGCCTTAATCGCGCCGTCATGAGGTTCGATAGACACAATGGCACTGGATACCAGAGGTACTTGAGAAAGTTGCCAAATGGTGCTGTTATTTCTAATCCAGACTTGCTCACCTATGACTAATACATCGGTTGCCGCTTTAGGCGATGGACCTTGTTTTTTATGGGTAATAAAACGTCTGGCCCATTTAAGACCATCCCAAGGTAAGGTTAAACTTTCGCCTTTGGCAGTGAGGACGGTAGCTGTTTGTTCAGTGACAGCCATGACAGCTGCAGGCTGAAGCCCTTGAAAAGAAGTGGTTTTTTTGAGCTTTTCTGTGATTTCATCTATGCTGGGTGTGAGATCTGTCCACAAGACTTTAGTGCGGCCACGATAACCGTGACGCTGATCATAAGCATAAACATTATCTCTGAGTGCCTGTTGTGCATCAAGCTGTAATGTAGAATCGATGGTGGTGTAGATATCATAGCCGCCGGTATAAGCTTCCTCTTCACCTAATTTGCTAACGAGATAGTCTCTCGCCATTTCAGCCATGTAAGGGGCATATAAGTCGATCTCTGCGCCATGATAAGTCGCCGTTAATGGTTGTTTAAGCGCATCAGTGTATTCGGTATCGTTGATATAGCCGACATCGTGCATTCTCATCAGTACCACGTTACGGCGGCTCAGTGCACGTGAACGAGATGTAATCGGGTTCATCGTGGAGGGGGCTTTAGGGAGCCCGGCAATCATGGCCATTTCTGGTAGGGTTAAATCGGCGACATCTTTACCATAATAAACTTGTGCGGCGGCTCCGACACCATAGGCTCTTTGTCCAAGATAAATACGATTAACATAAAGGGTTAAAATTTCATCCTTGGTCAGTAATTGCTCAATATGGATAGAGATAAAAATCTCTTTTATTTTTCGTATGAGGGTTTTATCGCGGGTTAAAAAGAAATTACGCGCGACTTGCATCGTAATCGTGCTGGCACCTTGTTTCTTTTTTCCCGTGGTTATCATAACTAATGCGGCTCTGACTAAACCGATAGGATCGATGCCTTGATGCTCATAGAAACGATTGTCTTCTGTGGCAATAAAGGCTTGTAATAATGGCTTTGGAATATCTTGCAGTTCAAGCGGGATCCGTCTTTTCTCACCAAATTGCGAAATGAGTTTTCCGTCACTGGTGTAAATTCTAAGGGGGATTTGCAGCTTAACGGTTTTTAAAGTATTCACATCAGGAAGATCTGGCAGCACGTAATAATAGGCTGCAGTGATCGCTATAATGCCCAATAGAGCCAAGCTAAAAAAAGCAATTGTAAGACGTTTAAACCACTTCACCAGATAATTCCATCAAGAATAAATAAGCCCAGTAGTATATACCTAAGGTAGTTGAAGATGCCAGTTTACGCACTTAGCTGTCCTGTGAGTTCAAATGTGAGTGTTTTAAAATAACCTCAATAAAGCATTGCTTTTAGCAACTATTGACTGATGTGAAAATAGCAATTGTAAATATAAGTAATATTTTGTACAAATAGAATAACTGAAAGGAATGGTCTTTTGTTTTTTAAATATAAGATAACAATGTTTAATGCGATATATTTAATGCTATATCGTTGCTGGAGTAGAGGATGCTCTGTGTAAGCGCTATCAATTTTGTTGATAGAAATATTGATTAATGCGAATTATTTATCGTTAACTCTAAATTAAGGTGCGTTTATTTTATTTTAGTAGTAGCTTGTTAAGATCTGTTGGACGTTGGTGATAACTTTTGCCGACCTTCGTATTGCGTTCATTGTCGTTCGACCTGATTGCTCCGTTTATGCCGTCCTATGTAAATCAGCCCTAACACTGATAGATAAAAGTGATGAAAACTATGTCATCTGAGCAATGGCTTTCAAAAGTGGTTTGGTCAAAATTTAAACCTTGGTTACACACTGCACCGCTAATGGTGGGGATTGACATCGGTTCTCACGAAGTCAAAGCCATCCTATTAAGCAAAAAAGAAAGGTCTTATCATATCGTACGTCACGCAGCGATTCCTTTGATGAAAGGGACGGTGGTGGATCGAGAGATAAAAGACTTGAAGGCCTTAGTGGATGCTCTGAGTTTGATCAAACGGGCGTTACCTAAAAATATCAAATTTGCTGCGGTGGCGGTATCAGGCTCCGCTGTGATTAATAAGGTGATTGAAATGGATGCTTCTTTGACTGAAGCTGAAATGGAGGCGCAAATTGAGCTAGAAGCCGAGAGCTTGATCCCTTATCCATTGAATGAAATTAGTATCGATTTTGAATTATTAGATCTTGAAAAAATTGAAGATGATAACGTAGAGGTGCTATTAAGTGCATGCAGAACGGACACTATAGATAGTCGAATTGATGCGTTAGATGATGTTAATTTAGAGGCTAAAGTCGTTGATATCGAAGGTTATGCCTTAGGTCGTACCTATGAATTTATTCGACATCAATTACCCAATGAAGGTTATCACAGCGTCACCGCCATGATTGATGTAGGGGCAAATATGTTAACGCTAGCCATGATTGAAGAGGGGGAAACTGTGTTTGTTCGTGGTCAAGATACAGGGGGAGACGCTTACACTCAAGCCATCATGTCCACTTATGGCTTGACTTATGATAAGGCAGAAAAAGCAAAAATATTGGGTGAGTTGCCTTTAGCGTATAAAGAAGAGGTGTTATTGCCGTTTCAAATGCAACTATTACAAAAAATTAAGCATATTTTACAGCTGTATTATACGGTGAGCGAGCGAGAGCGGATTGACTATATTGTGTTATGTGGAGGCGGTGCCTGTATTGAAGGTCTCGTGGAGAGAATAAAAGTTGATCTTAATATTGATACCATGATAGCGGATCCCTTTACGGGGCACTTGGAAGCATCGAGTCCCATTAAAAAACAACTTCAATCACAAATGGCTAAATACATGTTGGCTTGCGGATTGGCATTGAGAAGTTATGGCCAATGGCCAATATGAATCGATAAAATACATGAGTGCGTTAATTTTAATAATTGGGTTAAGAAAGAGAAAGATAGCACAGGGATTGTATGGCAAATATTAATTTATTACCTTGGCGTGAAGAAGCGAGAGAACAACGAAAAAAAGATTATTTCCGGGTCTTATTGTTGGTTTTTTTAGTCTCTGTATTGGTCAGTTATCTTTCTTTACTCGTGGTTAAAGGAATGATTTCGGAGCAGAAGGGACGTAATGACTATTTACAATCTGAAATTAATTTTCTTGATAAACAGATTGGTGATATCCAATTAATTCGTGTGCGTAAAAAAGATATTGAGCGCCGCACCGATATTATTTTGAACCTTCAGCAAGCCAGAAACTTACCCACACGGGTGCTCGATGAGCTCGTCAGGGTCGTACCAGCGGGAGTGTATTTATCGAGCATTAAAAAAGAGGGGTCTCAATTGTTGATTGAAGGGCGAAGTGAGTCAAATAATCATGTGGCTAATATGATGCGTCAGGTGAAGGCATCGAAATGGCTACAGGATCCCAATATGCAATTAATTGCAGTGCATGATGAAGCCTCTCGTCAATTACAACGTTTTATTTTGAATGTCACGGTTGTTAATGCTGCTGCCGTGAAGCCCGTCGAAGAGATTCGCTCAAGGGAGCGTCCATGAGAATTGATTTTGAGCAGTTTAAGGATGTTGATTTTGAGAATGTCGGTGGCTGGCCCAAAGCCGTTAAGGTCTTTTTTGGATTGTTAGTGGCAACGTCAGTGTTTATTGCCAGTTATTTTCTAGTGATCGCTGATGCTAAAAATGAATTGGGCACTATGCAAGGGCAAGAGGGGGCTCTTAAAGCCTCCTTTAAAAATAAGTATCAACTTGCCGCTAATTTAGCCCATTATCGAGAGCAGCTGGCTTTGATGGAGGTTCAATTTGCTAAATTATTAAAGATGTTGCCGTCAGAAAATGAAATGCCTGGCCTTATTGATGATGTCACTTTTGTGGCGACGGATACTGGACTTAAGATCCATAGTTTAGAGTGGGGGGCCGAGTTACAGCAAGATTTTTATATTGAATTTCCCATTAAAATCTTAGTGAGCGGTGATTATCATGAGTTAGGTTATTTTGTCAGTGGTGTGGCTAAATTGCCTCGTATTGTGAGCTTACACGACTTTACTCTTAAAAAAGGAGGGCATGGTGGTTTAGAAATGCAAATGTTAGCTAAAACATATCGTTTTAAAGAGGGCGCTGATTTAAAAGATGGAAAAAAGGCTAAGAAGAAAAAGGTTAAAAAATGATGAAAATAAAATCACTGTCTTTTTGTTTTTTGTGTCCGATATTTTTTAATCTTGGCTGTAGTGATAAAGGGGATTTGGAACAATTTGTGACGGATACCAAGAAGAAACATACTGCTCACATCGCGCCATTGAAGGCCGCACCTCAATTTGAACATTTTGACTATTCAGGTAAGGGCATGCGGAGTCCTTATGTGCTTCCGGTGCGAAAATTAACAGAAGAAGTGGTTGATAGAACAAAAAATTGTTTACAACCTGAGCTTAATAGGCAAAAAACCAATCTTGAGACTTATGCATTGGATAATCTAAAAATGCGTGGTTCGTTAACGGATCCACATTTAGGGGCTAAACCCGTTATTTGGGCCTTAATTGAAACCCATGATGGTCAGGTTCACCGCTTATCTGTTGGTGATTACTTAGGGCTCTATCATGGGGAAATTGCCGTTATCACGGAGACAAATATTGAAATAATCGAACTCATTCCTGATGGTGGAGGGTGTTGGACACATAGAAGTAGCCACATGGCATTAGTTGATGAGTAAGTGTGATCAGTCTTGATCTCAGTATAAATTAAGAGCAGATTTCAGGGAAAGAATAATGATGAAAAAAGGTTTTCTCTATAGTTTTATTTTACTTTTATTCGGTATGAGTGTTTCCGCTTATGGCGAGAATCGGCTCATGGATGTGAAGTACCAAGATCAATTAGTCCATCAATTTGTATTGGAGTTGACGTTTGAAGCGCCATTATCTTCAGGGCCCAAAACGAGACTGCATACTGATCCTGCGCAAATCATATTAAGTTTTGATAATAGTGTTTCGAATTTAATTAAGAATAAATTATTAATAGGTCGAATGGGAGTAGAGTCGATACAGACAGCTGAAAGGGGAAATACACTAGATGTCATTATTGATTTATACAAAATACAAGCGTATGAAGAAAAGTTAGAAGGAAATCGTTACCAATTAACGATTAATGATGAGCAGATGGCAGTTAATAAGAGTCGATCTTTTATTAATAAAATCGAAAAGATTGATTTTAAAAGAACGGATAGTGGTGGTGGTGAGATCGATATTTATTTTCGTGAGACGCATATTGCAGCTAATTTACAGCAGTTAGGCACTCAGCTGGAGCTGCAATTATACAATACCGATATTAGCTCCGATTTACTTTATACCCTAGATGTGCAAGATTTTGCGACACCTGTGATGAACTTCGAAACGTTTAAAGATGCCAATATGACATCGTTTAGCATTAAGGTTTCTGGGGATTATCGTTATCGTTCCGAACAGGAAGGGCGATTATTGAAAATTATTATTGATAAGGATTTGCATCAGGGGATGGGCAGTGAGCCAAAGAAATATACCGGGCGGACCTTATCACTTAATTTTCAAAATATTTCAGTCAATAAAGTGTTACAGATCATCGCCGATTACAATAAATTTAATTTAGTGACAACGGATACGGTTAAGGGGGATATCACCCTACATTTAGATGATGTGCCTTGGGACCAAGCGTTAGATTTAATATTACAATCCAAAGGCTTAGATAAACGTATCGAAGGGAATATCTTATTGGTGGCCCCCAGTGAGGAAATCGCATTACGTGAAAGCCAAATGCTAAAAAATAAACAAAACATTATCCAGTTGTCGACACTTTACTCTGAATATATTCAAATTAATTATGCAAAAGCGAGTGATATCGCCACATTACTGAAAAGTGATACTTCAAGTTTACTTTCTCCAAGAGGCAGTGTGGCCGTTGATGAACGAACCAATACATTATTGATAAAAGATACCGAGGATAGTTTAGATAATATCCATCGTTTGGTGGAAGTGTTAGATATTCCTATTAAGCAAGTATTGATTGAATCTCGAGTGGTCACGGTCAGAGATAATGTCAGTGAAGATTTGGGGATCCGTTGGGGAATAACCGATGAGCAAGGCGATTTTGGGACATCAGGAACCATTGCTGGGGCTGAAAAAATCACCAATGGTGAAGTGCCGCCGATTGCTGAACGGTTGAATGTTAATTTGCCCGCGAATCCCATCGGATTGAATCCAACCAGTATTGCTTTTCATGTAGCTAAGCTGACTGATGGCACGATTCTAGATTTAGAATTGACGGCGCTTGAGCAAGAAGATAAAGCCGAAATTATTTCGAGTCCACGATTAATCACTGCTAATCAAAAAGCCGCTTATATTGAACAAGGTGTTGAAATTCCTTATGAAGAGTCGACTTCTAGCGGAGCCACTTCAGTGACCTATAAAAAAGCGGTATTATCGTTAAGTGTGACCCCACAAATTACCCCAGATAATCGCGTTATTTTGGATTTGGCGATCACTAATGATACCCCCAGTTTTGATACTGAAGGCGGTTTGACTATTGACACTCAGCGTATTAGTACACAAGTTTTGGTTAATCATGGTGAAACTATCGTATTAGGTGGGATTTATCAGAAAAGTATGATCAATAGCTCGAGTCGCGTTCCTATTCTTGGTGATATACCTTATTTGGGTTTTTTCTTTAGAAATAGTTCTAAAAGTAATGAAAGGCGAGAGTTACTTATTTTTGTGACGCCAAAAATCATTTCAGAATAATAATCTAAAATAATGAAAAGAGAAACGATGCAAAGTGACTTTTGTGCTAGCATGTTAAGGACGTTATCTTGTTCTTTATAGTACTTAAGGTCAGTATTCTCTCTAAAGTGCTATTCTTTACAATCTGAGTATTTCAAAAAGATCAACTTCCTGTATAAATTTACATGTCCTAAGGTGTTGATTTTAAGATAGTCCATTGGGTTTCTTTAGGCATTTTGAAGAGAATTCAATTTCACTGCTTGCCTTTGATGCTATTTAACTGAGATAATCAGTGGTCAAGTCTCAAGCGAGCAAGGTAACATTTAAGGTCGGTTTTATTTTTCAAATCGATGTAGGCAAACTTCATATAAGATTCAGACGTATAAGAAATGGCCGAAAAACGTAATATTTTTCTAGTAGGACCTATGGGCGCAGGTAAAAGCACCATTGGTCGACATCTAGCGCAGATGCTGCACTTAGAGTTCCACGATTCAGATCAAGAGATTGAAAGCCGCACTGGTGCGGACATTGCGTGGGTTTTTGATGTCGAAGGTGAAGAAGGTTTTCGCGTTCGTGAAACACAAGTCGTCGCTGACTTAACTGAAAAGCAAGGAATTGTATTAGCGACTGGAGGCGGCTCAATCCAAAGTAAGGAGATCAGAAATAATCTGTCTGCTCGCGGGATAGTCGTGTACTTGGAAACAACGATTGATAAGCAAGTTGCGCGTACTCAGCGTGATAAGCGTCGTCCTTTGTTACAAGTAGATGATCCAAGAGAAGTTTTAGAAAATTTAGCTGCGATCCGTAATCCACTTTACGAAGAAATTGCTGACGTTATCGTGAAAACCGATGAACAGAGTGCAAAAGTTGTCGCAAATCAAATTATTGAACAGCTAGGTTTTTAAATCATGACAAAACAAATTCAGGTTGAGCTTGGTACTCGTAGTTACTCGATAGTGATTGACCGGAATTTGATGAGTAATGGTGAGGTTATTACTCACCATCTCGAAAACAAAAAAGTCTTGATTGTGACTAATTCGACAATCGCGCCCTTGTATCTTGAAAAAGTACAAACTTTGTTAGCTAATTCTCTGCTTGTTGAGCCTGTTATTCTTCCGGATGGCGAGCAATACAAGACATTGGAGCAAATGGACGCGATTTTCACTTCCCTTTTAAAACAAAATTTAGGCCGTGATACGGTTTTGGTGGCGTTGGGGGGAGGGGTTATTGGTGATATGACTGGATTTGCTGCGGCTTCATATCAGCGCGGTGTCGATTTTATCCAAATTCCAACCACTTTATTAGCGCAAGTTGATTCTTCTGTTGGTGGGAAAACCGCAGTTAATCATGTTCTTGGAAAGAATATGATAGGGGCTTTCTATCAGCCAAAGTTAGTCATGATCGATACTGATTTTTTGTCCACCCTTCCTGTAAAAGAATTTTCGGCGGGTATGGCTGAGGTGATTAAGTATGGGATCATTTGGGATCAAGCATTTTTTGTTTGGCTTGAGGGGCATGTTGAAGAGTTAAAATCTCTTGATAATGAATCGCTTAAGTATGCTATTGGTCGCTGTTGTGACATTAAGGCTGAGGTCGTTGCATTAGATGAAACAGAACAATCTGTTCGTGCTTTGTTAAATCTGGGGCATACTTTTGGTCATGCTATTGAAGCTGAAATGGGGTATGGTGTTTGGTTGCATGGTGAAGCCGTTGCGGCGGGGACAGTATTAGCGGCAAAAACAGCGGTTAAAATGGGCTTGATCCAAGAGAGTGTTCTTGAGCGTATTTGTGCGTTATTTACTGCTTTTGATTTGCCTGTTACAGCGCCTGAATCGATGAACTTTTCAGATTTTATCAAGCATATGCAACGTGATAAGAAAGTTCAACAAGGGAAGATTAGGTTAGTTTTACCTAACGCCATTGGCCGAGCTGGTATTTATAGTGACGTCAGTAAAGCCATACTTAGAGAGGTCATTGGCGGCGCATAACTTGAATATGGATAACAAGTGACACCTCCAGAGTCGATATTACTACCCAGTCAAGAAGCCTTGTTATTGCGATTGCAGCATATTAGTTTATATGGCGAGCAGTTAATTCTACTTATAGGCGAGCAAGGCGCTGGCAAAACGACCATGATCAATGCTTTGCTTAATGAATTAGATGAGCATAGTCTTGCCTTGGTTACTTGCCCAAAACATTGTGATAGTGATGAAATTCGACGCAAGGTTTTAATTCAACTACTCAAAGACCCCGTTTTTGATGATGAATTAGCCTTACCTGACAGCTTACAACAAGCCGCTGATACTTTACCTCGTGCTATTTGCATTGTTATTGATGATGCGGATTTTTTACCTTACGAGATATGGGCTGAGTGTCTTGCATTGAGTCAGTTGTCTTTAGCTGAAACATCGATACGTGTCATTTGTACTACGGCAGATCAGTTTTTACCGTCTTTACTGGCTCAACTTTCGTCTATTCAAACCGAATTATTACTACCGATCAGCATTGATCCGCTTTCTTTAGAAGAGCGGCAGTCTCTTTATGATGCATTACTGCTTAGAAGTGAGCAAGCTCCCTTTATTGTACAAGATATTGTGTTGTCAAAGCTTTCTTCCCAAAAAGGGACACCTCAAGAAGTGGTCTCTCAGCTGGAATTAGCCTTAACGGATAATGGTTCATTAGTGCCTAAAAGAAAGTCGATTTCGAAGATGAAATGGACTGGTGTTTTTCTGTTTTTGGCTACGTTTGTTGGCGCAATGGTATTTTTATTGATGCCTAAATCGAGTTTAGTCGTCAAAACTAATGAGATTAGTCAGGTTATTGAAGTGCAAAACGATACTTTCGTAGGCGCTGAAGAGAAAGCACAGCAGTCAGAAGCATTAATGAGAAAAAGAGAAAGACTTGTTGTACAAGTAACGGGGAGTCGGTCAAAAGAGAGTGATATTGTATCCACTACAGGAAATACGATAGCGCAGATGCCGATCGTTATTGCTAAAGAAGAGCCGTTAGGCTTGGATGCCAGTGTGATTTTGCAGGCAGGTGAAGCGGGTTTAAAAGCAACTGAAATTGAAGCGTATAGTATTGCTCCCAGTATTGGTTTTAGTCAACAAGTGGCTTCGCAAAAGCCTGTGTTGCTAAATCAGACTGAGGTTAATAGAGAAGCGTCAAAACGGGATGAAACGCAAGTCTCTGCTTCAACGATTCAAGTGGATGCAAAGGACAATGTGCTGCAAACGCCAACCTCGTTTTCAACTAAAGTACTGTTAGGTGTGCTTGAAAATACGGCAGTTGAAAGTAAAAAACAGCAATCGTCGATAGTTTGGCCAATTTTAGTGAGCGTCATGCCGACTCAAGGCTATACGTTGCAATTGGCTAACGTGACGAAGATAGAGACTCTTTATCGAATATTAACAAAGGTTAAGGATGTTGAAGGACTGAGTGTTGCCCAATATAAGCAAGGTTGGTTAGTGTTAGTTGGACAGTTCGGGGAAAAAGAATTTGCAAATAAAAAGTCCTTATATCTCATTGATAAATATTATATTAATAAACCTTGGGTACGACGGTGGACTGATTTGAATGAATATGAACTACAAGTCAGTGTACCAAGTCGTGAAATTCAATAATAAACAGAGTACAATCATGTGCTTCTTTTTTTAGGGTATTCAGTCAATTTAAATGAGCAAAAAACAAAGAGCCTTTTTAAAGTGGGCCGGTGGAAAATTTAAACTGATTGAAGCTTTATCTCAATATCTGCCGAAGGGTGATAGATTAGTTGAGCCTTTTGTCGGGGCTGGATCTGTTTTTCTTAATACCGATTTCGACCGTTATCTGTTATGCGATATTAATCAAGATTTGATCAACCTTTATCAAATTGTTCAGCATGATCCTGATAGTTATATTAGTGCTGCAAAAGCCTTGTTTGTCGATGAGATGAACAATGCAAAAGCCTATTATCAGATCCGTGAACGTTTTAATCAAAGTATTGACCCATTCGAACGTTCTGTTTATTTTTTATACATGAATCGTTTTGGTTTTAATGGCTTATGCCGATATAACCGTAAAGGCGGTTTTAATGTGCCTTTTGGTTCTTATAAAAAACCTTATTTTCCTGAATTGGAGATCCGTGCTTTTTCGATTAAATCACAACAAGCCGAGTTTAGGTGTATAGGCTATGAAGAAGCCATTAATATGACGCGTAAAGGTGACGTGGTGTACTGCGATCCCCCTTATGCGCCGTTGTCGACAACGGCGAGTTTTACCACTTATGTTGGGGCGGGTTTTAGCTTAGATGATCAGGCCATATTGGCTAAAAAATCCCGTCATACAGCAATAGAACGTGGGATCCCGGTGTTAATCAGTAATCATGATATTCCATTAACACGTGAATTATATCGTGGGGCGCAGTTAGGCTGTATTCAAGTACAACGAAACATTAGTCAAAAAGGCAGTGCTCGTAAGAAGGTGGATGAATTATTTGCTTTATATGATGATGCTTATGATGAATCTCATGTTGAATCGGCAAAACTGACACCCATTACGTCGAAGAAAGGTGGATTCGTTTCGAGTGGAAAGCCGAAAAAAGTCAGCCGTTTGAAATAAGGCTTTAGTTAAAAAAACCTTGCATTAGCAAGGTTTTTTGTATCATCAGTACGTGTTTATTCTTCTTAGCCTAATACTTGGGTGACGATAAAAAGTAAGCCGCCTACAAATAAGATGGCAATAAACACCCCCATGGCAATAAAAGGGACAATGGACTTTGTTTGAAAATCACGTACACGATTGTGCTCGGATTGCACACCAAAAAAGGCGGCAAGTGTGCTGATCAGTAGGTGCCAGACGTTTTTTAACATAAATTTAGACTCTGATGGCTATTGATTGAAGACACTTGGCTTAAAGGAATACGGGTGTTACCGTGCAGCAATTCCAAAAAGTCGATAAAATGTAGCTGATTTGTACGACTTTGTCCTGTTAACCAATTCATCCACGTTAATGATTGTACTTGTGTTGTACAATGATTTTTGGGATGACTTGCAGGTAAGTCCTTACGGTATTCTTTTATTTGTGATGTGCAATAATTATTGGATGAATTAAAGGTAGGGATATTGTTCATGCTGAGCAGTAATATCACCGTACCTAAAGTGCAACTCATGAAAAATACAGTTATTTTCATGTTTAAAAACCTTATAAGCTTCCCTAACATGGTATTTCCTTAGTCGCCTTCCTTTGCAAGCTTTTCAGTATAACAAACTAAATAACGTTTTGAACATAATTGTAACAATAAATTTCTGTTTTTAACGGTAGTGTCTCTGCGGGCTTAAGGTTAAAATAGCGTACTTCTTACACATGACCGTGAGTTTGTCTATGCGCCCATTTTTAATTGCTCCTTCTATTCTTTCTGCTGATTTTGCTCGTTTAGGCAGTGATGTCGACGCTGTTCTAGATGCGGGAGCTGACGTGGTTCATTTTGATGTGATGGATAACCACTACGTACCGAATTTAACTGTAGGGCCTATGATTTGCCAAGCATTGCGTGATTATGGGATAACGGCTGACATTGATGTGCACTTAATGGTGAAACCCGTTGATCGCATCATTCCTGACTTTGCCAAAGCGGGAGCGTCTATTATTACTTTTCATCCTGAAGCCTCAGAGCATATTGATCGCAGTTTACAGGTCATTAAAGAATCAGGCTGTAAAGCGGGTTTAGTGTTTAATCCAGCAACGCCTTTGCATTATCTCGATCATGTGATGGATAAACTTGATGTTATTTTGTTGATGTCCGTTAATCCTGGGTTTGGGGGGCAGTCCTTTATTCCCTCTACGTTAGATAAATTACGTCAAGTACGCCAGCGTATCGATGAGAGTGGCTTTGATATTCGTCTTCAAGTAGATGGTGGCGTTAAGGTCGATAATATCGCTGACATAGCTAAAGCAGGGGCTGATATGTTTGTTGCCGGTTCCGCTATTTTTAATCAGCCAGATTATAAAGCGGTGATTGATGATATGCGCAGTGAGCTCGCTTCGGTGCATGAAGCTTGAGTGGTGTCAGTTTACATAGAGATAAATGATATAGTTTTGGCTGATGATATGCGCAGTGAACCCACTTTTGTGCATGAAGCTTGAGTGGTGTCAGTTTAGATAGAGATAAATGATATGGTTCTGGCTGATGTGAGTAAAGTGAAAGCAGTCGCCTTTGATCTTGACGGTACCTTAGTGGATAGCGCACTGGATTTAACGGTTGCAGTACAAGATTGCTTATCAGAATTAGGGCTTCCTCTTTGTTCAGAGGAGCAAGTGCGTTTGTGGATTGGCAATGGCGCGGAAGTGTTAATGCACCGAGCACTCATGTTTGCGACGAGTGCTGATGTTGAAGAGACTCGTTTAGCGGAGGTTATGCCAAGGTTTAAGTGGCATTACCAACAGAATTTACAAAAACACAGTCGACTATATGCGGGGGTTTTAGCGGTTTTAGGCCGCTTACATGACTCTGGTATACGTTTAGCTATCGTCACTAACAAGCCTTATGCTTTTACTGTACCTTTGTTAGCGGGGTTCGGTTTAAGTGCTTTTTTTTCCTTAGTCTTAGGTGGGGATTCATTAGATAAAATGAAGCCGGATCCACAGCCATTATTGCATTTGATGCATGAGTGGGGGTTAAAGGAAGATGAGATAATCATGGTTGGCGATTCAAAAAATGATATCTTAGCGGCCAAAGCCGCAGGTATAGGCTCAATTGGCTTGACCTATGGCTACAATTACGGTGAAGATATTGCGCTGAGCTGTCCCAATGCGGTATGTCATCAATTGAATGATATTTTACCGCTGATATTATAATGTTAAATTTACGCATTGAGTATTCAAGCTGTTTACTGATGCACTTATGGAGTAATGAAAAAAATGACCACGTCACTGCCTAAACCTATCGTACTGAGCGGTGCACAACCCTCAGGGGAATTAACCTTAGGTAATTATATGGGTGCATTACGTCAGTGGGTGGCGATGCAGGATAGCCATGATTGTTTGTATTGTGTGGTTGATTTGCATGCTATTACTGTGCGTCAAGATCCTAAATTATTGCGAGAAGCCTGCCTTGATACGCTAGCCTTGTATCTCGCTTGTGGGGTTGACCCTAAAAAGAGTACCGTTTTCATTCAATCGCAAGTTCCTCAGCATACCCAATTAGGTTGGGCTTTAAATTGTTATACCCAAATGGGTGAGTTGAATCGTATGACACAATTTAAAGATAAATCTCAAAAGCATGCTAATAATATTAATGTGGGCTTATTTGGTTACCCGGTATTAATGGCTGCGGATATTTTGTTATATCAAGCTAATGAAGTGCCTGTTGGGCAAGATCAAAAGCAACATTTAGAGCTGACACGTGATATTGCAACGCGCTTTAATAATGCCTATGGTGACACTTTTACTGTTCCTGAACCTTTTATTCCTGAATTTGGGGCTAAAGTGATGTCATTGCAAGATCCCCTTAAAAAGATGTCTAAATCTGATGATAATCGCAATAATGTGATTGGCTTGCTTGAAGATCCTAACAAGATCATCAAGAAAATAAAAAAAGCCATGACAGACAGTGAAGAGCCTCCTGTAGTGCGTTTTGATATTGACAATAAGCCGGGTGTATCCAATCTATTGAGTTTAATGTCGGGTGTGACAGGTCAGAGTATCGCGTCTTTAGAGACTGAGTTTGAAGGTAAAATGTATGGTCATTTAAAAGGGGCAACCGGTGAAGCGGTGGTCAGTATGATTGAGCCATTGCAGGTGCGTTATAAGGAGTTTAGAGCCGATCAGACCTTGTTAAAGCAGATCATGCATGAAGGCGCTGAAAAAGCACAGGCGCGTGCTGAAGTGACGGTTAAAAAGGTGTATGAAAAAATTGGTTTGCTGGTTTAACCTTTAGATTCGTTGATCGATAAAAAACCTGCATTGGCAGGTTTTTTATACCTTAAGTGTTTAAGTGTCCACATATTCAAAGACTTTTATGACTTTTCGAACGCCAGAGGTATTACGGGCAACCTCAACGGCGAGATCGGCTTGCTCTTTTGCGACGTAGCCAATCAAAAAGACCTCACCATTTTCAGTAATGACTTTTATATTGGTCATATCCAAATTTTGTTCACTCAGCATACGGCCTTTGACCTTGGTGGTGATCCAAGAGTCATTGCTGCGAGTCGTAAAAGAGGTGGGATTACCGATACGAATTTGATTATGGATTTTGCCACCCAAGCCTAAGCCTTTCACGACACTAATGGCTTTATTCCTAAGCATGGAGCTGGGTGCTTGACCAATTAACAACACATTGTTGTTCATCACTACTGCTGAAATATTGGCTTGATTTTTGAGATCGACTTGGGAAGAAAGTGCACTGGCTATATTAAAGTTTGCATTGGTATCGTCCAGTTGAGTACTGACTGGACGTTCATCATTGGCAACCATGGCGCCGCTGACGGCGCCAACCACCAGCGCCCCCGCACAGCCTTGCAATAAAAACAGAGAAAGAAAGAATGGGAGCCAAGCTCTCATTGTTGCTCATCCTGTGGGAAAAGTGTTCTGTCGATGTTGTCACATAGGCAATGAATGGCCAATAGGTGGACTTCTTGTATGCGGGCGGTGACCTTTGAAGGCACACGAATTTCAACATCATTTACGCTTAATAAACCTGCCATTGGGCCCCCGTCTTTACCGGTTAGCGCGACAATAGTCATATCACGACTGAGAGCGGCTTCAATGGCTTTTATCACATTGCCTGAATGGCCGCTAGTAGAGATGGCAAGTAAGATATCACCAGGTTGACCTAAGGCTAAAATTTGCTTAGAGAATACTTCATCATAGCTGTAATCATTCGCAATAGCCGTTAATGTTGAGCTATCGGTTGTGAGTGCGATGGCGGGGAGGGGTGGACGCTCCACTTCATAGCGATTTAGGAGTTCGGCAGAAAAATGTTGTGCATCACCCGCACTGCCCCCATTACCACAGGCAAGAATTTTATGACCGCCGAGTAAACAATGAACCATCATTTCTGCGGCTTTGGAAATGGATTCAGGTAAGGCTTCTGAAGCATCAATTTTTGTCTGGATAGATTCGGTAAAACTATGTTTAATACGGTCTAACATGGATAAATCCTTAACGAGTGTGTGCTTTAGCGCTTGGGTTAACGGCTCTATGCCAACATGAATCAATGAGTCTTAATACTCATTGAACGGTCGGTCTGGCATAAGCTGCGATAAAATTTAAAATGCATCGCAGATCCATTCAATAGTATTTGGATCAATAGCGATAAAATCAAATCGACAAATAGCATTTATTTGGTTTAATTGTAAATAATGGCTTGCTGCTCGCCTTATGCGTTGTTGCTGCCTTTGACTTAGTGCATTGATTGCACCACCAAATTGTAAACCTGAGCGGTATTTTACTTCAACAAATACCCAAACAGTACCTTCTTTCATGATTATATCTATTTCACCGAACGGAAAACTCACATTTTGGGTGATAAATTGTAAGCCTTGCCGCTGTAAATAGATAATGGCTGCTTGTTCACTTTCTTGTCCATGATTGCGCTTAGGCACCCTATCATCCCTGAATGTTCCTTTATGAGGTTGAGTATATACCCAAAGGGCGGGTTGATGCGAATATCTGAGTCCGTCAACATGTTCAATTGGCTTGGTCTATTTATCTTCTTTACTTTAGTGCATTTTATTATGCAATAGTTTCATTATTGAGTGACAATTGATTGTGTTATTTGTTTCCACATATCGAAAAAGGGCTACTGGCATATGGATTTTTCTTATGACTTACAAAAAAACACACTAATTTAGCGATATCATCACACATTAAAGCTGCATGAACTGCAGCTTATTGATGGATTATTGTGATAAAGGCTTCAAGTTGCCTCTCTGGTAACGCCCCCAGCTCAGTTGCCTGTTAACGCGGCCTTGCTCTGTTACTGACAAGACCCCACTGAGTCCATTAAGTTGATAGCCTGGCAGCGCGCGCATTTGAGCCAGTTTGCCGACGAGATCAATAGCATCATATCCCATGCTATAAAGGCGTTTTTTACTGTTACTCCATGTGGGCCATAGCTGACTGACCATACGCGTATCAGAATCGGGACGAATGAGCCAAGGAATGTCACTGATAGTGAGATTATTAAGTTCTTCATCGGCTTCTCGGCCGCCATCTTTTAAATGGCTGCGGCTACTTGCGTATAAAGGAACTGGCTGGGTAAAAACACTAAAATTGACATCAATAAAGGGTTTTAATAAGGCTAAATCGTGACTGGCTGAGAGCATATAAATGGCATCAATATCACGGCGAGAGCGAAAATCGGCTTTGATCGGTATATTCAATAAACGTTTTAGTGCGGATATGCGCTCTTTACTGTCGATAACGCCGAGGGCTTTTTGGACCGTGACCTTCATTTTATCGCCAGCATCATAAAAATGAACTTCAGCAGGGCTCTGGGTTAATTCGCTCCATGTTTTACTGAAACTATCCGCCATGTTGTGGCCGAGTTTATCATTACTGGCTAATATCAATGGAATTTTTATGCCATCTTTAAATAATCGATTGGCGGCATCATTGGCTTCATCACTAGGAGATAGGGCAAAGTAAAATTGATCTTTATTGGGTGTAGCCCCTTTAACGCTGTTTAAGAATAATTGCGGGATCACTTGGCCATTATTGGTTAATGGTTGATGGGTTGATGTGTCAGTAGTATGCAGTGCTGCAACTGATTCAGGCAGTAATGGCCCTATGATAAATTCTGCTCCCGAGGCCACCGCGGTTTGATAAGCGGCTTTGGGATCTTGCGCGGTATCAAAAAAGTTTACTTTAACATCATTTGCATTTTGGGCTAAATAACTGGCCATGATCCCCTGTTTAACGGGATCCGCAATGACGGCTCTAGGACCACTTAGTGGTAAGAGTACCGCGATATTATTGGGTCGATAAGGCTTAGTATTGAGGGCGTTTTCCAGATCGGTTGGGAGTTTTCGGGTCGCTGGATGTGATGGGTTTTGTTGTTGCCAGCGGCTTAATTGGCTCACTAGCTGGTTTGGGTCAACCGCATAACGTTTAGTGAGATAGGCTAATTGGAGCCAACCTGCAAAAATAGGATCGTCTTTATCTGCTGTGAAACGTTTCAGGGTTTCTTCAGCAAGAGGCTGTAAAGTGCGCCAAATATTATCATTAACTTCATTGGCTTGTGTCATCGGTAAATATTGACTGAGATGACTTAATTGACGGACTTCTTCAATGGGTTGATTACGTTCTTGGTAAAGTTGGGCTTTTAATTGATAATAACTGACCCATTGCCAGTTAGCTAGCCGCCAGTTATTGGGATAATCCAAACTTTTAATGGCTTCGTCATTGCGGTTTTGCACTTTCAATATTCTTGCTTTGAGATATTTAAATTCGGCTTGTAGTTCGCTGATGGGTAATAATGTGGCTTGCATAGAGTTCAATAATTGATCGGCGGTATTGACATCCCCGGCATTGATCATGGCGTGAGCGGCTAATAATAAGTAACGTTCTCTCGGTTGCTGATTTTTTTCAGCTTTCGCTTTTGTTAAATATTGCGCCGATGTTAAAGGGGCGCTGATTAAAGAAATGCTAGTCGATTCAGTCTGTACTGGGCCGGTTGTGGTCGCACAACCGAACAAAACAGCCGAAAACATGGCGATAGAAATTAATTTAGTTGTATTCAGGCTTTTCAACACAGGTCTTCACTCTGGTAAGATGCTGCCTGTAGTTTAACCTTCTCTCACGCTTGACGAAAGTCTTGTTGATAATCAATACAGAGGTAGATATGGGCCTGCCGGTCGCACTTTACATTGTTCCAACCCCAATTGGTAACTTAGAAGATCTAAGTTCTCGTGCAATAACAATACTTAAGCAAGTTTCATTGATTGCCTGTGAAGACACTAGGCACAGTGGTAAATTATTGAGCCATTTTAGTATTGAGACTAAAAAAATAGCACTACATGATCATAATGAACGCGATAGATCGCAATGGATCATTCAAAAATTGACTAATGGAGAGGCGGTCGCACTCATTTCTGATGCGGGGACGCCATTGATTTCGGATCCTGGCTATCATTTGGTCTCTCAAGTTCGCGCGGCAGGGTTTGATGTGACGCCTTTGCCGGGTCCTTGTGCGGCGATCACGGCGTTAAGTGCATCAGGCTTACCGTCGGACCGTTTCTCATTTGAAGGCTTTTTACCGTCGAAAGAAAAAGGTCGTGCCGATAAACTCACTGATTTAAAAGAAGATCCTCGTACCTTGATTTTCTATGAATCACCTCATCGGATAGTACAGAGTTTAACCTCGATTGCTGCTGTGTTAGGGGACGATCGTGAAGTTGTAATGGCAAGGGAGGTGACCAAAATCTTTGAGACGTTTTTATCGGGTCCCGTTGTTGATGTGCTTGAGCGAGTGACAAACGATGCAAATCAACAAAGAGGGGAAATCGTACTCATGTGTCATGGTTATCGTAGCCCCAAACTTGAGGGGGACGAGCAAGCGATTCCGACTAAAGTGATGCAAACATTGACGTTATTAAATGAAGAGTTGCCGTTAAAAAAAGCGGCAGCCATTACGGCTGAAATTTATGGTTTAAAAAAGAATGCACTCTATAAGCAAGGTTTAGCGGCCGGTTTATAGTGAGTAACACACCGTTTTGCTCGACAATTGAGCAGTTGAGTTGTGTTATTTGCATTTATGCTGGGCTTGAGGGTATACTCCGCGCCGAGTTGGCCAGACAGTTGCCGCGCCGCAAGGCGGGGAGGAAAGTCCGGGCTTCATAGAGCAGGGTGCCAGGTAACGCCTGGGCGGTGTGAACCGACGACAAGTGCAGCAGAGAGGAGACCGCCTGTTCAATTTATTGAATAGGTAAGGGTGAAAGGGTGCGGTAAGAGCGCACCGCATGGCTAGTAATAGTTCATGGCAAGGTAAACTCCACCCGAAGCAAGATCAAATAGGGTTCCGTATGGCGTGGCTCGCGTTGGAACCGGGTAGATCGCTTGAGCCTGTGAGCGATTGCAGGCCTAGATGAATAACTGTCCACGACAGGACCCGGCTTATCGGCCAACTCACCTCATCTTAGAAAGCCGCTGATTTTATTATCAGCGGCTTTTTTGTGTCTAACTTTTATTGCTGAAATTGAAGGGTTTTAGGCTCTGCTTTTTACTAATTCTAATAATTTATGTACGCAGCCTTGTCCATTAACGGGCAGCTTTTCCTCGTCAATCAGTCCTACTTGAGCCAGTACTGAGGCTTGATCCCAATATATTCGTTCGCTGGCCACTTTACCGTCTTTAAAGTTGACGATGACGATGACGATGGTGAAAAACGCTATTTTTTTGTTTGTTGGGGCCACATTAGGAAGAAGCCAAGGGATCTCTTGATCATGGCTTAAGCTCATTACGAGTTCGGTAACAAGCAGATCAGTATTAAAAGACTTTGAGATGACTTCAATTTTCATGTCATCTGGAAAGTGGCCGATGAATTCTTTTTCATAAAACTCGCGTACATCGTGGTAATTATCTCCGCCACGCAGTGTGGGTATATTGATGACATAGGGGTTATTGTCCATGGTTGCCATCGTGTCATGAATGCTTTTCTGCTCAAATTCAGCCGCCATGTGCTCTTCAAAGATGTCGACATATTGTTGCTGTAACGGTGATAATGTCTCTTTATCTGACAAGTTATCTCTCCTCAGAAGTTTTACTTTTAACTTATTGTAGTTAAATTTTTTGAAGATGTTTTTTGTTACGGAATTAAAGCTTGGCGGTATTTTATATCAGGGGGCGTATTAGGTTTTTTCGTAGCAGATATTGGGGATTGATCCGTGAATGAGTGACTTTTTAAGCAGAACTTATTTTACTGGTTAAATTTATTCATTGATTTTAAACAATTATTGACTTTATGGTTGGATTTGATTTTAAATTTGAGTCGGTGAAATACGCGATATATAGCGTTAGACATTGATGATTACAGATAGTTAAATCATAGTGTGATTTTTGAGGGGGATTTTAGTAAGAACAGAGTGGTGGGTCGTGAAGGATTCGAACCTTCGACCAATTGGTTAAAAGCCAACTGCTCTACCGACTGAGCTAACGACCCATCTCTGAAAGCGAGCGCATGGTACCCCGATCGATTTATTTAAGCAAGTGAAAAATGGAATTTTTTGGCTTTTATTATGGGTGATCTTCTTGAGTGGTTTATTTTTGTACTCACGTTCTAATTATTGATCCATTAAGACCGTTTATCCGTTGTTAGATGTTTGCGATACATGATGAGAAAGTCTATCTAAAGTGAGTTGAAATTTATTTTATTGGAGTGAATACACTTTAGATTTAGCGGGAGCATTACTTGAAGATATCGGCTAGTTGAGGCCTGCAAGTACAGTTAATTAAGAGTGATGATAGTCAATAATGGCTATGTTAACAGCGGCAGAGCCGCTGTTAACTTTGAATTGTTTAAATATTTTTACCAAAGATACGTCTTAAGCTTCCGTCTTTATCGATGATATGATGTTTGAGGGCGCCTAAAATATGCAAACTAATCGCTGCGACCATAATGTTTGCCCCCGCACCGTGAATGTTTTCACCAAGCTCACCTATGTTAGCGGCAATGGGAATGGCTTTACCAGCACTATCCAGATTCGCGTGAAGCAGCTCTAAACCGAACACATACAAGCCGTTGCCACTGCCTGCAGACATTAGCATGCCGGAAATAGGCTGGAGTAATATGCCGATAATGAGTAACCAATGGACGATCCTTGCCAAAACACGCTCTACGGTACTGTATTGACTGACAGGAATAGGCCAGCCGTTGATATATCGCCAAATCACTCGCCAAAGGATCAGAATAAACAGCAAGATCCCAGTCGACTGATGAATGGGGAAAAGTGCAAAGGCATTATAGTTGGTCATATAGAAACCGACCGTTAGCATGCAGATGAACACGATCGCGATGATCCAGTGAAGGCTTAGGGTGATGGAAGAAAACTTTTCTTTAGTATCTTTCATGTTGTCTCTCAATAGAAGCTCGGTTTATTTCAGTATAATATTAAAAAGACAAAAAGGGGCTATACTGATAGGTCTTTACAATTTATCAGCTTTATGGCGTGCGTGTGTTTATCAAGAAGTGGATTTTATTTGTGCTTTTTTATTAGTTGAAATAGCTAAATTTAGGGATGAAACATGAGATTAAAAGTTGATCCATACCATTACAATTCAAAAAAGTGAGACGGCTTTTTGTTAGTGTTATCGGTTGCTTTATTTTACAAGCTTGCATGATAGTGCCAGTCCCCGTTCCTGCACCGAGGCCTGCTTCACCGCCACCTAGATTTACTGCCTGCCATACCGTAACCCACCAATGGGAGTTGCAAACAAAAGCATTGGGCAGTTTAAGGGGCTGCCAATACTCCAGTCAGTTAAGTGGGATATGTGTGGTAACCTTTGGGCTGATTGTGCCATTGGGATCGTTGATTGTCTCTGGCAGTGTGTACGTCGTGGGTAACAGCTTGCATTGGCTTGAATATCAAGGTCGTTGTGATGATGGTGCTATTCAACAAGGTTTGGCACTTTTTAAAATGAGTGAGACACAAGCTGATGAGCCTCAAAAAGATGATCTTGAGTTTAAAGTCGACACGATATCCCAAAAGAGGTTGAAAAATGGCGTGTTATAGAGTGTATTCAATAAGTCTTTTATAAAAAAAACAGTGTGTTGGCTTGTGGTGATAATATACTAGATGAAGTTCAATATTTTATAAGACAACGAGGACGAAATGAGGTTATTGAAGGGAATGGTGTTTGGCATGGGAGCGCTACTTTCAGGTCAATTAATGGCATCAGAGGCGATTGATATAGGGAAAATAAGTGAGATTTCTTATCGGGATGGGTACGTGACGTTAAGAGTCATAGGCGATGATGGAACCAATTTTTGTGAAGCTTGTCCTGGCGATCCAGGTGGTCGTAGTACCAAGAAATGCTGGATAGAAGAATCTAAAACCGCCCAAATCAGTATGTTGCTTTCTGCGCAGGCTCGAGGTAAAAAAGTCTACGGGCGTGTTCCCGATATCACCAAGGACTGTAAATTATACCAAATGTCGATTGAAGATTAATTGATAAGCTTTTTTGCGTAATTGCAATAGGGCTCAAAGAAACAATGAGCTCTATATAGTGAGTTAAGTTTCCTCTTATTATTTTGATTATTTATCCTGGTTGCAAAAACACAATCTGCACCGCCTTAAGCTGTTTAATTAATAAAAATATGCGCAATTTTGTACAAAACAAGTGTTTAAGTTTACGTTATGATGGGCTGATACCTATTTCGTGCAGCTGTTGTTGATGAAAAAGAACAATATAGAACGCGCAGATTATCATTTCACTGAAGAGTTGGGTGGCATTGAGCGACTGGATGCCAGTTACCATAAACAAAATTTCTCTCGTCATAGTCATGAAGGTTATACTGTCGGTGTGATAGAAGAGGGGGCGCAGCGTTTTTTTAGAACTGGAAATAATCATATTGCGCCTCAGCACAGTATTATTTTGATTAACGCGGATGAGGTGCACAGTGGTCAATCTGCCACTGAGAATGGATGGTCATACCGTGCTATGTATCCTGTCCCTGCACTTTTTGAATCGATCAGTCGGGAGTTAGGCCTAAATCATGGTGCCCCTTATTTCCCTGAAGCAGTGGTCTATGACGAGCATATGGCTAATATGCTGCGGCTTGGATTTACCACGCTGAATACTTCAGATAATCGATTATTACGTGAAACATTAATTTATTCGATGTTGATTAAATTGGTTGCTCGCCACAGCAAAGCTAGGCCAGATAATCGGTTAAATGTTGCCGCAACACCTCAAATGTTATTAGTGAAACAATTTTTAGATGATCAGCCCCAAGTCGATGTGTCTTTAGTGGAGTTGGCTAATTTAGTTAATTTGAGTCCATGCTATCTTTTGAGGCAATTTCAACGTCATTTTGGTCTGCCACCTCATACCTATCAAATACAGTTAAGGCTCCGGTTAGCCAAGCAGTTGATTAGTCAGGGGAGTAGCTTGTTGGATGTGGCTTTAGAATGTGGTTTTCATGATCAGAGCCATTTTTCACGTCACTTTAAAAAGACCCTTGGGGTGACACCGGGAAATTTTGCTAAGGCCATAGGCAATATCATACAATAATCAGTGGCTTGTTTGATTTAATCTGTTGGAATGACTTATTCTGTAAGCGTTAATCATGACAATATTATTTAAGAAAACCTCTCCACTTTATCAATCCCGTACTCGAGCTATGTTGAAAGGAGCATGGGTGATCGCGCCTTTATCCATTGCGGTCATACCTTGGGGAATGCTGGCGGGTTCACTCGCGATTGACGCGGGTTTATCCCCACTAGAAACGCAATTTATGTCGTTAACCATCTTTGCTGGCGCAGCACAATTAGCCGCGATTGGTATGCTAAAAGCTGGAGTGGGTTTGGGCAGTATTTTATTGTCTACCTTGCTGATCACCTCGCGTCATTTACTTTATGCTATGGCGTTAAGAAAAAATATCAGTCCATTACGATTACGCTGGAGATTGGGGTTGGGTTTTTTGTTAACGGATGAATTATTTGCTATTGCCTCGCTGAAACA
This sequence comes from Shewanella surugensis, assembly GCF_023284005.1. Lineage (GTDB taxonomy): Bacteria > Pseudomonadota > Gammaproteobacteria > Enterobacterales > Shewanellaceae > Shewanella > Shewanella surugensis. Next base: position 31,591 of record NZ_JAKIKS010000053.1, read on the forward strand.
AGAAACAGAAACACTTTTTGAACCATGGTATTTGTTGGGAGCGGGCTTGAGTTTTTACCTATGCTGGAATGCATCGACATTGTTAGGCATTTTAGCGGTGAATGCTTTACCTGAATTCGATCAATGGGGTTTAGACTTTGCGATTGTGGCGACTTTTATTGCCATTATCATTCCTATGATAAAGAATCGATCCAGTTTAGTGTGTGTCTTTACCGTGGCCGTCAGTGCCGTAATATGTCAATTATATCAAGTGCAAGCTGGATTATTGATCTCGACATTGTTAGGGATGATAGTCGGTGTTCTCTATGCCAAGCTGACTCAGGAGGCAGTAGCATGATGTTGTTTATTATGGCTGTCTGTGCAGTATTACATCAAGTGCAAGCTGGGTTATTGATCTCGACATTGTTAGGGATGATAGTCGGTGTTCTTTATGCCAAGTTGAGTCAGGAGGTTGTCGCATGGCGTGGTTGATGATAGGGATGATGACATTAGTGGTCTTTATGAGCCGTTACACTTTTCTTGAAGCTCGTTTACCCTTGAAAAAATTTGAAAAAATACAGGTTTTCCTTGGTTATTCAGCTCCTGCGGTGTTAACGGCTATCGCAGCACCGATTGTTTTTGTTCGGGAGGGCAGTGAGCTTAGTATGGGTATGGATAACGGATATTTAATGGCCGGAATAGTGGCTTGTGTTTTGGTTTATTTAACCAAAAATACCTTACTGACTGTAGTCTTGAGTATGGCACTGTTTTTGTTTTTAACGTGCTAATGTAGAGTTGTGAATACGAAGGCGGGATCGTTGATCTTATGGTTTCATTTAGGCATAAAAAAGCCGCGACTTAAAATAAGTGGCGGCGCGATCAAGCGATCCATTTTACCGAAGGTTCAATGGGTCGTTAAAGACGTTATTTGATAAAAGCGAAGGCATCACCATAGAGATGATCTTCTTCAACGCCCATACTACGGAATACTTCCCGTGCTGCGCCTACCATATCAAATCGGCCTGCGATATAGATATCAAAGCCGGTTAAGCGGGTGAAGTCGGCTTGAATTTGCTCTAACAAGTTGGCTTCTTTACCTTGCCAATCTTGACTGGCTTCTTCTATCACAGGAACAAAATGTAACCAAGGGTGCGCGTCATGCCACTGCCTTGCAATATCTTCATAGTACATGGCTTCTTGCGTACGGCAACCCCAATAAAGTTGGGTTTCTATGGCTTGATCCAATGCAATTTGCTGCTCAACGATGCTCTTGATATAAGAAAATCCAGTGCCACCCGCAATGAGTAAACGTGGACGCTGGCTATCACTTCTAAAGTGCGCATCACCGCCGGGGATTTCAATCTCGATTGAACCGTCTTTTTGCAGGCATTGCTGAAGTCGCTGAACAACTTGCATAGGATAGTTTTCGCTAACAGCGGCGCCGATATGTAATTCGATATGCTCAGCATCGGGGGCACTGGCGATAGAGAAAGGACGCTTGTCTTTTTCATTCATGACGATACATAAATATTGTCCTGCCTTAAAATCAAAGGCGGTTTCAGGTTTGAGAATAACCTGAAAAACGGCATCGTTAAAGGGGGACACTTTTTCAATTTTACAACGAATGGTGTTCATCTAACTTCCTTGAATATGCCATTTTATTGGTGGCGTATACTGCTTACATTATGGCTTAAACTTTTGGTTTGTGTGTAGGCTCATCAATGCCTAACTCTTGCCAAATATCGTCGACTTTTTGCTTTACGGCTTCATCCATTACGATAGGGGTTCCCCATTCTCGAGTGGTTTCACCTTGCCACTTATTGGTTGCATCTAATCCCATTTTAGAACCGAGTCCCGACACTGGTGAGGCAAAATCTAAATAATCAATCGGAGTATTGTCGATCATGACAGTATCACGGCTCGGATCCATTCGGGTGGTGATCGCCCAAATGACATCTTGCCAGTCACGACAATTAATATCCTCATCGACAACCACAATAAACTTGGTATACATGAATTGACGTAAAAAAGACCAAGCGCCCATCATCACGCGTTTAGCATGGCCAGGATATTGTTTGCGGATTGAAATGACCGCCATGCGGTACGAGCAGCCCTCGGGTGGCAAGTAGAAATCCACAATTTCGGGGTATTGTTTTTGTAAAATAGGCACAAAGACTTCATTTAGTGCGACACCTAACATGGCTGGCTCATCGGGTGGACGTCCAGTGTAGGTGCTGTGATAAATGGGATCTTTTCTGTGAGTCATATGGGTGACCGTGAATACTGGAAATTCATCGGTTTCATTATAGTAGCCAGTATGATCGCCGTAAGGTCCTTCTTCTGCCATTTCGGTGGGATCTATGTAGCCTTCTAAGATAATTTCGCTGCTGGCTGGGACTTCTAAATCACAACTTAGGGCTTTACAAACTTGAGTGCGCTCACCACGAAGCAGGCCTGCAAAGGCATATTCGCTCATTGAATCGGGTACTGGGGTGACAGCGGCTAAGATGGTAACAGGATCGCTTCCAAGGGCGACAACGACTGGATAACGCTCGCCAGGATGTTGCTCTTTGAAGTCTTTAAAATCGAGTGCACCACCGCGATGATCGAGCCAGCGCATGATGAGCTTATTTCGGCTTAACAATTGTTGGCGATAAATGCCTAAATTTTGCCTTTCTTTATTTGGGCCTTTGGTAATAGTCAATCCCCAGCTGACCAAAGGAGCTGCGTCACCGGGCCAGCAATGCTGTACGGGTAACTGGGTTAAATCAACATCATCACCAGTGATAACCACTTGCTGACAAACCGGATTCCGCACCGTTTTGGGTGGCATATTTAAGGCTTGTTTAAATTTAGGAATTTTGGCAATGGCATCTTTAAAGCCTCTTGGAGGCTCAGGCTCTTTTAAAAAGGCTAACAGTTCCCCGACATCTCTTAGGGCGAGAGGATCATCTTTACCCAGTGCCATGGCGACACGTTTAGGGCTACCAAATAAGTTAGCCAGTACCGGGATAGTGTGGCCCTTAGGATTCTCAAATAAAAGAGCGGGGCCATTACTGCGGAGTACCCTATCGGCAATTTCCGTCATTTCTAGATGAGGATCAACGGGATAGCTAATACGTTTTAATTCACCACTGTGTTCAAGGTGGTCAATGAAACTACGCAAATCCTTAAAACTCATATGGAAATATTCTCTAATGTCAGGGGAAATATGGGCGGCACTATAGCATTTAACCTTAGTTCAAGTCATCTATGCTTTGCTTAAGTTATCGTTATTTTACCGTGAATGAATGGGGGTATCGCTGATGAAGTTAAGACTCAATTTGATGAGATTAAAAATGCTTTATGTTATGGGTGATTGAAAGTGATTTGGGTATAAACTAAGGTAAAGGTAACTCCATTTAGCTTTTAGCTTTGACGTCGGAGATAAAATATGCGTATTGTCACCACCCATATCATTGCATTCATGCTGTTATTCCCCAGTGTATCTGTGTTTGCGGACTCTTCGCAAAATAGCCAACAAAAATCGCAGCAAAAATATCAAAAAAACGCTCATAAGCAAGTGTCTAATAGCCAATCGAAATATCATCATCAACCTAATGTTAACCACAGTCAGACTTACCGAAAAAATCAGTATGTCTACAATAGAGATTATTACGCTAACCGTAATAATAACCACAATACTTATGCTTATAACAGTCGCTATGGTTATAACTCGGGTTACAGAAGTCGCGTTGGCTGGAGTATCGGGGTGGGCAGTGGCTGGAATAGTGGTTACGGCGGTTATCCCTACGGGGGCTACTATGGTTCACGATGGGGCCCAAACTGGGGAACAGGTTGGGGATACCCTTGGAACCGAGGAGGATATTACGGTAGCTCTATTCTATTTCCTTTTGGCTGGAGTCAACCTATTCGGCGTCAAAGCGCACCGAAAGTGATAGCGCCCCCTAAGCAAGTCACAACGAGTGTTGAGTACAGTCAAGGACTAACACATTTGCCGGATAATGCCAAAGTGATACAAACCAATAATGGAACCCTTTATGAATGGCAAGGGGTTAATTATCGTTATGATTGGCAAACACAAACTTATCAAAAAGTGAAACATGATTAAGTTGTAGAGCAAGGGATGATAATGAAACAGAATAAGCATTGGTCGAAAATGCAGTTACTGCATGAGGTTGCCACCAATCCTAATATTATTGTAAAGGGAACACATAGTTATTACAGTGATGCTTATGATGAGGGATTTGAATCTTCAGTTGTGCGTTATTTACATGGCGATGAAGTCAGTCGTCAATGGCAACCTAAATGGCATATAGATCAACTTCATATCGGAGATTATGTTTGCATTGGTGCCGAAGTGGTTATTTTAATGGGCGGTAATCATACTCATAGGGATGATTGGTTCTGCTTATATCCTTTTATGGAAAATATCGAACAAAGCTATCTTGGCAAAGGTGATACCCATATTAATGATGGGGCGTGATTAGGAATGCGAGCGATGATTATGCCAGGAGTCCATATTGGTGAAGGGGCTATCGTTGCTGCAAACAGTGTTGTAACAAAAGATGTAGCTGCTTACAGTGTTGTAGGTGGTAATCCGGCAAAGCGTATCAAGTTCCGTTTTTCGCAGGATATTATAGCGCGTTTGCTAGCGTTAAAAATTTACCTGATTACCCATAAAGCTCAGCCATGCTTAAATACTTCTGTGGCATAGGAGCAGTTCGTAGTGCGACATACATAAATCGTGGCAACATGTCTTCAAGCGAGAACCTTC
>NZ_JAKIKS010000054.1 GCF_023284005.1 Shewanella surugensis
TTATACAAAAATAATGATAAACAAACAAGTTCAATGATGCGATAAGTACTGAAATTATCACGTTGCTCTAATAGTGAACGAATTTATGGTAATTTAATACTCAGGTACTTACTATTTATTTGCCTTCAAAACTCACTCATTCCGTTACTCTTGTTCAAAGTGGAAGTACTGCACTCATTTTTCAAAACCAACAGCAGGTATTATGTTAAAAACAGTTCAAGCCACGATTTTATAGATGCTCAGCGTTGATTTCTGATAAAAATCGCAGCATGTTACTGATTAATAATGGCTGGCTTTGTATTTCTTGACACAGGGGGACTTCAACTCACCCTATGCAATCAATAATAAACTCTTTAGATAAGCCTAATGCACGAGTAAGAACTACTTTCCTATGGTTGTAACCTAAAACAGGTTCCAATTCTAAACATAATTCTTCTATCTTGCCCCCTATCTCAGTCCCCCCAAACACTTTAATCGTAGATCTTAGGCTGCTAATAATTTCATTACTACTATCACTAAACCTTGTCAACAGACCTAGTTGTTCGTAATGTCTCTCAATTAAATGAAAAGTATTATCAGAAACATCTTCAGGCTGTTCCAAACGAAAACGAGGTAGCCAGTTATCACCGAATTCAACATGAAGATACTGAGATTGGGGCAAATTATCTAGGAATAAGTTCAAGAATAGTTGAGAACCTTCATCATTAACGTATTTGTCAGATTTCTTCTTGTTGCAAACACTACAACATGGAAACAGGTTCTTCGGGTGAACGGCAAACTCAGGAAATTCGGTTTGTCCTAGAATATGATCCATTGTATCCGCTTCATTAATTGTACAATTCTGACAAGTATTCAGAATATGTTCTGTATGCAGTGGATGCCTAGTGAGTAAATTTTTCAGATCCTGTATTTTTTTATTTCTATAACTATATAGTGTATTTAGATTAGCCTTGTTATTATCGTCATACGACACAGCTTCAATGATAGCTAAGGAATTAGAATAAAATGCTTTATCATAAACGTTAAAGTAAGATGATTGAGTGTTTGAAATCATTTCCAATTCCTTCTTAAGTCTCGGTTTATTTTTAGTATTACGTTTAGAGTTAACAACCTCTTCGTAAAAGGAAAATGAATCTTTTTCATAAGGTATAATTCTTAGCATGTTATTTTACCAAACTTTGAAGGTAAAGGCGGACATTCAAACTTAGAGGTAAATTACCTTCTTTCATTACTTCCAGGACAACATCATAAGTTTTGTAGCGCTTTACTAATTTTCTGATTGTCATTTCATAAAATTTTGGTATTGCTCTATTGCCAAAAATTTCTTCAGTTATCACTGATAGATTTTCACCAAATGACTCAACACCTATTTTTTTGACGGATGGTACATTTTCTTCTCTTGAAATGATTAAAACATCCCTAGAGAACATTTCTTGAATAATAATTGGAGAATGTGTTGCAATTATACAGTAAGACTCAAACTCGCTGATTAACTCTGCAATACCATTCATAAGTTGGCTGATAGCATTGGGGTGAAGGTGAGTTTCAGGCTCATCAAACAATAATAAGCTATCAAGCCTTATATTCGCAACGATTTCAGATATAACGAAAAGAACTATCGATTGACCAGAACTAAGAGATTCTCTAGCTTTACTAAAACCTAGCTTATCAAAGTATAGCTTTTCAGGATCTTCTGGAAAAGGTTTAATGAAGAGATCAATTAATTCAAGCTCTAAAAAATTGGAGATAACTTTTTTCCACTTATCAAGCCGTTTTAACTTGGAAATTTTTTTCCAAGTATTATGAAATTTTTTCAGTTGGCCTTGATTTGTTCTGATATTACCCTGCTCGTTTTTTAAGCCGCAGTAAACATAGTTAAAATCTGATGTCTTTTTTGGAAATTCAAAATTATCAAATGTACTGTAAGAAACGGCGATAATCTTACTGAAAATCGGTTTATGAGGAATCAATGCTTCACTATTTTCTTTTGCGATTTCCAAAGAAAAAGTGGTCAATAGCTGAGTTTTACCAGCCCCATTTTTTCCTATTAACGCAATCATTCTCTTAGGTAAATAACCATCTGCTGAAAAATGAAAAGGAACGGAAACAGTAGTATCAGCGTACTTTGGAAGGAATTGATAATTAAAGGAGTATAGATTTTCTAAATCGACTCCGTAAATCATTGGCTTTGCGATTCTGTGTACCCTTTCTGCTTCATCATCCCTAATTAAAGAGAGTTTAAAAACATCTAAATTTTCATAATCTTCAGATAGTTCAGAAAAGAAAGCGGCATCCTTTAAAGAATAGAGTACAGAGGTGGTCATCTTACCGAACGACTTGTTTAGCAGTTTGTAATAATCCTCTGATTGTCCAAGTGAGATGAAACCTTCATCCAGAGAAACAAACTTAACAGGCAAAGCCTTTATTGTGACTATATCTTTATTACTTCCTATTTTAATACGGCCTAAAACTATTTTTTTTCCATTATAAAAGTAAACTAATTCGAATGTGGTTTTGTGATTATAATCGTCCCAATTGTCTGCTATTAAGAGAAAGTGTTGACTTGGTTTTTCTTTATCTACTTCTAGACGGTCAACAAATTTTTCAACCGGCATATTTGGGTATGGCAGAATAAAAAAAGGAATCTTATTGATTGGTATATCTTTAGGTCGTTCAAGAGCATCAATTTTAGTTAACTCTAGAATAGGAAAATCGTCTTCATAGCTAATTGTAGTAAGAACTAGTCCCTCAATTTCTAAAAAGTCATTCATTCTTTCTGTAAAATAGGAAACATCTGCTGGAGTATTTTGATACTTAGGTAATAAAAATACTTCTAGAAACTTTGTGAACTTATTTTCACTCTCTATGAGCTTCAATCGTTCCTCGAATAATTCGTGCCAATCCCAATCATCATTATTTATTGTGTGCTGGATAATTTCCAGCTCAGCATTACTAAAGCGGTTATCCTCAGATGGCATAGATTTCAAATCCCAAATTTCATTTAAAAATGGAATGATTCCTTCATCTCTATTGTTTGCAAACTCAAAAATTCTCTCAGTATTGAGAATAAAGTGTAAAATTTTCTTTCTATTCGATTCGTTTATCATTTAAGTAATATCCTAGCCTTATATTAATTCGAGATGTAAAAATAATGAATTGCCACCAATAATCTAGATATTGATTAATCAGTTATCGTAATGATAGCTATACGCTCATTTTAGAATTTCAGCTATGTGTCGAAAGTACTAATTGGTAACGAGGTTGTAGGGGGGTAAAGACGGATGGCACCTTAATTAAACATTCAGCCTTAATCGATTTAGCTTTTTTCCTGACAGGGCATAGTTATCAAGTTTTTACTGAAAATCGTCTACCGCAGATCAAGAACCTTTGTATAGTACGTATACTCGATTACCACACCTCTTACTTAACAATTAACAAGCGAGCCAGTACGTTTTTTTAAAACACTATACTTTATAAATATTTACTAACTAATTGAATTACGACACTCTGCGCTCTTAAACGAGAAGTTACAGAATGTATCATCAAGAGTTACTTTTGTATATAAAACACGTTACTTTTGAGTAAAGACAATGATCCCGCTCACAACTATCATCAACGGCTTTAATCCAACAAACCCAAATCGAAGAAAAATACTGCTTTTATTTTCGTTTTTGACTTTCATTCCCCATCGGAGTGGCTGATGTTCGTTGGAATAAATAGCGTAAGACTGGCAAGGATGTCAGGCTAATTTTCGGGTTACAGGGATGTAGCATCGGAAATGTTAGTTATTTATTTTATAAGGACAAAGCATCTAATTAATGCAACTCACTCCGTTGGGCGTCATGGTGGATGCAAGGAGGATAAGGACGAGCAGTCCTCCTTGCCCCTGTGTGAGTGGGAACTCACGACTTTAGCCTGCGGCAGGCAATTAACCCAAATGCATCCAATCGTTTTAAATGAGTTAACTTTATACAAATGAAGTTATTGGTACTCCTGTGTGACTGCGAACTCACGATCTTAGCTTCACCGTAGGTGAGAGTCATAAACCTTTGCCCATGTTGATGAAAAAATCAAAGACATGAGCAAAGGACTTAGGCTTTCGACTTTCGATAAAGGATGTTGCGACTAGAGCCGCATTTCCGGCACATGCTCAGGCACTATCAATTGGCCCGCTGTTTTTTGTTTTATCTCGTCGACTGAGACACCGGGTGCACGTTCAACAAGATGAAAGGCGCCGTCTTTAATTTCCATGAGGGCTAAGTCGGTTAATACTCGTTTGATACAGCCAAAGCCTGTTAAGGGTAACTCACATTTTGGCAGTAATTTAGAGTTGCCTTTTTTATCGGCGTGCATCATGGTGACAATAATATTATCTGCGCCTGCCACTAAATCCATGGCACCGCCCATGCCTTTAATGAGTTTTCCGGGGATCATCCAAGAGGCGATAGAGCCTTCTACATCGATTTCAAATGCGCCTAAAACCGTTAAGTCAACATGACCGCCACGGATCATGGCAAAGCTTTCTGCAGATGAAAAGAAAGAGGCGCCGTCAACGGCAGTGACGGTTTGTTTACCTGCATTAATTAAATCAGCATCGATGGCGTCTTCGGTTGGAAACGCGCCCATGCCGAGCAGTCCATTTTCTGATTGCAACATGACATGAATATCGTGTGGAATATAGTTTGCCACTAACGTTGGAATCCCGATCCCTAAGTTGACATAGAAGCCATCTTTGAGTTCTTGAGACACACGCTGGGCCATTTGTTCTCGAGTTAATGCCATAAAATCTATTCCTATGAGTCGATGATGCGAATGTTACACAGCAGCTTGTACAGTGCGTTGTTCTATACGCTTTTCAAATACACCTTGAATGATGCGATTAACATAAATACCCGGCGTATGAATATGATCAGGATCCAGTTCGCCCGGCTCTACGATATGCTCTGCTTCAACAACGGTTATTTTCCCTGCTGTGGCCATCATAGGGTTAAAGTTGGCGGCCGTTTTTCTAAACACTAAGTTACCCATCGTATCCGATTTCCAAGCACGAACTAAGGCAAAATCAGCGGTTAATGCCGGTTCTAGGACATAATGGCGACCCTCGATTTCACGGGTTTCTTTGCCTTCAGCTATGGGGGTACCAAAACCAGTGGCAGTGAAAAAGGCGGGGATCCCCGCACCACCTGCGCGAATTTTTTCCGCTAAGGTGCCTTGAGGGGTTAAGATCACATTGAGCTCACCCGATAACATTTGTTTTTCAAAGGTGGCATTTTCGCCGACATACGAGGCGATCATCGTCTCTATTTGTCGGTGCTTTAACAGTAAACCAAGGCCAAAGTCATCCACGCCCGCATTATTCGAAATAGCCGTTAATCCTTTAGTACCCATGGAAACCATTTGGGCAATGAGGCCTTCGGGGATCCCACAAAGGCCAAAACCACCCACCATGATGGTCATGTTATCGCTCAGACCCGCCATTGCTTCTTCATAGCTGGTAACAACTTTATTGAGTCCCGCCATTATTTCTTCTCTCTTTGTTGTGAGGGTGAGGTGTCGATTCTTTATTAACATTGTTAAACCGTTGAAGATGCATGATCTTGCTGGTTTAGATGTCCGCATTGATTAATAGCATTTTTTTCAATCAAAATCACGAGTAAGCTGCCGATAAAAGCGTAAATGTATGTTTATGCTAATAATGCGTTGGCGACTTTTGAAGCGTTAGGTCGGCCTAATACTTGGCTGATCTCCTGACCCGCTTTGGCCAGTTTAATAAGATCAACGCCGGTATCGATCCCTAACCCGTGCAGCATATAAACCAGATCTTCAGTGGCTAAATTTCCCGATGCCCCTTTTGCATAAGGGCAGCCTCCCAGTCCAGCCACAGAGGCATCAACCACGCTGACGCCTGTTTCTAAACAGGCTAAAATATTGGCCAGTGCTTGACCATAAGTGTCGTGAAAGTGTAATGCCAATTTATCAACAGGAACCACACGACTGACCGCTTCAACCATACGCTTTGCTTGAAGCGGCGTGCCGACACCGATGGTATCGCCAAGTGAAATTTCATAGCAGCCCATTTGATAGAGTCTATCCGCGACGCTAACAACACTCTCAAGGGCTACTTCACCTTCATAGGGGCATCCAAGTACGCAAGAAACGTAGCCTCTAATCGGAATATTGTGTTGCTTGGCTTGCTCGATTAACGGAGTAAAGCGGGCGATGGACTCTTCGATGGAGCAATTGATATTGCGCTGGCTAAAACGTTCAGAGGCGGAAGCAAATATAGCGACTTCATCTACTTTTGCCGCAACGGCCCGTTCAAACCCCGTCACATTGGGGGTGAGTGCACTATAAATGACATCCGTTTGACGATGAATGTTAGCCATAACATCCGCTGAATCAGCCATTTGCGGCACCCATTTAGGTGAAACAAAACTGGCTGCTTCAATGCGTTTTATCCCTGCTTTTGCCAAGTTTTCAATCAAGGTGACTTTATCTTGTGTCTTGACCATTGACTCGTTTTGTAATCCATCGCGCGCGCCGACTTCAAAAATACTGACGCTCTTTGGAAACATAGATTTAGTCATCGTCTTCTCCTTCATTATGCTTCAGGGCTAGCTTCAACTTCAACCAGTTGAGTACCATCACTGACGAGCTCACCGGGTTCAAAATAAAAAGCACTGACTACCCCATCGAAGGGGGCTTCAATGGTGTATTCCATTTTCATGGCTTCCATCACTAATAAGCCTTGCCCGGCGGTAACGGTATCGCCCCGCTTGACTAAGTGGGTCACGACAGTGCCATTCATTGGGGCATTGAGTTTATCGGCTAAACTTTCTTCCTCTTCAATCTGTTGGGTTTGAATCGCGCGATAATGATAAACCTCAGCATCTATAAAGAGGGTGAAATCATCACCGACTTGACCCACATGTACCTTAACTTGCTGGGTATATTGCTGGGTGTTCGCGCTAGTATCAATCGGTTTTTGACTGATTTCAGCATTCAGTGTTTGCTCATTGAGCTTGCCTTTTAGGGTGAAAAGCGTCTGCTCAACTTGCCATTGATAGACTGTTTTCCCTGCGACATGGCTTTCAAGCAGTGTCAAATCTTGGACGTGATGATTGTCATCAAGTAGCGTCACATTGTGACGTGGGTGTTGATTTAGCCTAAAGCCTGAGCTCAGTCCCCAAGGCGAGTGTGGATCATGTTTAGGGTTAGTGAATACTTGCTTTCGCAGGCAAACTTGATAAAGGCCTGCTAACGCTAAAGGAATGTGGCTATCTGTTTTAGGCGGCGTTAATAGCGTCTCAGCATAGCGCTCAATAAAGTCAGTACTGAAATGGGCGGCTTTAAAAGCGGGGTGGGTCGCAATACTGGCTAAAAAGGGAATGTTATGGGTTAATCCACCAATATGATAGTGGGTTAACGCGCGATGTAATCGTTGTAAAGCCTGCTCACGACTGGACTCCCAAACAATGAGCTTGGCTATCATAGGATCGTAAAAGGTACTGATTTCATCATTTTCACGGATCCCTGAGTCTATTCTCACATGTGGGCCAGCTTCGGGCTCTCTTAAAAAGGTCAATTTTCCGCTCGCGGGTAAAAAATCATGATAAGGATCTTCGGCGTAAATACGGGCTTCAAAAGCATGGCCGCTGATCTTGACTTGATCTTGTGTCAGTGGCAGGGGCTGACCATTTGCAATAAAGAGTTGCCATTGAACCAGATCGAGTCCCGTGACCATTTCAGTGACAGGGTGCTCCACTTGCAGCCGAGTATTCATTTCCATGAAGTAAAAGCGGTTATCCGTATCGAGCAGAAATTCGATGGTACCCGCTCCTCGGTACTGGATCGCTTTAGCTGCCGCGACGGCCGCTTCACCCATTTGTTTGCGCAAACTGTCACTTAATCCGGGGGCAGGGGCTTCTTCAATGACTTTTTGGTGTCTTCGCTGAATGGAGCAATCGCGATCGGATAGATAAATACAATCGCCTTGGCTATCGGCAAAGACTTGGACTTCAACATGACGAGGTTGGCGTAAATAGCGCTCCATTAACAGCTTATCATTGCCAAATGCCGTGCTGGCTTCGCGCCTTGCAGAGTGAATAGCATCGATGAGTTCGCTTTCACTTTCAACAATGCGCATGCCTTTTCCGCCGCCGCCAAAGGCGGCTTTGATGAGTAGTGGGTAGCCCATGGTATTGGCTTCAGACACCAGTTTTTCATCGCTTTGCTCATCGCCATGGTAACCGGGGACTAAAGGCACATTGGCTTTGCCCATAATGACTTTGGCAGCACTCTTGCTCCCCATGGCATCAATGGCGTCGCTGCTGGGGCCGATAAAGCGAATATTGGCGTGTTCGCATTGGCGAGCAAAGTAAGCATTTTCTGATAAAAAGCCGTAACCGGGATGGATGGCGTCAGCGCCACACCGTTTGGCAATATCAATAATCATCTCACCTTTAAGATAAGACTCGCTGGGCGCACTGCCACCCAGATAAAAGGCATGATCAGCCAGCGTGACATGTTTCGCATCCACATCGGCGTCAGAATAGATTGCATAGGTTTCAATGCCCATGATGCTCGCTGTGCGTATGATCCGACAAGCAATTTCGCCGCGGTTGGCAATCAGTAATTTTGTTATCATCTTATGAGTTTCCTTGTGGATCAGCGTCCACTTTCCAGTGAGGTGCGCGCTTGTCAAAAAAGGCATTTAATCCTTCTTGGCCTTCATCGGAGACACGAATACGGGCAATGCGTTCACTGGTATAATCGCGTGTTGCTTGATTGATTTGTCCATCTTCAAGCCGCTTGACTAAGGTTTTGGTCCAAGCCATGGCTTGCGGACTGTTTTGCTTCAGGGCCGTGATGATCGACACCGCGGCTAAATCAAGACTGTCATTAATGTCGTGAATAACCTGCAGCTTTTGCGCCGTATCAGCACTAAACGTCTCAGCGGTTAACATATAACGTCTTGCGGCTCTCGCCCCCATGGCGCGAACAACATACGGGCTGATCACGGCAGGGATGAGCCCGAGTTTGACTTCACTCAAACAAAAGCGTGCGCGACTACTGGCGATGGCGATATCACAGCAACAAATGAGCCCGAGTGCACCGCCAAACGCGGCACCTTGTACCAGTGCCAGTGTGGGCTTGGGAAAGTCATCGAGCGTTGACATCAATTGAGCGAGTTGATTGGCATCATTAAGGTTTTGCTCAAAATCCATCGTTGCTTGCCTGCGCATCCAGCCTAAATCTGCCCCTGCACTGAAGTTTTTACCTTCGGCTTTCAAGATCAGCAGTTGGCAATCGGCTGCGGCGCTAAAATAGCCTAATGCTTGGATCATTTCCGCTATCATCACATCATCAAAGGCATTATGTTTATCCACGCGATTGAGAATGAGTTCGCCGACACCATGATGGACTCGGCATTGAATAAAGTTGAATTCGGCTATTGAGCTCATGCTGTTCTCTTTATTAACTGATCAGGCAATGGGACGTACCCTTTACATGCGGAACACACCAAATCGTGTGTCTTCTATTGGCGCATTAAGCGCTGCCGATAAAGCCAAGCCGACCACATCGCGGGTTTGTGCTGGATCGATAATGCCGTCATCCCATAAGCGGGCACTGGCATGGTAAGGATGGCCTTCTTTATCATACTGCTGGACAATAGGAGTCTTAAAGTCTTGTTCTTCTTGCGCTGACCAGTCAACGCCTTTACGCGCCAGACCATCGCGGCGCACAGTGGCAAGCACACCTGCTGCTTGTTCGCCCCCCATCACCGATATACGGGCATTGGGCCACATCCACATCATGGTTGGTTCGAAGGCGCGCCCGCACATGCCGTAATTTCCAGCACCATAACTGCCGCCAACAATCACGGTAAATTTAGGCACATTAGCACACGAAACCGCCGTCACCATTTTAGCGCCATGTTTGGCAATGCCTTCATGTTCGTATTTTTTACCGACCATAAAGCCGGTAATATTTTGTAAAAATAACAGTGGAATTTTTCTTTGGCAGCAAAGCTCAATAAAATGGGCACCTTTTTGGGCTGACTCTGAAAATAAAATACCATTATTGGCGATAATCCCAACTGGATAGCCATGAATGTGAGCAAAGCCGCAGACTAAGGTGTTGCCATAGTTGGCTTTAAACTCATCAAAGTCGGAGTTATCGACAATACGTGCAATGACTTCTTTTATATCGAATGGTTTTTTAAGATCGGTACCCACAATGCCGTACAGTTCATGACGGTCATATTGAGGGGCTTGAGTGGGCTTTAATTGACAATTGATCGCTTTGATATGGTTTAAACGTGTCACGCTTTGACGAGCAAGCTGCAAGGCATGGTCATCGTTTTGCGCTAAGTGATCGGCAACACCTGATATTTTAGTATGCACATCTGCGCCACCTAGCTCTTCAGCCGAGACTTCTTCGCCAGTGGCGGCTTTGACTAATGGGGGACCAGCAAGAAAAATCGTGCCTTGCTCTTTGACGATAATCGATTCATCCGCCATGGCGGGGACATAAGCGCCGCCAGCAGTACACAATCCCATGACGACGGCAATTTGAGGGATCCCTCTGGCTGACATTTGGGCTTGATTGTAAAAAATACGGCCAAAATGATCGCGATCGGGGAACACCTCATCCTGTCTGGGTAAATTCGCGCCACCAGAGTCAACCAAGTAAATACAGGGGAGTTGACAACGCTGGGCTATTTCTTGGGCTCGAAGGTGTTTTTTGACCGTAATCGGATAATAAGTACCGCCTTTGACGGTGGCATCGTTGACGATGATCATACACTCAATGCCACTGACCCGACCAATACCTGCAATAATACCTGCCGCAGGCACCGATTCGCCATACATATTGTAGGCGGCAAATTGTGACAGTTCTAAGAAAGGAGAGCTGGGGTCGAGTAGCTTTTCAAGACGTTGGCGAGGAAGAAGTTTACCTCTAGAGAGATGGCGCTCACGTGCGACGGGACCCCCGCCTTGCTCTATGGTGGCCAATTTGAATTTCAGATCTTGCACTAGCGCAAGCATAGCATCATATTTGGCTTTAAACTCATCACTACGAGTGTTAATGCGGCTGCTGATCTGCGTCACGATTTACATCCTTTTAGTACTGTGATCTTATCATTGAGAGTCAGTATAAGATCAAGAAAGAGTGACATTCAATATGCGCCTTTAACGATTAATGGAATGTCAGAAAGGTCTCAAATTATTTTGATTCACTAAAGAGTTCACGACCGATCAGCATGCGTCTAATTTCAGACGTGCCTGCGCCAATTTCGTATAGTTTGGCATCTCGCAATAGACGACCGGTGGCATAGTCATTCACATAACCATTGCCGCCCAAGAGTTGAATGGCATCAAGGGCCATTTTGGTGGCAAATTCTGCGGCATATAAAATAGCGCCAGCGGCATCTTTACGGGTTGCTTCACCGCGATCGCAAGAACGGGCGACATTATAAACGTAAGATTTTGCCGCATTCATGCCTGTATACATATCGGCAAGTTTTCCTTGAACTAATTGAAACTCACCGATAGATTTACCAAATTGTTCACGCTCATGAATATAAGGGATCACGATATCCATACAGGCGGTCATGATCCCAAGTGGGCCACCTGAAAGGACGACTCGCTCGTAATCAAGGCCACTCATCAATACTTTAATACCATTATTAAGCCCCCCTAAAATATTCTCTTCAGGGACTTCACAATCAACCAAGACGAGTTCACAAGTATTGGAGCCACGCATCCCCAGTTTGTCGAGCTTTTGGGCTTGAGTGAAGCCTTTGCTACCGCGTTCAACAATGAAAGCCGTGATGCCATGGGCACCTTTGGTTAAATCGGTTTTAGCATAAATAACATAGGTATTGGCATCGGGACCATTGGTGATCCACATTTTATTGCCGTTGAGAATATAGCGATCGCCTTCTTTACGGGCATTAAGCTTCATTGAGACGACATCTGAGCCAGCATTAGGCTCGCTCATGGCCAGCGCCCCAATATGTTCCCCACTGACGAGTTTTGGCAGATATTTTTGTTTTTGTGCATCGTTACCATGACGGTTGATTTGATTAACACATAAATTCGAATGGGCACCATAACTGAGTCCTATGGAGGCTGAAGCGCGAGAAATTTCTTCCATGGCAACGACATGAGCCAAATATCCCATATTGGCCCCACCAAAAGACTCTGGAACCGTCACGCCGAGTAACCCCATTTCGCCGAGCACAGGCCAAAGCGCATTCGGAAAGGCATTATCAACATCGGTTTTTTCAGCAATGGGGGCGATTTCGTTAGCGGCGAAGTGTTGTACTGCATCGCGTAACATATCAACATCTTCGCCGAGACCGAAGTTAAATGTAGAGTGAAATTGGCTCATGTCTATATTATCCTGCTAATGTGATTCTTATGATTATTAATAGGTTGTAAGGTATGTGTCGCTCATAAATCATCACAATGAGATCGACTCAGTGACGGTTATTCTTGTTGTTGTTCCAGTGCTGCGCGGCATTGTTGCTCAGCGGAATTTAGCTCCATTAACACGACCTTGATGTCATCCATTTGTTGTTGTAATGACAGTTTTTTTTCTTCGACGAGATCGAGCATAGTATGTAATTGAGTGCTGCTATTTTTATCGGCATCATAGAGTTCAAACAATCGGCGTGTTTCTGCGAGAGAAAACCCTAAGCGTTTTCCGCGTAAAATGAGTTTTAATCTGACTTTATCTTTTAAACTGTAAATACGCGTTTGCCCACGACGTTTAGGTTTGAGTAAGCCCTGATCTTCATAAAAACGGATACTGCGGGTGGTGATATCAAATTCTTTCGATAAATCGCTGATTGAATAAGTCATGGATGCGAGTTGATTATTGGCCATACATACTGCCTTAGGGATCACTTTAATTTCAAGATATATGAAGTTTACGTAAAGGTAAAGCTTGGGGCAGCTTTTATCAGGATAAACGAATGTAAAGGCGACGTGCCACTTGGGTTATATCGTATCGTATAAATGATTGTGTATTGAATCGAAAACGTGTTGTTGTATTTTTGTTTGCAAGGTTGTTAGATTGATGTATGCAGTTATAAATAAACTATTTTATGTTTCAGTCATACTGTTTATTTAACAAGATAAAGGCAGGGTAAATGTTCGCTTTAACGTCCTGCTTAGGTATATACTTTGGATGAAAATTGATGTTAATGAGCAACAGTTAGGATCCTTGTACGATCTTTGGAATCAAATACAAATGAACAAGCAAACCAAGTTGTATGATATTGGCGTTATTGGCCTAGGAGTGATGGGGAAGAATCTCGCACTGAACATTGCAGATAATCATTATCGAGTCTCTGCATTTGATCTGGATGTGCTAAAAGTTTCTGGGCTGGTCAATCAAGCTGAAAAGGAAGTGGGCCCACATAGGACTTTGGGGATTAAGGGTTGTGATAATTTGGTTGAAATGTTGGCCGATCTTGAAAAACCCCGTATTTTTGTTTTATCGGTTCCAGCAGGTAAGGCGGTTGACGGTGTCTGTCAGGCGTTAGTTGAGGCGGGTATTGAGCAAGATGATATTGTTGTGGATACGGGTAATAGTTTATGGACAGATACCATTGCTCGAGAAGAAAAATATCGTCATCAATTTACCTTCTTTAGCTGCGCGGTATCGGGTGGTGAGGTTGGCGCTCGTTTTGGTCCTTCGTTGATGCCCTGTGGTGATAAAAAAGCGTGGCATCGTATTCAACCCATCTGGGAAGCGATTGCGGCAAAAGTGGATCCTCAGAGTGGCTTACCGATAGAGCGAACTCAGCCAGGAGAAACGGTGACTGAGGGGGAGGCTTGCACTAGCTATATTGGACCGGCGGGATCGGGCCACTATGTCAAAATGGTTCATAACGGCATCGAATATGCTGATATGCAGCTTATTTGTGAGGCCTATCATTTATTGAGCCAAGGTTTAGGATTGGATGCCCTTGAGGTTTCCGCTATCTTTGAGCGTTGGAATAAGGGCAGCTTGAACAGTTATTTGATGGAGATCAGTGCTGATATTTTGAAGCAACTTGATCCAGTGACATCAAAACCCTTAGTCGAATTAATTTTAGATAAGGCTGGACAAAAAGGGACGGGATTATGGACAGCAGTCAGCAGCTTACAAATCGGCTGCCCAGCGCCCACGATGGCTGAAGCGGTTTATGCCAGAGCGTTAAGTACGCAAAAAACGCAGCGGGTTAAATTGAGCGGTTTATTATCTGGGCCAATCTCACCTAAAAATGGATTGATTGATCACACTAAGGCGCAGATTTTTATCGATCAGTTAGAAAATGCGCTTTATTGCGCAAAAGTGTCGAGTTATGCCCAAGGCTTTCAATTGATGGCAATGGCAGGTAAAGAGCAAGGCTGGCAGCTTGATTTTGCGAAAATTGCGAAAATTTGGCGTGCAGGTTGTATTATTCGAGCGACTTTTCTTCAATCTATCACCCAGGCGTATCAACATGCAGCAGACGGCGCATTAGAGAATCTATTGATGGCTGAGACTTTTGCTGTGGCGTTGTCACAAAAACAGCATGATTGGCGCCAAGCCGTTTCTCAAGCGGTGTTAAATGGTATTCCTGCTCCGTGTATTAGTTCGGCGTTAGCGTATTATGATGGTTATCGCAGCGCTATTTTACCCGCTAATTTATTACAGGGGCAGCGTGATTTTTTTGGGGCGCATACTTTTGAGAGAATAGATGCGCCAGAAGGTGAGAAATATCATCTTAATTGGAGCTCCGCAGAAAGAAAACTGCATAAAGTTAATTGATGGCTTTTTTATCGCAGAAAGTCATCATCGAGTATGTTATCTGAATCATGTCATATCAGTTAGATCGATCTAGGTTAAGTTTGATTATATCCGTCTGCCTTGATAGATGATCAATTCAGACCACTCAGGCTTTTTAATTCAAGGTGCAGGGATGAAAAATGGTTGTTCCCTTTGACCCCATGCAACCCAGAAGTGAAATGCCTGAGTGACTTATTTTGTGCGGGTTTCAAAACAGCCTTTAAGGTTCTAAATTTTATTCCTCTCTTTATTTTCATCCGCTGAACTCATCATTTCCTTAGCTGGATGGGGATAATAATACCGATTTCATGAGATGAAGCTACGTAGTTTTCTTACTCATTATTGAAGTGAACGAGTTGTTTCATAGACTTTTAGTCTAACCTGCCTCGTGTGAACATTAATGAATATTAATGTCTGTACTGTTAAATTTCTTGCCAATATAAGCATTTTGCACTCTTTGCGTGGAAATGCATTGTTTTTGCCTAACAAGATGATTTTTAATTTATTTATTTTAATATATTTTTAGTTGTTTCTATTTTGCGCTATTTGTTTAAATTTTTGTATTAAAAATCATTGTGATTTTAGAGTAATAGCATTAGATTTTATATTAATTTATTTTAACCAACCTGGTTAATGTATATCGATAGTACTTTAAATGGCAGAGTGCTTATCGATGGCGAGATACTTAGGCTAGCATTAATTATCTTTTACTTTGCTTAGGTTGCTATTTTTTGGGAGTGGGTATGGCTGAAACAACAGATACAACGGCAGATACAACAACAGATACAACAACAGATACAACAACAGATACAACAACAGATACAACAACAGATACAACAACAGATACAACGGCAGATAGTTCTAGTAGCAGTTCGAGTACTCCTTCAACAAAAGATATCAATCAACCTAAATCGCAATTAAATTCGAAGAAAACATATAACTTTAGTGGCTATAAATTAATCGCAACGAGTAGTTATAAATTGCTATTGGGATCTGCGTGGTCCAATACAGTTGGGTCTTATACTAATATGAAGTTGGCTACCTCTCAATCTATAACGATTGGCCTAAGGTTTGATGCAACCCTTGCGGGTAAGGTTGCACTGAATTTAATTGCGGCAGAATATGCCTTAACATGTACTAAGTTAAGTGTTAAAGATACTAGAATAGCAATAGAACATAAGAAATTAGGCACCACAGCGACTGAAGTGGTGGCGGCTAAAAAGAAAGTTGCTCTTGATGAGAAAAATGCGATAGCTAGTCGCTTAGACTTGATTGACAAATCGGTAAAATCGACTAATGCTGAGTTGGTTATCACTAATACTAGTATTAAGGGGATCAATACGAGCATCAAGGATGTTAAAGCGGATGTAACTCAAACGGAAAGTCTGATTGGAAAAGTGCAAGTTAGGGTAACAGATGTTGAAACGGCTATTGATAGTCATACCACTAAAATTGAAGCGAATAATGTGGGGATCGGTTCAAATTCGTTGTGGCTTATGGATAATGAGTTATCTATGATAGGTTGAGAGTCATTAGATATAATGCTTTAACCTGTTTCTGTTGGGAGAGTTTTCAATAGAGCAGAGTAGGTGCTGAAGGCAAAATTGGTGAGTAAAATTGAAATTGAAACTGAAACTGCGGATAAGGAACTTAAGGGGATCGTCACTAAAGTCGGGTTAGTGGAACCAGGTGTTGAGCAGAAAGGTATGGCAATGCGCTACTCGTAACCACATAAAGTAAAAGACTAAAATACTAACCATTTAATTGAAAAACAGTCATTGATGACGTTGTCGCGCGTATGAATTCTGCAGAGACTAAAATTGTGACAGCAGGGACCTATATAGCGGATCTTGGGATTGCCATAGAATCCGGCAGTGTAAAGATCAATGACATTAACCTTCTAGGATAACGATTATGGATGGCCAGCTTTGGGGAAACAATAGTCATTAACGATCTTGCTCAAAAGCCTTTTAATCACTCAATAACGGACTTCTGCATTTTTGGTATGGCTATCTTTTTATTTAAGTCTGATTGTTATTCATTGAAGTCTTTTTTGAATGAATATAGGTACCATGTTAACTTTTTCAATGTAAAAATGTTTATTTAATGAACAGTCGTATCAATGTGAACAATGTCGGTTTACTCACCAATAAAGTAGATGAGTTGTTTGGTGTACTTTAGTCTAGCTCTGCTCTTGTGTTAACATTAATAAAGTTCAATAAATTTAATGTTAAATCTGTAATAAGTTTGAAAATCCTATCTTCTATGATATTTCTGTAAGTGTTCTCCTCTATTATAATGAATATTAAGTATTTTAATTGATTAATTAATTAATTGTT
Organism: Shewanella surugensis; assembly: GCF_023284005.1. Taxonomy (GTDB): domain Bacteria; phylum Pseudomonadota; class Gammaproteobacteria; order Enterobacterales; family Shewanellaceae; genus Shewanella; species Shewanella surugensis. Next base: position 17,169 of record NZ_JAKIKS010000054.1, read on the forward strand.
CTTTATTTGTTCGGAAGTATTAAATTCTTGTATTAAATTCTTATATTAAATTCTATTGTAGTTTTAGAATGATGGTATTAGATTGATTATAGATTCAATTTAATCATTTTAGCTTGTTTGAATAAACTGATAAATAAGTGAACTATTTATGAATGCTTCTCTTTATTCATGATGATTAAATTTTTTTATTTTAAAAATATAATTTATCGACTGATTTAATGGATTAATGTTAGTGTTTGACATTAATTGCTGCTTATTTTAATTCAATTGTTATTTTTTGGAGGCAGGTATGACGGCTATAGATATCAATAAACCCAGTGGGAAGATGAACTCTGAACATACATATAACTTTTCAGGTTATAAATTGGTTGCAACGAGTAGTTATAAATTGGTATTAGGATCTGCTTGGTCAAACACCGTTGGCGCTTACACTAATATGAAATTAGGTAGTTCTGTATCTTTAACTATAGGTGTCAAATTTGATACGACAATCGCAAGTAAAAACTCAGTGAACTTAATCGCGAACGAATATTCTTTTACTCGAACCAAACTCAGCGTTAAAGACACTAGAGTAGCAACAACAAAGACAATTTTGAGTGCAGAGGCGACCGAAATAGCAGCAAATAAGAAGACTGTCGCGCTTGAAGATCAAAATGCTTTAGCCAGTAGGCTTGATCTTATACAGCAAGGATTACTTGTAACGACTTCTGACTTATCTGTTGTGGGCTCTAAAGTAGAAGGGATCAATACTAGAGTTGGGATAGTGGAGGCTGATGTGATTCAAAAAGGGACTGATATTAATACGGTAGCATCATTATTGACGGTTGTTGGAACAGCAGTAATAGAAAATGCGACGAAAATAGAAGCGAATACAGTGAAGATTAATGAAAATGATGTCGCTATTTTTAGTTCAGGTATTCTTATGTTAGATTGAAATGGATACCGACTTTCTTATCATTTACGGTGTTTATTTTTCTTATCAGTATCATTTTTGATTGACCTGACGGTTATAATACCATCATTGTCCTATTTCATTTGTTTTAGTCGGATTAGAAATATCCCCATCCTGCTAAGTAAGGGCCTTAGAATAGTATGGATGTTTAAAACACGTTATCTTGTGTTGGAGGCTTTCGATATAGGTATAGCGGTTAGCTTTTTCTCTTTAAACGGTATCCTTTCATTGCATACAAGAGTATATAAAGATAGCAGGGAATTAAAATCATATAAGTATTATGCATACCGAATGACGTTTCAGATAAATAGCCCCAAAGTAAGGGTAAAATTGTGCCGCCTGAAATCCCCATTATTAATAAGCCTGAAGCGGTATTGGTCAAGTTACCTAGGCCTGATAATGCCAGCGGCCAAACAATGGCATTGGCAATCCAATAGGAGTGAGGATCGGATATTAAAATGACAATACCTAACAGTGGTGATAGTCTTAATGATTGTTCTTGCGAGAAAACTTTAGGAATGGAGGCTATTCCGCATAGGTAACCCAGCACCATGAATGTCATGGTATAAGCCGTCATGACGGAGTAATTCTCCATGTTTAATGATAAGGCAAAAGTACCGACAGTGTCTGCGGCAATCACTTCGACCCCCCACGTATAAAAAAATCGCCAGTACGCCTAACCTGAGATGAGGATAACGAAGGCATTCAATAATGGAATCTACATTAATATTAATTTTATAGTAAGAAGACAATGTTGTTCATGGACATGGTGGCCATCGACAATAAGACGACAATAGATGACATCATTCATTAATGCGGCACTTAATAAGCTGGGTTCCCTTGCGGTTAACGATGACATGGCATTAAAAAGGTGAGTGGTCCCTGTGACGCCGGCATTGAAGTATTGTGTTGCTATGTCAAAGTGGGCATTTGAATGCCCTAAAGCTAGTGTGACGCCAGCGTTTATGAGCCCCTTTCTTTTCAATCGAAAGATGGGGTCCCTCAAAGTGAATGCCAATAATACAGGGTAAATTTAACTTAATGGCTTGGGCAATGGCATTAGTGGCCTGCCTCATGACTTGGATATTATCGGTGATCAAAGTGGGTAATATGGCTGTTGTACCAAAGGTCTGATGACGTTGACTGATTTTGTTAAGTGTGGTTAATGTCGGTGACTGATTAAATAAGGCGCCTCCACCTCCGTTGACCTGTAAATTGATAAAGCCTGGTACTAAAAGCGTTTGAGGGAATAAGTTACTTGCGCTAACAGTCTCTTTAATATCAACAATGATCCCTTGTTCAATATAAAGAGTTTTGTTTTGATGAAAAGACTCTCCATCAAAAAGATGAGGCACACTCAGAGAGTTAATCATTGTTATAGTGTCTTGGTGATTTTTTTCAACCCTTCGGGGGCATCAGGATCAAAACCAAGCTTGACGGCCGCTTTGGCAATATCAAGGTAAAATCGTTGCATGAGTAATAATGACGATAATCTAGGGTGGATATCCGTATTGATAGGGGATAAATGCAGTAGATGTACGCCTTTTGATTCTAATTCTCGGATCCGGACTTGATGAATACTGAGGCTTTCATCATGAACACAGGCGTTTAATAGTGCAACATCATGTTGAATAAGGGCAATGGGACCATGGAGGAATTCAGCGCTACTGAATGCTTCTGCATGGATACTGCATATTTCCTTTAATTTAAGGGCCATCTCTTTGGCAACTGCAAAGCCAAACCCTCGGCCTAAAATAATTAAACTCGATACTGCTTTTAAATCTTTAGACTTAAGTTGTGCCGTTTGCGAATTTATCTTTTTAAGTGCATTAGGGAGTTTGCTGAGTTCACGCAGTAATAAGCTATTTTGAGTCCAATGGGCGGTTAATTGAATAAGGGCCGATAAGGTACATAAGTAACTTTTCGTTGCCGCAACCGCGATTTCTTTTTCGGCACGGATAGGCAGAACTTCATCCACTAAATTTGCTAATGGTGATGTTTCATCATTGATTAATGCGATGGTGTAGGCACCGCAAGAACGTGCCATTCTTACTTGTGTTAATACGTCAGGACTTCGACCCGATTGTGATATCACAATGATTACTGCTCTTTTTAAATTCATTTTTTTAAAATAAACACTTGATACAGAGGGGGAAGATGGGCTGACGGGGATCCCAGCTTCTATTTCTATTAAGTACTTTCCAAACACTCCCGCGTGATCAGATGAGCCTCGTCCGATAAAGACCACAACGCAGGGATCGAGTTGTCTCAGTTTAGCACCAATACGTGTCGTAATCGGATGATTCAAGATTAATTGCTTTTCGATAAGCTCAGGAGTCTGCTTTGTCTCTTGTTCCATGATACTGGGGATCATACATTTTCCTCAGATTTTATTGTCGTATTAGATTGCTCTTGCCCAGAAGACGGCCCCATTTCACTGGAAGCTTGACTATCATGAAAATGAGCCAGCGTAAAAGGATCGAGCCAAGGAAGGAGTGTTTCTTTGAGCCCACCCACCAAAGCCAGTGGTAATTGATTATTGATGAGTAATTTTTTGGCTAATTGACTTAAATATTGCATCCCTTCTTGTACGATATTGATCGAAATCATGTCACCTTGCTTGGCACAGTCAAAGACAGTGGGAGCAAGGCTTGCAAAAATGGCAGATGAGCCTTCAGACACTGCTTCAGATAACTCAATGGGATCTGTTACCTTAAATTGTGTCAGTAATTGTTCGCAAAGTAATGTTTCTCTCCCCAGTCCATCGAATGTATCCAGTGTATGGGAGACGGCTTTTAAACCAAACCAAGCACCACTGCCTTTATCGGCATGAGGGAATCCATATCCGCCAAATTCTACTTTTCTTCCTTGATAAAAAGAAAAGTCACAACTTCCCGTACCGACAATGATGACTGCGCCATCTTCTCCCTGATGATCACCGATGCAAGCAATGTGCAGATCCGTTGTTAAATAACGTTGCATAAAGGGATGTGGCCACGTTGAGGCTTGTTGGTAATAATCAGGTAAATTAATGCCAGTAAGGCCTATCCCTACAATGACATTGGATAAGGAGATGTGTTTCAGCTTGGCATGATTAAGTGCATCTTGCGCTGATTGTATGACAGCATCCATGGCTTGTTTAAAACCAAACAGTGGATTTTCTGGTCCAGACAGTCCTTGACCTAAGATGTTATTTTGCGGATTAACTAATATGGTTTTTATGGCGTTGCATTTACTGCCACCGCCATCAATACCCATAAAATAGGAGGGGTGCATCATAAGACATACCTCTATATACAGGGAGAAGCCTGTATTGATGATCGCTTAAATCGTGCAGAGCAATCAATGATGACGATATACACTGGATACCATAGATTGAAGTCTACACAGCTCAGTATGGAAGAGAATAGGCGAGGGAACAAGGAGGTGATCTTTAGAATATGCAGAGGCATGACAGCCCTCTATAGAAGTCGATAGTGTTGACACTGAATGATTTTTTTTATTAACATGATGTGAGTGAACGACCATGACGCTCTTCTTGAGCCGATAATCGAGAGGTTCTACGTTGATGCTCAGTAAGGAGGTATAAAGGACTTTCCTCTTTTATTTATAAGAATTAGCCTATTAGGAATGCGTGAAAACGCTCACTTCTGTGTTGTATCACGGGTATATAAGGATGGGATGTTCTGTTGATCTGACCAGCGCAATGATACTGGCCAAAAGTGGATTATTGATTTTTATTATCGTATTGAACACACCTAATTTTGTTAAGCTATTTCGGCTTCAAGGTGATCGGCTGTACACATAAAGAGTTTATCCATAATGGCTAATAATACTTTTGCTTGATGTTGAGCGTCATGGAGTGCGAGATGTTGGGTGCCTTTAAAAGGGATACTGCATTGAGGATCGTAGCCAAATAACATTTTTGCTAGCCAAATCATACTGGCGAGCGATTGATTTTCATGCTCAAACCAAGGTTGTTTTACCCCTGTTTGCTGGTAGGCGTTAGATAAAATCACATTATCAAATTCAGCTCTATTCCCCATGATTTGTACGACACTATTGGTTGGGAAATGTTGATGAATAAAATTGGATAAATGCTGTAATGCTTGCTCTAAGGGTTGGCGTGGCATGTTGGGGGAAAATAATTCTTGCCATGCGTTGGGATTGTTAAAGCGCTGTTGTCGCCAAAAGGCGATACTGGCCTCATCGAGCGCGCGATTGGTTTGAAATTCTGTTTGGCAACGGATATAACACTCATCAACTACCCTCGATTTTACGACATTAACGATCACACAAGCCATAGAGGCTATGACGGCATTTTCAGTATGACCAAAGGTCTTAATGTCTATTAAGGCTACCAGTGGCGATAATTTAAATTTATTTAATATTCTCACTCTTTTCTCATCCTTGTTTGCTTTTTTAGAGTTTAGATATACCCAAGCCTGTTGAAGGGGAAACCTTCGACTTGTTTGGATATAGGCGCGGGGCATTTTGCCCCGTCGACCTAGTTAGGATTGAATATTAGCCAAATTTGTGGGTTCCTATTTAATCCAAAACTCACTTATGGGCTTTTGAGCACTTTCCTTGTGGATCCCTTAAAGTGAGTTTACCTCCCCTTGTTAAATTTAGGATAATAAATTTGTTATTCTAAATTTAGAGTGTAAACTAGCATGAATAAGTTAAAATAAGCAAAAAGTTTTTTATACTAAATTTATTTTTAACAACTTTATTTAAGAGAATAGAGGCACGATATTTCATTGTTTTATATTCTAACGCAATGATTTATAATGAAAATAATTATATTTAAATGTTGCGAGTACGGATGAATTAACATGAGTTTTGATTTTTTACGTGCCATTTACGCATAATTATGGGAAATGAAATGCAAACATTAGGTCAACGGGTTAAACAAAGACGCATTCAACTCGGCTATCGGGCTAAATATGTTGCAAAAGAAGTGGGGCTGAGTGCGGGTGGATTGTCGTTATTTGAAAATGGGCACACATCAGGCATAGATTTTGTGACAGGCGTTAAACTGGCGAAATTACTTCAACTTGATCCGGAGTCATTGGCTTTGGGCCTCGAGACTTGCGGTTCTCCCGAGGAGAATAAGGCGCTTCCTATTATTGGCGATCAACACTCAGGCCCCACTTCTGATTGGTTTGATATTGCCATAGAGGATAGGCCATTAGCCACGGAAGTGATTGAGATCCATTTCGATAAAACAAAAGCGTATTATGGGTTGAAGATCACGGAAAATACTGGCCGTTATTTGGACGGTGAGGCGATCATTCTTGACTCAGATCCATTTCAAGCACTGCTTTCTGGAAATGATGTGTTTGTCGTTTATCAACGCCATTGTCAATTGATGCATTTTTTGTATGAAAGAGGGGGTAAAGTGCATTTAATTGGTTTTGAGAAGGACAGTCATATGCTCATTATTAATCGAGATGAATGCCAATATTTACATTCAGTGGTTGCGATAGTGACTAATGGAAAAATCAAAAAAATGTAGCTAGGTTAAAAAAGCAGGCGCTCCTTTTTAATGAGAGATCATCTATATGACATTGAAGCACTCAATCTTCAAATGACATGTTAGGCTGGTGGTTTAAAAAACCGTTCCATAATAACTGATATTGTTAGCCGATGAGGTTGGGGCGGTTTAGGCTTAAAGGAATAAGGAAATGAATTTATACCCGTGATACATCAAGATGCGGAATTCAGCTGGAATGGAAAAGCGGTTAAGCAGGTTGTTATTGGATTGATGCATTAAGCTGCCATAAAATGCCCATGAAACCCAAGGGGCAAAAAGTAAGGCAACCAAGCTCGGGCGATAGGGCTGGCAGAGAGGTTGTTGGCCTCAAATAGATTTAAACAGGTGCGTTTGCTGGGGACATGTAATGCGGTTCCTAACAGGTAGCCTGTTTTTTCATTTCTCTCAGGGCAAATATTAATGTGTTCTTCGGCTAAAAAATCAGCGCCAAAATGGTAGCTGTCTTCTTTTTCAGAGGAAATGTCGAGTTGGCAAACGGTATCATACCAAAGTGTATGCTGACTTGCCGATAGATGAAAAAGTGAGTGATTACGTAGCCCTACAAGGTGATCACAGATTTTGGGGAATTCATTGTTTGTCGGAATAATATGTTGGTGGTATGTGCCGTTAATGGCTAATGTCATTAATGCGGTTTTTGCCTTATGATAAGCGTGGCGAATTATATTGTTTAGAAATGTCAGATCATTATCTTAAAGTGTATACCGACAAAGGACATCATATGCTGCTCATGCGTTTTAAAGATGCGCTGGAGATGTTAGTTGACGCTTCTGGGTTTCAAACGCCTCGTTCTTGGAGGGTGGCAAAAGGTGCCGTATTAGGGCGAGAAAGAGCAGGGCGAAAACTCATATTGGCATTAAAAAATGAAATAAAATTCCCCGTATCTCGAACATATAATGCGATTATTAATGCGCAATGTTTTTAGGCCAGAATAGTCGAGATAAATTCAAGACTCAGGGTTTTTAAGCACTGAGATGATAGTGTCAAATAACGCAGTTCTAGTCAAAACTGCCTTTAGGGTATTTTTGTTTCAATGTATGTAAAATGGCCTCGGCTTCTTCTTCCGGCGTCATTTTTTCGCTATCGAGTTCAAGGTCATTGGCAATATCTTTATGCATTTGCAGTAATAAACCGAGAGTATGACCTGGAAAGCGATTGCCGCGTTTTTTTTCATGGGCAAGGAGTGTGTCGTTATCGGCGTTAACGGCCACCCAAAAAGTGGGCATTGCTTCTAGTACTGCTTTTGCTTCTAAATATTCATCTTTAAAAGAGAATACTTGATCAGAAATGACATTAATGCCGCATTGGGAGATAAACTTAATGGCATGAAAATGCGCACTCAATGCTAATCTTGCAAGAGTGCCTAATTGTACTGTGGCATATTCATAAGGATTATCGATACTGGGACCTGGCATGATCAAGTAAAAGCCGAGTGCTTGTTCGGGTTTGGGTTTGAAATGTTTAATTTCATCGGGGGTGACGGGGATACCTAAATATTTGGGTGCTAACATAGCAACAACGTTATCGATCCCAAATTGAATACAAGGAGCGTGCATTTTTTGCTGAAGCGTTTTGCATAATGTACTTTTTCCAGCACTGGTGGTGCCAGCAATGAGTATAATTTGGCCTAAAGTCTTTGTATTTTTAGGGAAAGATAAAGGGACCCATCTAGAGGCGGGTTTTTCTCTTAATGGTCTTTCAAGCAAGTATTGAGTTATTTTATCCGCGCACATTTTTGGGGAGTGTTGACTGCTATCAAGCTGCAGATTATATTGTATTTTTGTTATCATTTTTTTTGCTAATGTCAGGCTACTCCCTTCGGGTCTAGAGCCAGTTTTTTGTTCATCCTTGATCCGTAGTATTTCATCGCGAGTCACTTCTACCCATGTAACATCGAGATTGTGAAGAAACTCTTGCAGTTGTTGGTGGTATTTATGAAGAGTGATGCAATGATCGATAATAATATGACATCCACCTTTTGCCATGCCGGTAATAGCAGCGTGTAAGGCGGTCAGATCTATACTGTCTTGTTCGTCATCAGATCCTAAAGGTTGCTGGTTGGGATTAGCTCGCATGATGGTATAAAAGTCTCGCATACCTAATGTAAAGAAGGGCTGGTGGCTGCTTTGTTGAAATTGCTTAATGATCGCTTGTTTTTTGCAGTGCGGTGCCCCATTGAGGATCACTACCATTCCAGCACATGCCATGATTTATCCCTTGATTTATAGAGTGTCATAGCAAGTTTAGTTGAAATCATTTGAACTTCACGGGTATATAAGGAAGTGTCTTCATGAGACTAGACGATAAACCGCTTCGAGAGGACTGTGGCCAAATAGCATGAGGTTATTTGGCCTTAACTGTTAACGGCTAGTATTAACTATCGCTATTGAGTATCTCGAGCACAGGGGTGTCATTGTCGAAGCGAATAAAAAACATCTGCCCAAATTCGTGCTCGGATAAAATAATGCTGGGTTGGTATTTAAAGCGGTATTTCCCAATACTCACGTTAAAATGAATGCCTAAATCTTGCAGCATATCGGGTACCGTATTGGAGTGCCCAGCAATCACGAGCGTTTGGCCACAATAATTATTTTTAAGCTGAGTGATAAACGCATCTTGCTCTCTGGGATCATATTCAGTAATCGCAAGATTTTTACTTTGGCTAAGGGGGGTGAGCGTTTGTTTAGTACGATGATAAGGAGTCGAAAATAAGTAATTGATGTTGATATGTTCAAACATATTGGCAATCCTAAGTGCTCGAGCTTGACCTTGCTCAGACAAGTTAGGATCGCGATTGCCTTTTTCATCTTGCTTTTCTGCATGACGGGTTAAATAGAGACTGTTTGGTAGGCAATCGGCTAAGGCGATTTGAGTGCTCAGTAAAAAAATCAGGCCAGCAAGGCATGAAGGAGAAAGTAGTTTCATAGAGGATTCCCTTTTTTGTTATTCCATGGGTGAGACCCAATACCCAAACCATTGTAGAGTTAAATAATATGGCCGAGTATCTTGAAACAAATACTACCTGAATAATATCAATAAGTGGATCCATTTTTTATAGTGAGTGAAAACCGATGACGGGAAGGCTCATCAACGTTTATGCTTATTTATTATGGGTATTACCGTACTCATATTGGTCAAATTGAATGTGTTAATTTAGATCACCTCGATAATATCAATAAGAGCTAGTGTTTATGCCCTAGTAAGGAATACGAGATCATTCATTTTAATTATTTTCTGAATAGATATTTCTCTAACCTGCACTATATTTATTTTGTGTTTTACTTATCTGTTTAACAGATTAAGTCAAACGATGGATGTTGATAATAAATATATAGGGATGAATGAAATGAAAAAACGCATAGCTATTGCTTTGATATTACCATGTTCTCTGATGTGTCATTTGTTATACGCTGAAGAGGTTTACCATCATGGACCTAAATCTCTACCTTCACCGCCTCCCCCAGTACCCAGTTTTATACCTAATGGGCTCTATGTCACCGTTTCAGGAGGGACTAGCTATTTAGAGTCTCAGCGCAGTATTGCAGATGAAGTTTATAATGGCGCGGGTATCGTGTCTTATGATTGGGGGTTCAATGCTGGGGTGAGTTTAGGCAAACAAGTTGGCCCATGGCGATTTGAAGCGCAAATAACATATTTATATAACGATATGGATAAAGTTTTTGACATTGATCAAGGTAACCAGCAAGAAGGAGTTTGGTATGGGGTTAATGCATTGCGTGATTTTCCAATCAATGAACATTGGATCCCATATGCAGGTTTCGGTTTAGGTGGGATCACCATGAATTCTGATTTTGGAGATTATAACGTATGGAGTGATGCTGCATCAGGTAGCAGTGGCGTGGTGACGAGTGAAAATACGTCAGGTTCAGCGTTTGCATATCAAACTATTGTTGGTATTGGTTATCAGCCCATTCCCGAGATACGATTATTAGCGGAAGTGAGACATATTGGTTCTACTAAGTTTACTAATTGGACTCAAAATGGGTCAAGTTTAGACACTTATTATAACAATACCTTGTTTAACTTAGGGTTAAGCTACTATTTTGACGGGGCACCTAAGCATAAGCGAACTCCACCTCCGCCGCCCGCAGATCAAGCTTTATTTTATGTGAGTGTATCTGGTGGTGCAAGTTATTTACAAGAGCAAATGTCAACATCTAAAGATGGTGTTGTTGGAGTCAATACTACCTTTGATATGGGCTATAACGTTGGTGCGAGTATCGGCCTTAAATACAATAATTGGCGTACAGAGTTACAATTCACTTACTTGAGTGATGAAATGGATAAAGTTGATGATATTGCTCAAGGGAATAAAGTTTCAGGCAATTGGTATGGCTTAAACTTACTGCATGATTTTCCTACGGGTAGTGCTTGGATCCCTTATGCTGGTTTAGGGGTGGGATTAGTCAATATGGAAACTAAATATGATGACAGTGTTTATGTACAAACTTCATCAATGACTTCTGAAATGGTGTCCATGGACAATGAAACGGATACCTCAGTGGCTTATCAAGGTATTGTCGGAGTCGGTTTTCAAGCCAGTGAAAGTATGCGGTTTTTTGCTGAATATCGCCATTTAAGGGCACCAGAAATGAAATCGTCTGTGTTAACCACAACAGATGATTATGAGTATGATTTGGAAACCGCTTATCAAAACAATTTGTTCAACATTGGTATGAGTTATACCTTTGGCATGTAACTCTTTAAGATTGTTTTCATAAAAAAAGCCAGTCTTAAATAAGATTGGCTTTTTTATGGTTTTTTGTACCGCTGACTCACCGCTACCTCTTGGCTGAGTCCTGTTAGAATGGCGCAGTTAGGTTGTTCTCCTCCTTCGCAATCATGCACAAGATGGCTGAGCTGATGTTCTAGTATTTGTAATTGAAAAATTTTATCGCTAATGGCGGATAAATGTAGCTTAGCGAGTGCTTTGACATCTTCAGCCTGACGAGATTGGTTTAATTTCAAATCCAGTAAAGCTCGGCAGTCATCCAGTGTAAAGCCTAATGTTCGGCAATGATGAATAAAAGACAGCGCTTGGACATGAGAGGCTTGATAATCACGATAACCATTCAAGTCACGCCGACCTTTAACTAAACCAATATCGTGGTAATAACGTATACTTTTAACGGTTAAGCCTGTGGCTTTGGCAACAGCACCTATTTTCATTGATTATTTTTCTTGTTGATTAAGTCAAGTCAGTATTATAGCAAAAAACGTTTGACTCTCCTATAAGGGGAGACAATACACTGATAGATATCGTAAAGCATAAATTGAGTGTTATTCATCAATAAGGAGGTCTCATGTCAACCATTATATTGTCAGTGCCAGATATGAGTTGTACCAGTTGTATCGCTAAAATTGAAAATGCCTTTCAAGCGCAGGCTGGCATGAGTGTCAGAGTCAACTTAGCGGATAAGCAAGTCATTATCAATGAAGAGATTGATATTGAGAAAGCAAAATTTATTATACAAAGTGTGGGTTATGCAAGTGAGCAAGTACTGGATGCAAAACTGGCCGCTAAAGAGAAAGGTGCGTTAGAAGAGAAGCAATATCATAAGCAAATGTGGCAAGCGTTTATTGGCTTAGGCGTGGGGATCCCGCTCATGCTCTGGGGCTTATTTGGTGGCGAAATGCAAATTAGCAATGTCACTCAACAGCTCACTTGGGGTGTGGTTGGGGTGTTAACCTTAGTCTTAATGGTGACAACGGGCGCGCATTTTTATCAAGGCATGTGGCGAGCCCTTAAAGCCAAAAGTGCCAATATGGACAGCTTAATTGCGTTAGGCACGGGCGCGGCTTGGTTTTATTCCATGCTAGTGGTCTTGGTACCACAGTGGTTTCCGCTCGATACGCGTCATGTGTACTTTGAAGCCAGTGTGATGATCTTGGGGTTAATTAACTTAGGCCATGCCTTAGAGCTGAGGGCGCGAGGGAAAACCAGTGCTGCCGTACAAAGTTTACTGGGGTTACAGGCATCGACGGCGATTCGTATTACCGATAAAGGCGATGAAGAAGTTGAAATCGGTGCATTAGCCATAGGCGATCGCGTGCGGTTAAAGCCGGGTGGACGCGTGGCTTTGGATGGTGAGGTGTTGGAAGGGCAATCATTACTCAATGAGTCGATGCTCACCGGTGAGCCTGTTCCTGTGAGTAAAGGTGTGGGGGATGGCGTGAATGCCGGTACTGTCAATGGCAATGGCAGTTTAATTTATCGAATAACCTCAGGGGTGGAGGATACCCGCCTTGCCAAAATTATTGAGTTAGTACAACAAGCTCAAACCTCAAAAATGCCCATTGGTCGCTTAACCGATCAAATTTCCGCTTACTTTGTCCCAGTGGTAATAGTGATTGCACTATTCAGTGCCGGCATTTGGTATTTTGCAGGCCCGGCCCCTCAGTTATCCCATGCATTAGTGGTACTCACCAGTGTGCTGATCATCGCGTGTCCTTGTGCGCTGGGATTAGCGACCCCGATGTCGATTATGGTCTCCGTTGGGCGGGCCGCAAAAATGGGCGTACTGATCCGCAATGGCGAAGCTTTACAGACCGCCAGCAAGGTCAGTTGTGTCGTATTGGATAAAACCGGCACATTAACTCAAGGTAAGCCAATGGTGACCGATTTCACCTTGATTGGATCAGGCGAGGATGAGTCTACTTTATTACGACATATCGCCAGTCTCGAACAAGCATCAGAGCACCCGCTTGCCAGTGCCATTATCGATAAGGCGAAAGCCGCAGAGTTAACCTTAGTGGAGCCGGAAGTGTTTACCAATCATCAGGGCATGGGAATAGTGGGAGCGATTACCTTAGCATCGGAGGGCTCAGCTGAAGGGACGCCAAATGAGTATGCCATCGGTAATCGGGCGTTAATGGACAAACTGCACATTGAAGGTGTAGCGGCACAAGATAGTTTAACTTCAACATGGGCAGAGACAGCCAAAACGCCCATTTATGTGTCGAAATCCGGAAGTTTAGTGGCATTGATTGCCATTAGTGATCCTTTACATACGGGTGTCATCGAAGCAGTGAGCGCGTTGAAAGCTGACGGTATGCGAGTCGTATTGCTTAGTGGTGATAATGAAAAAACCGTGCAAGCGGTGGCGAAACAAGTGGGTATTGATGAAGTTGTAGCCCAAGTCCTGCCTGAAGAGAAACAGCAACATATTATACGCTTACAAGCGGAAGGCGAAGTCGTGGCGATGGTGGGGGACGGCATTAATGACGCGCCCGCTTTAGTGAGTGCAGATGTGGGGATTGCGATTGGCAGTGGGACTGAAATTGCCATCGAAAGTGCCGACTTAACCTTGTTATCGCATCAGCTAACCTCACTGGCTAGCACCTTTAAATTAGCCAAGGCAGGTATGCGTAATATTAAGCAAAACTTATTTGGTGCCTTCATTTATAACATCTTAGGGATCCCGTTAGCCGCCGGCGTGTTATTCCCCTTAACGGGTATGTTATTAAACCCTGTGATAGCGGGTGGGGCCATGGCATTGTCATCATTGACGGTCGTGACCAATGCCAACCGTTTACGCAATCAAAAATTGGACTAGGCTTGATGGAGAAAGTCGGCACATAAAATGGTGAATATGGCGACTGTAGAGAGAGAATTTCATCTCTATCGATAGTCGCTTTTCGTTGATCATTGAGGCTAAATTAAGCTATAGTACTGCGCTTAAAAATTGCGAGGGTTGCGGGATTGGCTTTTGATTTCAAGCCGCCCTTAACCCGCCTTTAGCGAGTATAAGTGTTGGCTGGCTTTGTTTATCCTTGAGTTAAAAAACAAACAAGTCATGGGCTCGTTTTTTGTTTTATTCATACAATCAGAATTTTGGAATGTTACTTTGATCACTACAGCAAATATTACCATGCAGTTCGGCGCTAAGCCGCTGTTTGAAAACATCTCAGTTAAGTTTGGCAACGGAAATCGTTATGGTCTGATCGGCGCCAACGGTTGTGGTAAATCAACCTTCATGAAAATCTTAGCAGGTGATCTGGAGCCGACCTCTGGTAATGTCTCTTTAGATGTCAATGAGCGTCTGGGTAAATTGAGCCAGAATCAATTTGGCTATGAAGCGTTTAACGTTGTTGATACCGTGATCATGGGTTATCCCGAATTATGGGAAGTGAAGCAAGAGCGAGATCGCATTTATTCGTTAGCTGAAATGACCGAAGAAGATGGCATTAAAGTCGCCGACTTAGAAATGGAATTTGCCGAAATGGATGGCTATACCGCCGAGTCTCGTGCCGGTGAGCTATTAATGGGCGTAGGTATTCCTGTTGAGCAGCATTTTGGTTTAATGGGGGAAATTGCGCCGGGCTTTAAATTACGGGTATTATTGGCGCAAGCGCTATTTTCTGATCCTGATGTGTTGTTACTCGATGAGCCCACCAACAACTTGGACATCGATACCATTCGTTGGTTACAAGATATGCTGAGTCAGCGTAATAGCACCATGATCATCATTTCTCACGATAGATACTTCTTAAACTCTGTTTGTACCCATATGGCTGATCTGGATTACGGTGAGCTATGTATTTTCCCCGGTAACTATGATGAATACATGATGGCGGCAAGCCAAGCCCGCGAACGTTTGATGATCAATAATGCCAAGAAAAAAGCCCAGATCTCTGAGCTTCAAGGCTTCGTAGCCCGCTTCTCTGCCAACGCTTCAAAAGCCAAGCAAGCCACGTCTCGTGCTAAGTTGATTGACAAAATTAAGATTGATGAAGTCAAAGCCTCGAGTCGTGTGAATCCTTTCATTCGTTTCGAGCAAGAAAAGAAATTATTCCGTAATGCCTTAGTGACCGAAGGCTTGACTAAAGGTTTTGATACCCGCTTATTCACTAATTTGAACTTAATGGTCGAAGTGGGTGAGCGAGTGGCGATTTTGGGTGATAACGGTGTGGGTAAAACCACCTTGCTGCGCACCTTAGTGCACGATATTCCACAAGACAGCGGCACCATCCAATGGTCTGAAAATTCGGCTATTGGTTATTATGCGCAAGATCACGAAAGTGATTTTGAAAATGACATGACCTTGTTTGAATGGATGAGTCAATGGCGTAAACTTAATGATGATGACCAATCGGTACGTGGGATCTTAGGTCGTATGCTGTTTGGTTCCGATGACATTAAAAAGTCAGTCACGGTATTATCGGGTGGTGAAAAAGGCCGTATGTTATTCGGTAAACTCATCATGGACAAGCCTAATATTTTATTATTGGATGAGCCGACGAACCACATGGATATGGAGTCGATTGAGTCATTGAACAACGCGCTGGAAATGTATGAAGGCACGCTGCTGTTCGTCAGCCATGATAGAGCGTTCGTATCTTCATTGGCCACGCGCATTCTTGAAGTGACACCTAAAGGCATCAATGACTTTAAAGGCACTTATGATGAGTTCCTAAGAAGCAAAGGCGTTGAAGCTTAATGAGCACGGCTAAATATGCGCTAGAGATAAGCTAACTTGTCTGTTTAGTCATATTAGCTGAGAAAGAAAAGCCCGAATTTATTCGGGCTTTTTTGTGCGTTTTTAGTGGTACTTACATTGCATATTGACGTAGTGGCTCTCTATTTCTTATATTGACTTTGTAAATAGGCAAACACGGCGCGAATACCAAAGGCTTCACCGCCAACGGGGCGGCCGGGTAGTTTACGGTTATTCCATGCCATCACATCAAAGTGTGCCCAATGAATCTCTTTATCAACGAAGTCCTGTAAATATAAGGCCGCAGTGATCGCGCCGCCAAACGGGCTGGTGGCACAGTTCGATAAGTCAGCCACGTCACTGTTCAGTAAATCTTTATAGGCTTGATGCAGTGGCATCCGCCAAACAGGATCTTCCATTTCAAGGCCAGACTGAGTAATGCCCTGCGCTAGCGCATCGTTATTGCTGAAAAAGCCGGGTAACTCGGTGCCCAAGGCTACCCGCATGGCGCCAGTTAAGGTGGCAAAGTCGATGATCATTTCAGGTTTATCATGATTAGCTTCAGACAGTGCATCACATAATACGAGTCTGCCTTCGGCATCGGTATTATCAATTTCAACACTGATCCCATGGCGAGTGGTGATCACATCGCCCGGTCTAAAGGCATTGGCCGAGACGGCATTTTCAACAGCAGGTACCAGTACGCGCAGGCGAATAGGCAGCTGATGAGCCATGATGAGTTGTGCCAAACCTATCACATGGGCGGCGCCACCCATGTCTTTTTTCATTAAACGCATGCCCGCGCCGGGCTTTAAATCTAAGCCACCCGAGTCAAAACACACGCCTTTGCCCACTAAGGTAATTTGCGGGGCATTAATATCCCCCCAAGTGAAATCGAGCAGTTGCGGCGCGTGCACACTGGCGCGGCCGACCATATGAATCGTGGGGTAGTTTTGCTCAAGGAGTTCATCACCTACAATTTGGGTCAGCTGGCCGCCAAATTCATCGGCCATCTGACTTAAGGTATCATTCAAGTGCTGTGGCATCATATCCCCTGCTGGGGTATTAATTAAATCGCGGGTTAAAGATGTGGCGCGAATAAAGCGATTGGCTTTTGCCGCTATCTCGTCATTGGGCACCATCAGCTGAGGTAAGCTTTTATTACTTTGCTTGTAACGTTCAAAACGATAGCCACCGAGTCCCCAGCTAAAGGCCGCTTTTTCAATTTGTTCAGGGTTGCCTTGAATCGCATATTGGCCACTGGGCAGTTGATTCACCAACTCGCCACACGCCCAAAAGCTGTCAGCTTGTTCGGTCACAAATACTGCCTGGGTGATATTGCCTTCGCTATTGGGGATCAGGCAATGACCTTGTTTGTCGATTTGATGATGATTAAGCCAAGTCTGCGTGAATTGAGGCTGACTCTTAAGCCAGCTTTCAAAAGCATTGGGAGTGAAAATATGCAGTGGGATTGGAGCACTGTGCGCGCTAGCCATACCATCAACAGGGCCAATAATTAAGGCGGATTTTACGGCATGCTCAGCAGTATTCAAAGAGGAAGTGTTCATGTCAGGCTCTTACATTAAAACAATTAATGGGTCTTAGGGTAGCAGGCAAGGGAGGGTTGGGGAAGATGTGGGTTAAATTCATGTGAATTAAGTGGACCATGCCTTTTTCTAAAGATAAATATTCACTCTTTATTTTTTGATCATGACTGGCGTACCTTTTACCCCCGCATAAAATACGATAACTTCAGCAGGCTCAGTACCTTCATTTATACCATAATGCCAAGTATTCACCACTTCTATATCCACTTTTCCTGGGAGCAATTTCATTTTTTGACTGCCATCTTCGAGGTATACGGTTATTTCACCTTTTAATAATACGGCAACGGTAATAACGGGGTGTTTGTGCACAGGGAACTGGCCTTGGGGAGGGACGATGACTCTTAAGACGGTGATTTCAGGTTGGCCGCTGGGGTAATCGGGTAGGTGCTTGCCGTCCCAGCTTTTAGTTGTGCGAGTCAGTAAGGTGGCATCGAGTGCTTTATCTGCTGAGGAAGTCTTTTTGGCGGTAGGTACCTATTTTGCCCAAACAGTATTGATGTTTAATAATAGAAACAGAGTCAACATACTCAGTGTTATCAGGTTATTGTTCATATTTATTCTCGTCATTGCAAGGAGGTTAGTAGTGACTGTTCATTAAAAGAATAGCTTAAAATCGTATGCCATCAAGTGGGCAGGGCGGGATTACATTCTCAAAAAGTTCACTTATTTTTCAGAGTATGATCCCGCCTTGACTAAAGAGGGATAATTAACAAACGGTAAACCCCCGGCTCTGCCGGGGTGACTCGCATAGGTTTCACCTATACCGCGGTATAGGTAGGCTCAAGTCTCGACCAAAAGACAGGAGAGCAACCTATGCGAGACCCTAAGAGTTTGTCCCATACACGTTGGGATTGTAAGTACCATATTGTATTTATTCCAAAAAAGAGGCGTAAGTTAATATTTGGTGTTATTCGAAAGCATTTGGGCGAGGTATTTCACGAACTAGCCCGTCAAAAAGGGGTTGTGATCGAAGAGGGGCATCTAATGCCAGATCATGTC
>NZ_JAKIKS010000055.1 GCF_023284005.1 Shewanella surugensis
ATTGCTTTCAATCCGAAGAAATAAAAGCAATTTCGAATAACTCAACACCTGTGAGTGCCCACACAGATTTGCTTGTCATATTGTTAAAGAGCGTTGCTAGTATGAAAAACGAATTTTTCAGCTAGCAGTCTAAGACGCTAGGTCGTTGACTTAAGGAGGCGTATTCTACACTCTCCAGTCTCGGCGTCAAGTGCTTATTTTAAGAAGTTTTTCAAGTGTTGATTTCTTAATCACTGATGTGAAAGTCAATCAAAACCGAAGCCCTTAAAGCGCTTGTCACCTGAAATTAAAATCCGAAGAGATTATTCTCTCTAACACCGCTGCAAGTCCCGTACTCTCTACTCTTTCAACTAGGTAGCAAGCCTGCTTTGCCGTGTCAGTGGTTGCGCATTATAGGGAAATTTGAGCTAAGCACAAGCGCTTTTTAGCGATAAATAGCATTTATTTTCACTTTCTTTATTAAGCACAGTATTCCCACTCATTACCCACAAACTTACCCACAAAAAGAACCTTTATCGCTGTTATTTAAATCAACCATTTAAAAACTAGCTTAAATGATGCTGTGCTTAAACACTTAAATAAAGACTTCGGTAATAGTCATCACTTTCAAATAGCGCTTTATGCGTACCCGAGGCTCTGATTTCCCCACTTTCTAAAATATGCACTTTATCCATCATCGGCATAGCCGTTAATCTGTGACTTATCATTAGCAAGGTTTTGTCTTTGGCAAAGTGAAATAATAAGCGTAAAACATCACGCTCTGTTATTTTATCAAGTCCTTCTGTCGGTTCATCGAGTAATAGCAATGGCGCATCTCTTAATAATGTCCTTGCGACACCTATCCGCCTTTGCTCTCCTCCTGAGAGTTGCCTTCCGCCTTCACCAATCCATTGCTCTAACGGATTACATTTCGGCTCAATGGGTTCGAGTAACACTCCAAGTCCAACTTGCTGTAGCACATTAATGAATTTCTCATCAATCTCAGCATTATTTTGATGAGGTACACATGAGCTCGGTTCATTTAAAGCAAGAATAAGATTATCCCTAAGCGTGCCACTGAATAAATAAACCCGTTGACTCATAACCGTCATGCTTTGTCTTAACTCGGCCTCACTCAATTCATCAATATTTCGACTTTCAAGCCTAATACTCCCCTGATCAGCAAGCCAGTCTCTGGTAACAAGGGATAATATACTCGATTTTCCACAACCTGTTTTTCCCAGTAACGCTACCTTCTCTCCTTTCCCAATCGAAAGATTAACGCCAGATAACACAGATTGCTTACCGTCATAACTAAAGTGAAGGTTATTGATTGCTAATGCCGCCTCCACAACATTGTTTTCTCTTACTCTATCTTTTCCAACATTCGTTATCGTACTTTCTATGCTGTTACTTACAGTGCTATAAAGAGTACTATCAATAGTGCTGTGACTATCCTCATGACGAGGAAACGAGATACTGGGTGTTTGTTCCGTTAACTCACTGACTCTCGTTGCCGATGTAATGCATGCCGATAGATGCTGAAAAGCCCCAGCGATCGGCATTAACATTTCAATGGTTGCCATCGTCATAAACACTATCAGAGCAAGCATGGGACCCGGTGGATTAGCACTTCCGACACCCGATGCGGCTAGATACATCAACACGACTAGCGTCGCGCCATGAAATACAATCAATAATGTTTGGCTTAATCCAGTAATATTCGCCATGGCTTTTTGATTGCTATACAGCTTCACAGCAATACGGGCTAGCTCCTCCCGATATCGATGCTGAGCACCGAATAAGGTCAATTCAGCCTGACCTTGAATATAATCTAATAAAATAATGCGATATTGACGCTTAGTCTCTACTAACAACCGCCCAGGTTTTTGTCCCAATCGATAGAAAAGTGCAGGCATGATCACCAAGACTAAAAGTAATAATCCGGATAACACCATTGCCAAATGCACATCAAAGAAAGAAACAAAGAAATAGAGGCCCAATAGCGCACATAAAGCAGCAAAAATGGGAGTGATTAAACGTAAATAAAGATGATCTAAGGTATCAATATCTGACACTAGCCGATTAAGGAGATCCCCTCGCCTTATTCCTTGTAAATCTTGAGCGCTCAAAGGTAATAACTTGCTCCATACCCAACACCTTAATTGCGTTAATAATTGAAACGTGGCTTGATGCGTTGCTAGCCGCTCACCATAACGACTTGCAGTTCGAGCAATAGAAAAGAAGCGTACACCAGCAGCAGGGGTGAAAAAGTTAAAGGCTTGAGATGTCACCAAGGTTAACCCTGCAACTGCAGCAGCGGATAAAAACCATCCCGATAAAGACAATAAGCCAATGCCTGCAAGCAAGGTCGTTACGCTAAGCAGTATGCCCACTGATAACATGAACCACTGCTTTTTAAACATTTTCAAATAAGGAATGAGCGCCTTCATACTTTCCCCTCCTGCTCAGAAGATAGTGTAAAGGGCTGCATCACTTCATTCAACATGTCACTAAAAAGGCCTTCTTTAGCGGCTATCACATCAAACAGGCCTTGTTGAACCAGCTTGCCTTTGTCTAATACCAGAATTTGATCTTTATGTTGAAGTTGATCTAAGCGATGAGTGATCATAATACTGGTTTTATCTTGCATCGCCGCCGATAAACTCAGCAACACGGCTTGCTCACTCTGACTGTCTAAGCTGGCTGTGGGCTCATCCAATAAATACAAATGAGCCTGCTGTGCTAATGCGCGTGCTAAAGCAATACGTTGAGCTTGACCAACAGAAACACCTGATGATTGCTCCCCAATGGGATGATCTATCCCTAGCGCTAATTGTTCGACAAAGTCCATCACCTTAGCTTGCGTTAATAAACGCACAATGGCTTCATCTGTTAAGTTGGGGTTCGCCATCGCCACATTATCACGGACTGTGCCGTGAAATAATTGGGGATCTTGCCCTAACCAAGTGAGCTGCTTTCGCCAATGCGCTACATCCATCTCAGATAACAACACATCATTAATCCAAATTTCCCCTGTATAAGGAAGGAAACCCAATAATGCATTTAACAAAGTGGTTTTTCCCGCGCCACTGGGCCCAACGATAGCCATATGCTCTCCAGCGTTTAACTCAAAACTAAGCGGACCGAGTAATTGATGCCCCTCAAAACTGGTGACAACTAAATTTTTTATTTTAACACCTACAGGCCCACTCACCTTTTCACAGCCGCTATTGACTAAAGCAGGAGCAATATCCGCTTCAGGCAGACTCTTTATGGATTGACTTTCTACTTCAAATGACAACAACTCTTGCAGTGCTTCTGCCGCACCTATCGCTTGCGCTTTCGCATGGTAGTGAGTGCCTAGATCTCTTAATGGCTGAAAAAATTCAGGCGCTAAGATAAGCACAAAAAAACCGGTAAAAAGTGTCACGGGAGTACCGTAACTGCCAAAATCAAGATGACCTAAATAACTGAAACCAAAATAGACTGCCAATACTGCTATTGATACCGCAGCAAAAAATTCTAACACTGCCGAACTTAAAAATGCCATTTTAAGTACCGACATGGTCCGCTCTCTAAATTCGTTCGATGCCTTCTCTATTGCTTTTTCTTCAGCGGCTCCACGATAAAATAATTTAATCGTACTGAGTCCTTTTAGCCTATCCATAAAATGGCCACTTAATCGCGATAAGGCTGTAAAGTTTTTTCGATTGGCATCTGCAGCCCCCATACCGACTAAAATCATAAACATGGGGATTAAAGGGGCCGTTAACGCCAACATCAATCCTGCCGCCCAATTGATAGGAAAAACAATCACCAAAATAATAAGGGGGATAAAACCAGCTAACATCATTTGCGGCAAATACTTTGCATAAAAGTCATGCAAATCTTCCACTTGTTCTAATACGATACTCGCCCAGCTTCCAGCTGGTTTCCCTTTAATAAACGCAGGGCCAAGTTCTCCTAATTTAGTCAGCACCGCTTCCCTTATCTGCTCCCTAAGCCGCTGACCTGCCATAAAGCTGATACGTTCTCGGCCGTAAGCCAACAATGCTCTAAACATAATAATACCGATAAGAGCAATGAACTCCGCCGTAAAGGCCGACCTAGGTAAATGAAGAATAATGAGACCATGTAGGCTTGTCGCTAACAACCACGCCTGCACGACCAATGCTCCCCCAGTTAACATTCCCAGCAGAACACTTAACGATAAATAGTGACCACAAGCCTTTTTATGTGATTTTAACCACAGGAGTAATGACTTCTCTTGGGATTTATCCATGATGCTCCAAACTAAAGGATTAAATAGCTAAGGGCTAATACCCAAACCAGTTTTATACAAGGTTAGTATCCCAAGCATCAATATTAGAAGATACTCAGTTATAAAAAAATGCTACTCGGTGCACAGAACAGCAAGTCAAAAATGAATATTTCGATAATAATATGAAGGTTTACTTTCAAAAATGATTCAATGCATTAACAATACCTTAATGGTTAACAAAGATGACACTGCCCCTCACACCATCAACCTTTATCAAATAACGATAGATTAAGGAGCAAAGGTTCACCCAACCATGACGCATAGTCGGTATGATCTTTTAAATCATGGCCAGTATCGGCATGAATTAAAATAGACAGTCCCTGCCTATTTTCATCCAACCATGGGATCACATGTTCATATTGATCTTGAGCAAAAGCGAGCTGACAACTCCAACAAGGATGAGGCCCGACCAACTTTTGATGCACACGTCCAAGCTTGAGTTCAAATGACCTAGCGGCTTGCTGGCAAAGTTTCGTTGCCCATTCCAGTGATGCTTCATCAAAATAAACATGGGCATGATAAAACTCATGAATATTGTCAGGCAAAGTGGCATTTTTATTCTCTATATTTTTGCTCTTTAACATTAGATTATCCTTACTGCTACTTATGCAATCTGTTTTCGATAGAATATCTTGTCCACATCTTTTTTAGGATAATCTCGAAAGCGCCCCACTTCAACAAACCCTAAACGTTCATAAAAACGAGGTGCTTGGAAAGTATAGGTATCAAGAAATAGGTTTTTTAAACCTCTCAATCTAGCTTCTGCTTCAATCCTATTAATGAGTTGTTTACCTAACCCCTCTCCACGAATAAACTCGGCTAACCACAAATAATTCACATGTAATGATTCCAGCAAGATTAGCGCGGTTAACCCACCGACAATTTTATTGTCTTCATCGCGGATAAAACACGCAATACTTTGCTCGCTTAAATCGGAAAAGTAAGCGCAGTTAAATTCACTTAATCCCGCATAAATCGATTCAATCTCTTCCTTTAAAGGCTTAAGAGTCACTTTTATATCCATTACTGCTTCCTTGATCTGCCCTGCTTGCTTCACATTGGGTATAATAGCCATCATGAAAACACTTCTCGTTATAGGCTATGTTTGGCCCGAACCCAATTCCAGTGCTGCCGGCTCTCGTATGTTGCAGCTTCTCAACACATTTTTGCAGCAAGGATACCAGATAACCTACGCAAGCCCTGCCCAAACTAGCGAGCATGCCATCGTTTTATCTGAGTTAAATATTCGCGCCGTCAATATTGAAATTAATGATCCCCGCTTTGATGAATTTATCATTGAATTACAACCTAACATTGTGCTTTTTGATCGCTTCATGATGGAAGAGCAATTTGCGTGGCGCGTTGAAAAACACTGCCCGAGAGCCTTAAAAATACTCGACACAGAAGATTTACACTGCTTACGTTTTGCTCGGCAAAAAATGGCTAAGGCTAATCCAAAAATGGTGATTAAAGATGTCGATAATAATCATTTATATAACGATCAAGCTAAACGAGAAATCGCGGCTATTTTGCGCTGTGACTTAAGCATCATGATCAGCGAATATGAAATGACACTGCTAAAAGAGCGTTTCAAGGTAGATGAATCACTGTTAATTTATATTCCTTTTATGCTCACACCATTAAATAACGTCCATTTCAACACATTTGATCAAAGAGCGCACTTTGTCTCTATTGGCAACTTTCGTCACGAGCCCAATTGGGATGCCGTCTTATGCTTGAAACAACACATATGGCCACTCATCCGTAAACAGCTACCTCAAGCCCAGCTGCACATCTATGGCGCTTACCCTCCCAAGAAAGCCACTCAATTACATAATGAAAAACAAGGGTTTTTAGTCAAAGGCTGGGTCGATGATGCTAAAGCCATGCTATCCAATGCCAGAGTATTACTATCACCCCTCAGATTTGGAGCGGGCCTAAAAGGTAAATTTATTGATGCCGCAGAGTGCGGGTTACCCTGCGTGACCACCTCAATTGGAAGCGAAGGGCTATTTACAGATGACAATACTGTAGACGAAAATGCCCGCCTTTCTTCAAATACCACAACGCTACTGAGCACTGATAACTTTGACACTTTTGCTCAGCACGCCATTGAGCTCTACAGCAATAATGCACTTTGGCTCAATTTACAAAAAAATTGTCCTGAATGGCTCAAGCAACGTTTTGATGAGTCAAAATATCAAACCTTACTCATGCAGCGCATTAATGACATCAACCAAGCACTGTCTAAACATCGACAAGATAACTTTTTAGGGTCGATGTTACTTCATCACAGCATGAAGAGTACGCAATATATGTCGCAATGGATTGAAGCAAAAAACAAACTCGTAGAGTAGTTCATCTACCACCGTAGGGTCTTTATCTCTTTAAACACAAAAAAGCCATTCGAGAGAATGGCTTTTTAATAAAAGAAACTATTCAGTAACTGATTACTGTACGCGGATCACTTGACCGCCTAATCCTTTAAATTTATCTTCAATGTGTTCATAGCCTCTATCAAGATGATAAATACGATCCACTGTAGTCTTGCCATCAGCCACAAGGCCTGCAATCACTAAACTCGCAGAAGCACGCAGATCCGTTGCCATCACTTGCGCACCATTCAGTTTTTCAATGCCTTGGATAACGCAAGTATGACCTTCAAGCTCCATATGAGCTCCCATGCGTATAAGCTCAGGCACATGCATAAAACGATTTTCAAAAATCGTTTCTATAATCGTTGCCGTCCCTTCAGCAAGGACATTTAATACACAAAACTGTGCTTGCATATCGGTGGGAAAGCCCGGATAAGGCACCGTTTTAATATTCACGGCTTTTGGCCGCTTGCCTTGCATATCCAGCTCAATCCAATCTTTCCCTGTGGTAATTTTCGCGCCAGTATCTTCCAGTTTGGCGAGCACAGCCTCTAGTGTGGAAGGATCCGCATCTAAACAACGAATACGTCCGCGAGTAACAGCGGCTGCCACTAAAAAGCTCCCTGTTTCAATACGATCGGGCATCACTCGATATTCACAACCTTGAAGAGACTCCACCCCCTCAATACGAATGCTATCCGTTCCCGCACCTTTTATTTTAGCGCCCATTGCTATCAAGCAATTAGCCAAATCAATAATCTCAGGCTCTCGAGCAGCATTCTCTATAACCGTCACGCCATCAGCCAAAGCAGCAGCCATAAGTAAGTTTTCAGTCGCACCGACACTCACCATATCCATAAAGATATGTGCGCCTTTCAAGCGACCATCAACGCGAGCCTTGATATAACCTTCTTTCACTTCAATGTGAGCGCCCATTTGCTCTAAACCCTGTAAATGTAAATTTACAGGCCTCGCACCAATCGCACACCCACCAGGAAGTGACACATCGGCTTTGCCATATCGAGCCAATAACGGGCCTAAAATCAGAATGGAAGCACGCATGGTTTTAACTAAATCATAAGGTGCACAAAACTCATTCAGGCTATCAGTTGAAATACACACTCGCCCAGATGTCGACTGCGTCACCTTAGCTCCAAGACAACGTAATAGTTCACAACTGGTATTCACATCGCGTAAATTGGGGACATTAGAAACGATAAAATCCGTTTCAGCTAACACACCTGCCATTAATATTGGCAAAGCCGCATTTTTTGCCCCAGAGATCACAACGCTACCCGCCAGCGCAGAGCTGGCGGTTATTTCTAATTTATCCACAATGATTCTCTAACTTGGCATATTAAATACTTTTTCACGCTTCCATTGCGTAACAGTAAAAGCATTTATGGTAATAGCGTGTAATTCACCACTGGTAATATGCGCCATCAATGGCCCATAGATCATTTGTTGCTGTTTAACACGATTCATCCCATCAAAACAGTCACCCACGGCAATAATTTTGTAATGAGTCCCCTCTTGGCTAACATGCACTTCCTCTAAAGATAAAGCCTCAAGTAGTGTACTTTCAATCTCTTTACATTCCATGGATCATTTCACCTTAGATTACTTCTTTAACAAAGAAATCTTTTAAATCATATAGTTGTATTAATTTTCTAAGTTGATTTGCTGGGGCCTTTAAGACTAATTTTTGGCCCTTATTTGCCACTAAGCTGGCTAATTCAAATAAGAATGCCACTCCAGCACTATCACTAAACTCTAGTAGACTTAGCTCTAACACTTGGGTGTCAGGCGCTAATAAACTCTCTTTTTTAGGCCATAAGTCTATCACATCACTTTGGCCTAATTGACCACTTATGTGGCAAACTTTATCTTTTTGGGTAAACGTCGCCACTATTTTCCCTTCTCACTAGCCTGACTACTGATCGATCCTTGCGCTTTCTCATTCAACGTATCAGTGACTTTATCAATACCTTGTTGGCGAATTAAATTACCAATTTCTGATTGTTTAGTCGATAAAAGACTGACACCTTCTGCAACTAAATCAAAGGCTTTCCAAGTACCATCTTTCAAGCGTCTTACTTTAAAAATGAGTTTAATGGGAGGACGACCTTTCTCAATCACCTGAACATCCACATTAACCATTCTCTCATTCGAAAAGTCTTTAGCTGGTGAAAACTGAATTTTTTGATCCGTATACTCAGTAAATGCTTGCGCATAGGTCGTGATCAGGTAGCTCGTAAACGCTTTGACAAAATTGTTTCTTTGCTCTTTGGTACTATCACGTAAATACTGACCCATCACCTTATATGAAGCATACTTCGAATCAATATAAGGCATAAGGTCATCCTGAATGATGACTTTTAAATAATTTGGATCCGCTTTAATTTTTGCTTGCTCTTTATGAAAACTGGCAAAAGTTTTGTTCGCCGCGCCTTCAATCATGCTATAAGGGTTTTTGGTATTAATCGCAATACTACTTGAATCAACGTTTTTCTGAGTTGTTGGAGTTTGCTTATCCACTGAGGCTGCATTGGTATCTTGCGCATACACTGTCACGCTTGAACCCAATAAAATAACAGTGACAGCACTGCTTAATAATTTTTTCAACATAGTTTCAACTCCGTTTATTTGCTTTTGGAAGACATGCTATATAACAGCTGACCAATCAAATCTTCGAGGATCAATGCTGATTGGGTATCATCGATACTGTCAC
Source organism: Shewanella surugensis (assembly GCF_023284005.1). Lineage (GTDB taxonomy): Bacteria > Pseudomonadota > Gammaproteobacteria > Enterobacterales > Shewanellaceae > Shewanella > Shewanella surugensis. Next base: position 9,410 of record NZ_JAKIKS010000055.1, read on the forward strand.
CATTTTTCAACATCGACACGCCATCATCAACAAATCCAGGTTTCAGCCCAAGAAACTGCTCCCCCAATAGTCCCGATGTTAAAATAGCTAAACTACTGGTATCAGGAAAAGACGAATATTGTTTATCCATCAATAAGGTGACCACGGGCTCTAACTTCACAGGATCAAGCTTAATTGCCTTCACTCGCCCTACAACAACCCCACCCACTTTGACCGGCGAGCGTACTTTCAATCCACCGACGTTACCAAACTTGGCATACAAGGTATAGGTACTATCACCTCTGCTCACTTGCACATTAGCCACATTAAAGACTAACACTAGAAACGCCGCCAACCCTGCCAACAAAAACAGTCCAACGAGTATTTCAATTTTCCGTGTCAACATACCTTTATTACCACTCTCACTGTCGATACCCAATGTATCTAAATTTATCAATTAACGACAACCCATTACTTGTTGCCATCGACTTATGATATGCCTACCTAACTTATCATCTCATCACGCTCACGGACTAAAATTAAATAAACACAATTAACCTTATTCATCTTATGTTCAGCCAAGTTTCACTATTACTGACCAAACATCATTGTGGTCATTAAAAAGTCTAATGCTAATATTGCTAGACTGGACTGAACCACAGTTTGAGTTGTCGCTTTACTGATCCCTTCTGGATTTGGAATAACATGATAACCACGATATAAGGCTATCCAAGTGACTACTACAGCAAACACCACACTTTTAATTAAACAATTAACAATGTCACTTCGCCATTCAACCGACGCTTGTAAAATTGACCAAAAGCTACCAGAATCAATACCTTTCCAATCGACCCCGACTATATGGGCACCATATATACCAATAGTACTAAACATTAATGCTAACAAGGGTAAACTGATGACCCCAGCCCAAAAGCGGGGGGCAATAATCTGCCTTAATGGATCAATGGCCATCATTTCTAAGCTCGATAATTGTTCCGTACTTTTCATCAGTCCAATTTCAGCGGTTAACGCAGAACCCGCTCTGCCAGCAAATAATAATGCCGTTACCACCGGTCCAAGTTCACGTAATAGGCTCAATGCCACCATCGGGCCTAAACTTTGCTCTGCGCCATACCCCACTAGAATAGTATAGCCTTGAAGCGCTAACACCATACCGATGAATAAGCCTGAGACTAAAATGATCACCATCGACTGAACACCGACCACATACAGCTGTTTTACCAACAATGCAGTGCCTTTTTTAAATCGAGGTAACCTCACAATCGCACTGTATAACATGATCCCGGCGCGGCCCATACCCATCACATTATCAATCGCCCAACGCCCAACATTCGCGATTTTATCAATCACAATCACACTCATCCACACCCATCCTTAATTAACTTTCTATCTAATTATGTAGAAAAAGCCTATTCCTTCCTCAATCCTTACAAAGACCAAACATCAGCCTTTAACAGTCGTTCTTTGTCGTAGTCTTTATTTCAAACCATGCAACAACTCTTCCTGGTAATCTGCAGCCGGATAATGAAAGGGTACCGGTCCATCGGGAGCACCTTCAATAAATTGTTTTAATTGTGCAATATCAGCATGTCGCAATGCTTCTGGCGTACCATGAGCAATAATGGTTTTATCCGCCATCACATACACATAATCGGCAATACTCAACACTTCTTGTACATCATGAGAGACCACCACAGACGTCAAATTTAATGCATCTGATAGTTCTCTAATAAGCTTAACTAATACCCCCATCGAAATAGGATCTTGTCCCGCAAAAGGTTCATCATACATGACCATTTCGGGCTCTAAAGCAATGGCTCTGGCTAAAGCGGCACGACGCTGCATTCCTCCAGATAATTCTGTAGGCATCTGCTTAGCAACACCACGAAGACCTACCGCCTCCAATTTCATTAATACAATGCGTTCAATGATGGACTCAGATAATCCAGAATGTTCCCGTAATGCAAAAGCGACATTATCAAAGACATTCATATCCGTAAAAAGTGCCCCACTTTGAAATAACATGCTCATACGTTTACGTATCGAAAATAATTCTGAACGGCTACATCGATGAATATCAAGCCCATCAAACAACACTTGTCCTGAATCAGGGGTTAACTGACCCCCCATCAGTTTCAATAAGGTCGTTTTTCCGATCCCGCTGGGTCCCATGATAGCCGTCACTTTACCTTTAGGTATTGATAAACTGACATCATTATAGATAACACGTTGGCCACGACTAAAGCCCAAATTTCGAATCTCAATGAGCGGTTTCTGCGTTTGAGTCATACTTAAATCCGGAATTTATAAGATAAAATATCAGGTCACCCTGACAATAATAGAGTGATAAATTGTACAAAATTGATAAAATAGAAACAACATAATCTAGACTATCTCGCCTCAATACTTTCAATTTACTTCAAATCCAGCGAAAATGCGCGTCAATACTTCTAAAAATTATAATCAAATGCTATTTAATATCTTCATACTACTTGCAGGCTTGGTTACTCTAGTTTGGAGTGCAGACAGATTTGTCTATGGTGCTGCAGCCTTTGCTCGAAATTTTGGTTTACCGCCGATGCTCATAGGATTAACCATTGTAGCCATGGGTAGCTCGGCGCCAGAGATGTTCGTCGCTGCAACCGCATCAATCAATGGCCAGACAGATATGGCCATCGGTAATGCATTAGGATCGAATATTGCCAATGTTACCCTCATATTAGGCCTCACCGTTCTATTAGGCGCAATTGCAGTTCAATCACAAACTCTGAAACGTGAAATTCCAATGATGTTGGGCGCAACGGCGATTGCGGGTTACTTTCTCCATGATGGGCATCTCAATCGAATGGAAGGCATGATGTTAGTGGCCGTCTTTTTCATTCTCATCGGCTACCTTATTTGGCACGCGCTTCGAAATAAATCAGACGATCCTCTCGAAAATCAACTGAACGATGAGATACCTACTGACGTACCCACCCCTAAAGCGGTATTATGGCTTGTTGTTGGCTTAGTATTGTTACCTTTATCTGCCGACTGGATGGTACAAGGCGCTGTCGGTATTGCTAAAGCTTATCATTTATCCGATTTAGTGATAGGACTCACCATTATCGCAGTCGGAACCAGTTTACCTGAGCTTGCCGCAAGTATCGCAGGGATACTGAAAAAAGAAGATGATTTAGCGATTGGTAATATTGTGGGTTCAAACCTGTTTAATATTTTGGCAGTATTAGCACTACCCGCACTCATTGCTCCCGGCGCAGTCGATATTTCTGCCACAAGCCGTGATTATTACATGGTGTTGGGAACAAGTAGCGCACTAGGCGTATTGATTTTATTAAGCGGGCGCGCAAGACAGCTAAAGCCTTGGCATGGCGTTGTGCTCCTTATTACCTTTGTTTTATACCAAACGGCCCTCTTTCTGTCTTAATTGATAAACGAAGGTCTAATAAGATTCTATAGAGAGATCAAAATGGTAGATGAAAATGAATTACGCCAATGGGGCAGAAATGTTATTAAGATTGAACAACAGGCCCTAGAAAATCTTTATCAATATGTAGACTCCATTGAATTTGCTCAAGCCTGTCAGCTCATGTTTGATTGTAAAGGCAAAGTCATTGTCATGGGTATGGGAAAATCGGGTCACATTGGTAATAAAATATCTGCCACTCTCGCCAGCACAGGAACACCCGCCTTCTTTGTTCATCCAGGAGAGGCTAGTCACGGTGATTTAGGCGTATTAAGTAAAGCTGATGTCATTTTGGCCATTTCCAATTCTGGCGAATCTGCCGAGATACTGACATTACTTCCGGTTATCAAACGCTTAGGATTACCCTTGATTGCCGTAACCGGTAACCCTAGCTCGAATATGGCCAAGCTGTCACAGCTACATTTATGTATTCAAGTACCTGAAGAAGCCTGCCCATTAGGATTAGCCCCGACTTCCAGTACCACCGCAACATTAGTAATGGGTGATGCTTTAGCGGTTGCCTTATTGCAAGCAAGAGGCTTTACTCAAGATGATTTTGCATTATCTCATCCAGGTGGTAGCTTAGGGCGAAAACTGTTATTAAAAGTAAAAGATGTCATGCATCAAGGTGAACACTTACCGTGCGTAAGCCACCATATTTGTATCTCCGAAGCCTTATACGAAATATCAAAAAAAGGCCTAGGCATGACAGCGATTGTCGATGACAATCAGATGTTAGTAGGGATTTTTACTGATGGAGATTTACGCCGCGTCATTGATGCCGAAATCAACTTACGAAAAACCCCTATTAGAGATGTAATGACTAAAGGTTGTGTGACTGTCGATGACAATATACTCGCAGCGCAAGCATTAAAAGTCATGGATGAAGAAAACATCAACGGTTTAATTGTTATCAATGAAAAACAGCAAGTGATCGGTGCACTCAATATGCTTGATATGGTCAAGGCGGGAGTTATTTAATATGTCACATTCAGGATTTTATGGCCCCATTGAAGATGTTCTTTGGAAAAAAGCGCAAAAAATCAAACTGCTAATTTGCGATGTAGACGGTGTTTTTTCTGATGGTCTAGTCTATATGAGTAACAGTGGTGAGGAATTAAAAACCTTTCACACACGTGATGGTTATGGCGTTCGCTCATTACTCTCAGCCAATATTGGGGTCGCGGTTATTACTGGGCGACAATCCCATATTGTCGAGAACAGAATGACTGCACTCGGCGTCACTCATATTTATCAAGGCATCGATGATAAACAGGTACCTTATCATGAATTACTTGAACTTTACGCTGTGCGTCCAGAAGAAGTGGCTTATATTGGGGATGATATGGTTGATCTGCCTGTCATGAACGTCGTTGGATTATCCATTTGCGTTGCTGATGGACATCCCTATGTCAAACAAAATGCAGATATGATCACCACGATTAAAGGCGGACATGGCGCATTACGTGAACTCACCGATTTACTGTTACTAAGCCAAGGTAAATTTGAAACCGCGCATGGAATGAGCATATGAGTCGTGTTAGCATCGCCATTGTTCTTTTATTTGGTACTGCGATCATTTTATATTGGCAAGTGCAATCGAAGAAAGATAATCAGGCACTCAACGTCGATGCCAGCCAACGCCCTAATTATATTGTTGAGGATCTTTCAGGGGTGGAATATAACAAACTCGGCTTGATTAATAGCCGAGTATCTGCCAAAAATATGGAGCATTTTGATGCCACTAATATGACCTATTTTACTCAGCCAGTTTATTGGATTTATCCTGATAACAGGCAAGGAAAATGGCGTCTACGTGCGGATAGAGGCACTTTAAATAAAGTCACCGGAATAGTCACTTTAGAAGATAATGTTATTATCGACTCATTGAGCCCAGAACAACCCTTGAGGACAGTCAAAACTGACTTCTTAGAGCTCAATCTCAACACCAAGATTATGACTTCAAATAAACGTATTTATATCACTGGTGTCGATTTTACCATCGAAGGAAAAGGTCTTTATGCCGACCTCAATGCCCAAACAGTAAAGCTGACTAGTCAGGTAGAAGGAACATATGAAACCAAATAAATCCATCATTGCCACATTACTCTGCTTGATTTGTTTTAATGGCATAGCTAAAGAAGGAGATTTAGATCAAGAAGTGAAAATCTCAGCTTCCAGCCAAGAAGCCGATATCAAAAACAACCAATTAATCTTTAATGGACCTGTTATCGTCACCCAAGGTACCATTAAAATTAATGCCGAAGAGTTACAAGCATTTTCTAAAAATGATGATACCGCTAGAACACTAGTCGCAACCGGAAATCCAGCCACTTATACCCAAATTATGGATGATGGCCGCCCTGCTCAAGCGAGTGCTCGCGAAATTCATTATGAACTGTCCACTCGCACACTGACTTTAATTGGTGAAGCCACACTAGCACAAGGCGGAAGCCGTGTCACAGGCAGTCGTATACGTTATAATATCGAGCAACAAAAGTTATTGGCAGAAAGTACTGGGAAAGGACAAGATCGCGTTATTACCATTATTCAACCTGAAACCTATAAAAAAAGCACGAGTAATCCCCCCCCCTTTATCACCGAAAAAACGCCAACGGACTCGACAAGTAAATCCCAAATAACCCCGGCCTCTCAATCGACAGAAAAACAGCAGAATTCACCTCAAAAAAAGAAAAAGGAAGTCATAAAAGAAGTCATTGAACCCACTCAAAAAGAGCAAAAAAACATCACTCAAGCCGCAGAGAAAATCAGTGATCAAACACATATTGATGTGAAAGATGAATCTGCACTGAAAGCAAAATTGTCACAACTTGCCAATCAACGCAAACAATTAACAGCACAATTGACGCAACTAATGGCGGATGAAGCACCAATAGATATCACGCCATCACAGCTCAGCCTAAAAAAAGCCAATCTGCAAACCCAGATTGATAATTTAAAGCCCCAACAAAACCAGTTAGAAGCTCAGCTATCTCAATTAATACCGTCAGCCACACAATTGAAAGCCATCTCAGTCCAGCTCGCAGATGAAAAAACCAGCTTACAATCGTTAACGTCAACATTGACAACATCGGCTCAAGCAGTATCCGCATCCAACGTATTTCAAGGCGTAAAAGCAGACTCAACCCAAGAGCAGCAGGAATAATAATGACGTTGATTACACTAGAAGCTCGAAATCTAGCGAAAAGCTATAAAAATCGCGCCGTCGTTCAAAATGTGAGCCTAAAAGTCAACACCGGACAAATAGTCGGTTTGCTCGGTCCTAATGGAGCAGGTAAAACCACCACTTTTTATATGGTCGTTGGCTTAGTACAAAGTGATAAAGGCCAGATATTTCTTAATAATGAAGATCTCACCTCAAATCCAATGCACCTTCGTGCCCGTAAAGGCATTGGATATCTACCACAAGAAGCGAGTATTTTCCGGAAATTATCCGTACGCGATAATATTATGGCGGTGCTTCAAACCCGATCTTCTTTAAGCCAAGAAAACCGTGATGAACAACTTGAACACCTACTCGAAGAGTTCCACATCACTCATATTCGTGACAGTCAAGGTATGGCACTCTCCGGTGGAGAACGTCGACGCGTTGAGATTGCTCGTGCCCTCGCCGCTAATCCTAAGTTTATTTTACTCGATGAACCTTTTGCGGGTGTCGATCCTATCTCTGTGATTGATATTAAAAAAATCATTGTGCAGCTTAAAGATAGAGGATTAGGCGTATTAATCACCGATCATAATGTGCGTGAAACGCTGGATGTGTGTGAACATGCTTATATCGTAAGTCGGGGAAATTTAATCGCAGAAGGTACACCGGCTGAAGTTTTAGACAATAAGCAAGTCAGAGAAGTGTACTTAGGTGAGCAATTCAAGCTATAGTGGGCAATCAATGAATAAGTCTTTAAAAGAAAACGCATTAAAACACGGTAGGAATTAAATTGGGGTAAAATAATCCCACTTAATTTAATCATGCGTATATCGTACTATTCTATGTTTGAAGCTTGATAATGAAAATAAACTAGCCGTCTTATTATGAGCGAACATCTCGATTTCTTTGGTTCCATGCATCCTAGGTAGTCTCGTTTCATCAATCAATCTCAATCATTAGGATAATGACAAGTAGGGAATAGCGGTAACATGAAAGCATCACTTCAGCTTCGAATGGGTCAACACCTGACAATGACCCCTCAATTACAACAGGCTATTCGCCTGCTACAATTGTCCTCATTGGAATTACAACAAGAAATTCAACAGGCATTGGACAATAATCCCTTATTAGAGCTTGATGAAGAGCAAAGTGATAATGCCTCTAACGATGATGACGAAAAATCAATATTACTCGACGATTCTTTTAATAACGACTCTGACGCGGCACTTCCTCAAGATAATTCATCAATAGAAACCCCTGAAGCCCTCACTAAAGACTCAATGCCTGATGAACTCCCCATGGATACCTCATGGGATGAGGTTTACAGCACATCTTCTGGTAGCAGTCATTCAATACGTGACGATATGCCTTTTCAAGGAGAAACCAGTGAAGGCCTGTATGAACACTTAGAATGGCAAAAGAATCTCACTCCGTTTTCTGATAATGACTTAGCCATTGCCACTGCCATTATCGACGCCATTGATGAACGCGGTTATCTCACCCAGAGCGCTGAAGAAATCCTTGAAGCCATGGGCAATGATGAAATTGAGCTTGATGAAGTGATTGCCGTTTTAAAACGCATACAACACTTCGATCCCATTGGGGTTGCGGCCAGAGATTTAGGGGAGTGCTTATTATTACAGCTCACCCATTTTTCACCCGACACGCCCCATATTGATAACGCTAAGCTACTCATTAAAGACTATTTAAATCTCATTGCTGGAAGAGATTTCCGCTTATTAATGCGTAAAACAAAGCTCAAAGAAGACGAATTAAAACAGGCCATTAATCTAATACAAACTCTCAATCCACGACCCGGTTTATCCATTTCGCCCAGCAAGGATGAATACGTGGTTCCTGACGTGTCTGTCACCAAAGTGAAGGGACGTTGGCATGTCGAGCTCAACCCAGATAACATGCCAAAAATCAATGTTAATCAGCACTATGCATCCATGGCTCGCAGTACTAAAAGTCCGGCTGATGGTCAATTTATTCGCGGTCATTTACAAGAAGCTAAATGGTTCATCAAAAGCTTAGAAAGCCGCAATGAAACCTTACTCAAAGTCACCAATTGTATTGTTAAATTCCAGCAAGGTTTCTTCGAATATGGTGATGAAGCGATGAAACCTATGGTACTTAACGATATCGCCGAAGCGGTAGAGATGCATGAATCTACGATTTCTCGAGTGACCACACAAAAATACATGCATACTCCGAGAGGTATTTTTGAACTTAAATACTTTTTCTCAAGCCACGTCAGCACCGATGACGGAGGTGAGTGCTCATCAACTGCCATCCGCGCCTTCATCAAAAAACTCGTCGCGAACGAAAATCAACAAAAACCCTTAAGCGACAGTAAAATGGCCCTATTACTCGCCGATCAAGGTATTAACGTTGCTCGCCGCACAATAGCTAAATATCGAGAAGCTATGTTAATCCCACCGTCAAATCAGCGTAAAAGTTTATAAGCTTCTAAGCTCAAAGCACTGACAGAGGCAAGATATAGAGTATATGTTGACATTAACAATAATTTGTATTCAATTTAGTAAATGGATTAACTCATTATCATGTACACTATGATTAAAAGTTATTCAAAAGCGGTTATTTTACAAACTAGATCGTGAGGCTAGCATTCAATAAATGAATTATAATAAGAAACACAGACAAAGCTTGAACAGTATTTAGATCAGATCCATAATGTCCGCCTTAGTTTTCACGCGCATCTTTATCTACGATAATGAAGCCTATGAATTAACACATATCATTCTTTTACATGTGAAAAATACTGAATAAGCTAAGGTAAAACATTCGTCCTCTGAGGCCAAAACGCTTCAGGTTAAACAATAAACAATATGAAATTAAATAGTTAATGATGGAATTAAGCAGCATACTTAAGCCGGAATGCACCACTTGTGCAACGCCTGGCAGCAAGAAAAAAGTACTCGAGCTCATTAGCGATATCGCTGCTGCTCAGTATCCTGAACTCTCTGGCCAAGACATTTTTGAAAGTCTTTTGGCGCGTGAGAAAATGGGGAGTACCGGTATAGGTAATGGCATTGCAATCCCTCATGGTCGGTTAAAGAGTATCACTCAACCCATCGCTGTGTTAATTAAGTGTGAGGTCCCCATTGCCTTTGATGCGATCGACAAGCAACCCGTTGATATATTATTTGCGTTATTAGTGCCTGCCGAACAATGCGAACACCATCTCCCCACTTTATCGCTAATGGCCGAAAAGCTTAACGATAAAGCGATATTAAAACAGCTGAGAAAAACCCAAGATGATACAGAGCTGTATAAGGTGATCACGCAATGAAACTCGTCATGGTCTCAGGGCGTTCAGGATCGGGTAAATCCGTTGTCTTAAGAGTGCTTGAAGATCTTGGCTATTATTGTGTCGATAACCTCCCTCTTCCGATGGTGACCCCCTTACTAGATCAACTTGCAGGCAGTACGGAGCGCGTCGCGATTAGCGTCGATATTCGTAACATGCCTGAGGACGAGGAAGAAATAAACAAGCATTTAGGTAACTTACCTAGCGACATAGAACTCTGTAGCTTCTTCATTAATTCTAATGACCAAGTCTTATTAAAACGCTACAGTGAAACCCGTCGATTACATCCCCTTTCACGCAGTAAAGTCTCTTTATTAGAAGCCATTCAACTCGAACAAAAACTCCTCGAACCGCTTTCAAAACGATTCGATTATTATATTGATACTTCGACACTCAATATCTACGCATTAAGCGATAAAATTCGAGAAATTTTACTGGGCAGTACCAATAAAGAACTTGTCATCAACTTCGAATCTTTTGGCTTTAAACACGGAATGCCCAAAGAGGCCGACTTCTTATTTGACGTCCGTTTTTTACCTAACCCACATTGGAAGCCTGAACTCAGGCCCATGACAGGATTAGATGAACCCGTGCAAATTTTTCTTAATCAAGAAGCCTTGGTCAATAAGTTAATTTGGCAAATCGAAAACTTATTACAAACATGGTTACCTCACTTAGAACGAAATAATCGCAGTTATCTCACTATTGCTATTGGCTGTACTGGGGGACAACACCGCTCAGTGTATGTAGCAGAACAATTAGCGAGACGCTTTATGGGCGGGAAGCATAAAGTGCAAGCCAGACATAGGGAGCTAGACTAAATCATGCTGAAATTAACCAGAGAGATCACTATCTGTAATAAGCTTGGATTACATGCCAGAGCCGCAACTAAACTGGCCATTTTAGCGTCTGAATTTGATGCCAGCATCACGCTTATCCAAGATGATAAACAAGCATCTGCCTCCAGTGTTTTAGGCTTACTCATGCTAGAAAGTGGTATGGGGAAAACAGTCAATTTAGTTGCCGAAGGCAAAGATGCTAAAGAAGCCCTCGATGCAGTCAGTGAACTCATCAACGCAAAATTTGATGAAGAATGCTAACACCAAACAGATGCTTTAGCCATTACCTAACGATGATGTTTAATGAGTGTTTCGGTTTAACCGTAGAGACCAGTACAGTAATCATAGCCATCCTTGGCCAGTCGCTATCTCATCCAGAATCTCTTTTCTAAGACAATATCGACATTCAAAACCTTTATAATGGACTCATCACAATTTCGACACGTCTATTTTGCGAACGTCCAACCTTCGTACTGTTACTCGCGATAGGGTCAAGCTCCCCCATCCCTTGTGAACTTAACCGACTGGATTTTATTTGTCGTGACATTAAATAAGTCGACACTTCACTGGCTCTCACCTGAGATAATCTTAAATTATAAGAAGCCGCACCTGAGCTATCGGTATAGCCCAACACATTTAAGCGAGTGTTATCATATTTCTGAGCGACAACCGCGACACTATTAAGCACATTTTTTGCACCTTGGCTTAAGTTAGTTTGATCCACCCCAAATGTCACTGCATTAGGCATATTCAAAATAATGTTCTCACCGTTTCGTGTCACACTGACACCGGTTGATTTCAACTGTTGTCTTAACTCAGCTTCTTGTACATCCATGTAATAACCCACACCGCCACCTAAAGCGGCACCCGACGCGGCACCAATTAAGGCGCCTTTTCCGCGATCACTTCTACTTGACGAAGCAACACCTATCACCGTCCCTGCAATCGCACCAATAACAGCGCCTGTCGTTGCATTCGCGGTCTCAGACTCATTAGTATAAGGGTTTACCGTTTGGCAACCAGCAACCGCTACGGCAACACTGCCCACTAACATAGGTAAAAAAATTCGCTTCATTACTTTTATCACGTTTCTTCCTCATTACGACAAAAAAAATTAAGAAAAACCACTCAAAGTGTGATCAATTCTTAATCATCTTGATGATTTTCGCACTAGTATAACCTTAAGTTATTTAAGAATGCGAATACATGAAAGTCTTAAAATCCGCACTATTAAGGTGCATTTGCACAATTTTAATACTTAAATAATGAAGCTAAAAAAGTAAAACTTAGTAAGTCACTGTAAATCAATATGAAATAAACGAGTCTTTATTGGCACGAATTATTCATATTAATTAATGTTAGACATGAAGTAGATCAAAGAGGAAATAGTGATGAATCACCTAAGAAATATGATTAAACGCTGTTACGAAGATTGGTTTCTATTACATCACATAGGGGTGAGTCAATGGGATGTCGAAAAATAAATAAGCGATGCCAACATTATATGACAAAGCTCAAGCAACATAATAAATAAAAATAATAATTCATAGCAAAGCTGATCCTCTGTATCGCCCCAAACGACTGGAGTTTCTGCTTTGCGCCTTACTATTTTGTAACGTTTAACTCTTTATTCTTAATATGCCGATAAGTCACCCAAGTTGATCCGCACCAATTGACGATTAACCCCGCTAAAACGCCTACGGCTAACGAAAAGGTGGCAAACACAAGACTCGTCGACAAAAACAAGCCTAACACATAAAACGCCCCCAAATTAACCCCAGCAGCCGAGCAAGATACGAGCAATGATAAGGTAAATTGTGGGCCTTTATTCAATTGATGACGATGTCGAAACGTAAATCGCCGATTACCCAACCAAGTCAACATCGTCGCCACCAAAAAAGCCATCACTCGCGCCTTAAAAGCAGGTATGTTCCCCCATTGATATAGCACAATAAAAAGCAACATATCAATGATGAAAACACTTCCCCCCACCAGCAAAAACCGAACGCCTTCATGATTAAGGCTCATTATTCTATCGGTTAATTTCCACATAATAATAACACTTCTTCATTGGTGTTCGCTTGCCGCTGACATTGATCAAACATGGCTTTATTGTCTAATACGCTATTTTTAACGACAATATAGTAAGGCGTCGTAGGCAATAGCGATAATGCCCGTTTTGGCTTTACCACCTGTACCTGACCTTGACTATAATACTCTGCCGAAAAAGGTGCTTTCTGCCAATAATAAGTGGGAATGTCGTGTGTTCGCTGAGATAAAATCCATTTCTCACTTTTTTCTTTTGTTGGGCCACTCTTTAAGCCTATCAAGGTTAAAATGAGAAGCAATGCCATTAATCCTGCGACGGTTTTCATTCTGGGCACACCAACATCAGACCATGCCCTTGCAATTAATAACGCTAAAGCTGGTATGCCCGGCAGTACATAAGCCGCTAGAATATTGCCAGAAAAGGTAAATAACAACATGGGGGACAATAACCAGCAAAGTAAAAAACACGTCAATGGATCAAACCCTGTTTTTCCTTCTTTGTATAATTTATAAAGCGCTCTAGGTAAATAAAAGCTCCAAGGTAAAGCTGCTACGGCAAAGTACAACCAAATAGTGCCACGTATTCGGTCATGCGCACTACCGTACAAATCGCCTTTCCAACCACTATCGACAAAACGATCCCAATGCTCCCCAACAATAAAATATTGTAGAAAACCCGGTGTAGCATGTTCAGCAGCAATATACCAAGGTAAACAGATGGCTAACATTAATAACGTACCAGAAATTAACGGCGTTCGCTGCCACAACAACTTCCAAGGCTTAATAAAACCGTATTGCCAAAATAACCAAATCCCGACTCCTATGGCAAAAATAACCAAAGAGACAGGACCCTTAGCCAGCATACCAATAGCCAAACCAACAAACCCGAGATAGCCCCAGCACGTTTTACCTTGCCAAGATAAATAAAAACCTATCATGGCTAGCGTGATCCCTATGGTTAACCCCATATCGGTCATCACAGCGCCTGCGCTAATATAAAATACCACTGTCGAGGTGAGTATAATGACACTGCTCATGGCAGGGATCTGATAAAACTTAGCAAACCGATAAATCAAGTACAACACCACAACGCCGCCAAGAAAGTGCGGCAACCTTAAAAAGAATTCGTTATTTTCAAAAAGAAAAATAGAAGCGGCGCTCATCCAAGTCTGTAATGGCGGTTTGCCCCAAAAAGGCACCCCATAACTGAATTGTGGCGTTAGCCAATTGCCTGTTTCCACCATTAATCTGGCCATCTCACCATAGCGAGATTCAGTTGTATCCATTAGAGGATATAAACCTAATGTCACTAACCGCACCAATAATAACCCAACTAATACAAAGGCTGATGAAACCGATATCCATGCTCTATTCATTTCAGTTGCTCCGAAGATTGATCATCAGATGGGAAAGGATCTTGGTTTTTTTGCACTTGATGAGACACTTCTTCGATGAGATATAAAGGTCGTTGCTTCACTTCAACAAACACTCGGCCTAAGTACTCACCGATTAACCCTAAAGCCAATAATTGAATACCCGCAAGCCCTAACTGAACCACCATAATCGACGGGTAACCGGCAACGGTTTCGCCAAAAAATAACGTCTTACTGATCACCCATCCCCCATAAGCGAACGAACTCAGTGCCGTTATCACGCCACACCACGTTGCCAGTCTTAATGGCTTAAAACTAAAAGACGTAATGCCATCCATCGCCAAGCCAAACAACTTGGCATAGTTCCATTTGGTTTTACCAACAAAACGAGGATCGCGATCAAATAGTAAGGTTTTTTGTTTAAAGCCTGGCCAACAAAATAACCCCTTCATAAATCGATTGCGTTCTGGCATCGCATTAATACTATCGACCACTTGACGACTCATTAATCTAAAATCACCGACATTATCAGGCACTGAAGAATCAGAAACCCAGTTCATTAATCGATAAAAACACTTTGCTGAAAAACGCTTAAACCAAGTTTCGCCTAGTCTTTGACGACGCTTCATATTGACCATATCATAACCTTCTCGCCATACCGATAACATCTGAGGGATTAACTCAGGCGGATCTTGTAAATCCGCATCCAACATGATGACTGCCAAGCCTCTGGCTTGCTCAAGACCTGCTGACATCGCCGCTTCTTTACCAAAATTACGACTCAGTTTAATGCATTGGCATTCACCGTGAGTTAAAGAGATACCACAGACTTTGTCCCATGTCGTATCTGTGCTACCGTCATCAACAAAGACGATTTCAGCCGTATCAGCTAGGCTACATAATATCGTCTCTAATCTAGCGACGAGTGATTCAATCATTTCTGCTTCGTTAAACATGGGAATGATGATCGACAAGCAAATTTCATTTGTTTGTAACGATCTATGTGGCGAAAGATAAGGCATATTCATGTCCTAGCGCATCAATTATGCCATCACTATGCTACAACTCAGGTGAATGAAATGTCATTGACATTTCTTCGACAAAATTGGGTGATAATTAGCCAAAGACGAGCTTACACAATGACTGAAAGCAACACACTTAAGCTATTAATAATAGAAGATAACAAGGATGTTTCTGGTATTTTATGTGATTTTTTCGAAGCACAGGATACTGAATTGGATTTTGCCGATAATGGAGAATTAGGTCTATCACTAGCCCTGCGTTATGATTTTGATGCCATTATTCTTGATGTTATGCTACCAAAGTTGGATGGGTTTAGCCTATGTAAACAATTGCGTGCATCAGGTTGCTCCACCCCAGTACTCATGTTAACGGCTCTCGATAATAAAACCGACCAACTGCAAGGGTTTGACTGTGGCGTGGATGATTACTTAGGTAAACCCTTCGATTTAGATGTCATCAATGCCCGTATTAGAGCCCTGATTAAAAGACATAGAGGCTTCGTTGCACAAGAAAACCTAACTTTTGGCGACATCGATATTGATATCGCCAAACACCAAGTACGCCGAAAAGGCATGCTCATCGTCCTAACACCTACCACGTATCAAATTCTCCTCTTACTGGTCAAGCAAGCCCCAAAGATAGTGAAACGAGAACACATTATTGAAACCATTTGGGGCGTCTCTCCTCCAACGAATGATGTGCTAAGGAGCCACATGTACCAACTAAGAAATCAACTTGATAAACCCTTTGAAGAACCGATGCTAGCCACAGTTCCCAAAATAGGCTTTCGATTACAGTTAAACGAATAAATATCCTCACCCCCCTAAATTGGCTGAAGTTTAGGAGTAAAGATACAAACAAAAAATGAATATAGAGGTATTGTTTTAATGAAAAAGAGAATTTCAGCTGCAAGCCTCCCTCAGCGCTTGTTAATCTATTTTAGCTGTATTGCCATCATAATGGGCCTGAGCTTACACGTTATGACCCTCAGTCTGATGCAATGGATAGAAGATGAAGTCAATCAACATGAACTAGAGGTGAGTGCCCCCTATGCAATACAATCGTTTCAACAAGGGGCTAAACAACCGTTAGCCATTGGCCTCAATGCAACCGCTTATGTTTCAGTTGATGCTATTCCTAAAAAGTATGGCCCTTTAAACCAATACCCTCTCGGCTTTTCAAGTGAGATCAATTTAACCCACACCGATCAACAATCACCAGACGATCCGCTGTCGTTTTTTTTCTATCGCAGTGAGTTTGAACTCAACGGTAAGATAACCCCCTTATATTTAACCATGCCTACTGAAAATGTCGAACTCAGTGATCATGAATGGCTCATTATCAATTTATTGGTATTACTACTGATCGTTTTACTCTTCATCTTTTTTGGCATCGCCATTAATCGCATATCTAAACGGCTCATCTCCCCTGTATCTCAATTGAACAAACAATTGAAACAATTAAAACCTTCTGAAGATTCAACGGCTTTTAGTGTCTCTTCCGAATCTGCTTCAGAGTTTAGTGAGCTCACAGATAGCCTCAATTATTATCGGCAGCAAAATGAACGCATGATAAAACAAGAGCAAGCTTTTGCTCGCTATGCCAGTCATGAACTCAGAACACCTCTCACAGTGATTACGGGGGCTGCTAAATTACAAGAACAAGACGCCCGTCCTGAATTTCAAGCAAGGCAACGAGAGCGTATTACTCGCGCAGCACTTGAAATGCAGCATACTGTTGATGCGCTACTCAATCTCGTCAAACATGAGAGAAATCATGATCAAGCCGTTAGGAAGATTAGCTTAAATGAAATTGAGCAAATTCTTGAACCCTTACATATGATCGCCAATCGAAAACAAATTCGTATTCGCGTCACACACGCCGAATTTCCCACCATTCAACCCAGTACCGCCGTACTCAGAATGCTATTATCCAACCTCATCACCAACGCCATTAATGCATCACAGTCATCAGAAATCAGCATTGAGATCACAGCAGGCCACATCAAAGTCATCGATAAAGGCTCAGGTCTACTCCCTAAAGGCCAAAACCATCAAGGTCATGAATTAGGTTTATTAATCGTAAAGAGTTTATGCCAACGTTACCAATGGCAATTTGACCTCAAAAATACACAACCTCAAGGCTGCACTGCCACGCTGACTTTTCCTAGAAGTCACACAAATAACCAGCCAAAAAGTTAACGGCTAGCTAAAATAAAGATCCAAGCATGACTCTTTTGCTAGGAGGTCCACATTAAGCAAATAGGGCAAGGTTTACTCATAACAGGGTTGTTATTGCTTTATCACACCGCGCTTCAAGCAAAAGAAGTGCCTTGGATTGACCATATTGCACTGGGTGTTGGTCATGCAAATGGCGGCGCCGACACATACCGGTTAGGCATTCAACATGCTTTTGCCTCCCTCTTATGGCAAGGCAATACGATGCATCTCAGTGGCTATTACGAGCTCTCGGTCGGTTACTGGAATAATCATGATCAAAACATCACCAATTTTGCCTTCTCGCCTGTATTCCAGTTTTTATTTTTTGGCCATAATCCACTTTTTAAGCCATATGCTGAATTCGGGATTGGAATAGCTTACCTCTCTAAGGAATATATTTATGATGACACCATAAAGCAGCGAAATTTATCAAGTGAATGGCAATTTGAAGACCGAGCTAGCTTAGGGGTAAAGCTAGGAAAATATGATATTAATCTTCGCTACTTACATTACTCCAATGCTGGCTTTAAAAGCCCCAATGATGGTATGGATATCATCCAATTAACTTTCACTTATCAAATCAATATCTGACCTTAATTAAATAGAAATAATGCTAAACAAAGAGGAACAATGAAAAACAAACAACATATTATCCTGTATATTCCTATGTGCTTAATGCTTAGCTATTGGGGTTATATGAAAGTCGCCTTACCTATCATTCCAGATCTGCTCACAAGCTTCCACACAACACAAACCCTACTCCATCAATTTATTTCACTCGCTTTTATTCTATCAGGCTTATCATCCATTTTTTGGGGCGTACTGATCGACAGGTTTGAAATAAAGTACTTCCTGATTAGTGTCACATGCATTGGCATTGTCACTCTTTCATTGATCTCAATATCAACCAATGTGTGGTTTTGGGGACTCAGTTATATTATCGGCGCGATTATCATGGGGGGACTCATTGTCTGCTCTCGAAGTTTTGTGATGATTTACCTAACAGAAGAAGCCGATATAAAAAAAGCCCTGACGATGCCAATGATGGCTGGATTTTCAGCTGCATTTTTTACACCCTATATCAGTGGTTGGCTCGCCAGCGTTATCGGCTGGAACTATGCTTTTTTTATTATTCCCCTTTGGTTAATTCTATTACTGAGCTTATTAACAAAACTCCCCCCCTCCCCTCAAACCGTCAACAAAAATAGCCGTTTCATCGACAATATAAAAGCCATGCTACAACATCTTAAAAATAAGACATTTTTATTTAACATATTAGGCATAGCCTGTGTTTCATCCATTTCACAAAGCTATTATATCGCCATTATATTCTGGCTAATGCCAAACTATAACATTCCAATACAAAATTTAGCGTTATACCTCTTTCCATTATTATTCCCCGGAATGATCATTCCTTTATTCATCCAAAAAATTTATCGCAAGATAGGTGAAAAGCAGATGATAATCCTATATATCACATTATTGTTCACTGCCGCTTTTATTGCTTTTTATCTCAATGCCACCTTTAGTATTGCAAAGCAAGCTAATAGCTGGCTTTGGGTTATCCCCGGCGTATTGTGTTCTATTTCTCTGGTGTGTTTAGCTCCGATTTTATCATTTCGTGCCCTAAGCACAGTCAAAGAGCACTACAATTCAGCTTCAGGGCTTCTCACCATTGCCGTCTATTCAGCTGGAGGGGTCGGTATTTATATTACTTCCTTTATTACATTAAACCACTTCTATCTTGAAGGGATTTTCATCTTAATTACCACTATACTATTAATATTATGTATGAACAAAAGCCAAGGAGCGGGCACCATTAGAACCTAACAATCAACTTTGAAGTTGATTTAAAATTAACTGAGACAATAAGCTCTCAAGTGATGATGTATGAATGAAGTCGATAAGCTCAAGAGACGTTTACAAAGAACACAAGCCGCACTCAGAGCGGCTGAAGACTTAGCTGAAAGTAAACTTAGAAATGCTTATCACTCACAAGAAAAACTCAAAGAAGAAATCATTAATAGAAAAACCATCGAAAAAAACCTCGTTGATACCATCGATGAAAAACAAAAAGCGCTTTCTGTCAGAACACAATTTTTACAGAACATGAGCCATAAACTCAAAACACCAATGAACGGCATTATCGGTATGGCTGAAGTACTAGACTATAGCCGAGAAACACTCAATCAAGAGCAAAGACTATGCCTAGAAGTTATCCAAGAGTGCGGTGATAATTTACTTAAAATGATTGAAAACACGATTCAATATGCACAACTGACCAGCTCTATATACAACCCTAAGCCTCACAACTTCAACATTCGAGAAATGTTGGAAGACTTCATAACATTTTACTTATATTCTAATAAGATTAGTGATAGAGGAATCAACTGTAACATTTCAAGTATTGTACCCAATATCATTAATGCTGATAAACAAACCCTAATAAAAGTTATTACGCGCTTGCTCGACAATGCGATACAGTATTCTCCCTCCAATAGCAATGTCATGATATCTGTCTCAGCAAACATGTTCACAAGTCGTCAATGCATGCTCGTATTTGATATTATCGATACTGGCACCGGATTCACTAAAGGTTTATTTACAAAGTACACATCTAATTTAAAAGAAATAAATAACTATTCTATCCAAAAAAGTAGCTTCAAATTAGGATTGGGATTAATTATATGCCAAATAATGCTTAACAATGTCAAAGGCAACTTCAGCACAAAAGAGAACACTCCTTCCGGTAGCATCGTCTCTTTTACATTCCCTGCTATGCTTAAAGCTCAAACTCAAGATCAAGATCAAGACCAAGACCAAGGTTAAGTCATTAAAGAAATTCAGTTATCGTACACGAATTAAGGGAGGATCAATTATGAAAGGGCATATTTTTAACTTATTAGAGCAGTTCATTATTGAGCAAGCTGGCGATGAAGCCTTTGAAGATATCTTAGACGCATGCCACTTTATAACCAAAGATCCCTTCATTCGCTCTGGTACTTATCCTGACGAAGACTTAATCGAGCTTGTTAATAAAACCTGTGAAAGGCTCAATCTAAGTCCTAAGGATGCCCATTTTGGTTTCGGTAAATGGATTTTCCCTCACCTGACTAAAATTGCCCCACCACAAGTCACAACATTTCAGCATCCAAAAGAGCTCTTTTTACAACTTGATCATATTCATCGCGTCGAATTAAAAAAAATCTGGCCCGATGCCGAGCCTCCCCGATTTAAGTGCATCGATACTGGCCCCGATACCGTCACCATGACCTATGACTCTCGACGTGAAATGATTGATCTCGTCGAAGGCGTCATAGAAAGCGTCGCTATTAACTACAACACCCCGATTAAATTTGAAAAAAAGGTTCACAAAGGACCAGAACACAATGTATATGAATATTTTTTGACTTTTGGTTAGTATTGCATACTCCCAAGCTTGGGATAATTGCCCTCTATAATTCAATCATGCTAGAGATCACACCATGTTTATCGATAAAAGAGGCAAGTACCTGCCAAACCTGCTCATCAACTGGCTGATTATGCGCATCGAGTAGAAACGCTCCTTTGTCATGAAACCCGGCTAAATGGATCTGCTTAATCCTTTCAACCGGGGAGCACATCCATAAAAGCCTGCAGATCATGCTCAAGATTGTTAGCCACAACAAAAGCATTATTACAGTAATAAATAACCTGAACTCGGGATAATGAGTGTCAAAGAATCTCAATACTTCACTTAAAGTCAACAACTTAAAAGCAACCCGGTTATTCTTTATTTTCATATTTGGCTTAATGCCGAAACTTTTGTCGATATCAAGGCGGGATTTCGTATCTAATAGCTGGCTATTAGTAGAAAACACAACACAGATAGGGGCAAAAATAGCGGTATTAAGCGGCGCTGCTTATCCCGAGTTCAGGTTAAATAACAATCAGCCTCATGAGCGACAGCGGCAATACATTCCCCTTCGGCCATCTCATTAAATTGGCAACTCAAATAAGTAGACACATTTTCCAGCAGAATTCTTTCACCCATAAAATCCTGCTCTTGAATAATCTGTCGGCTCAAGTGCCTGACGGCTTCTTCGGTATAAGGTAAAGGCAAAAGATCAGGGACCTTCAACTCAGTGTTACCTGAAAAACTCGCATGCTCCGAATACCATAGTGCCCTATCGCCTGTTTCAGTGCTTTGATTTTTCAAGGTAATGCCAATCCAATGCAGCCAAACCATCAAGCAAGAGTCCGACACTGTGAAACACAAAAGGATAGCGCTCGCTTATTGCCAACAACATCTTCTTATTTAATCCCCCTTCAGCCAACCAGTTATCGGCCAATACCTCAAACCAAGGAATGTCTGTTGCTCCCTCAGCTAAAATTGTCTGTACATGAGGGAATCGCAGGCCAATTCTGCGCCCATTATGCTCCCCCCTGACATTAGGTCTTGGCCGGTTTAATGGCTTTAACCACACCGCCAATGATCTTGTCGCACGTTCCGGTGGGGACGTACACCCACTCATTAGCAAGATTGCTTTCCTTTGTCTGCCCCGCACAGCCGTGGCTACCATCTAAGGCGCCACAATCATTAGCCCCCACAGATAAGCCTACAGCTAAGATCCCAGCGACGGTTAAACCCAGTGTTTTATTCGATGATGTCATTGCTACTATCCTTAATTAAATGAAGTGTTCACCCCTATAACGAATAACAGCAAGATTTGATTGCATGAATATGATTTTATTTTCAACAAAATAAATAAAGCACATCATTAATAGCAATTTGTACAATATGCAAAGGAGAGCGCACTAGGATATAAATCATCAAGCGCTACCTTTTTGACCTGGTCGGACCAAATTATTAAAACATGTTTAACTTCGCAATATCCTCCTGCAGACTTAATGCATTAAGATGGCCTAAGTTTTTATCTTAATGTGCTGTACAACGTAAAGTATCTAACGAGGTTATACATGCTGACATCGACACCAGTATCTTTTTCGAATAATTATCATCAAAGTTTAGAATCTTTAGTCGAGCAGGCACTCATTTCACTGGAATGTCCGCCAGAGCAACTCACAGGCTTTCGCTCTCATTCCAGCATTCACCTTGAATTTGATGCTCTGCCTGATATTAGCATCAGCATAGAAAATGACAGGTTATGGTTATGGTCGGCTTTTAGTGAATTAACCCCCACGTTAATCACTCAGCAAGCAGCAGAGTTATTCACACTTTTACAGCAGTCCATCCCTAATATTGAACTCGATCAAGCCGTATTAGTGCAAGCAAACCAAGGTTATGAACTCAAAGCACTCGTCGATCCCTCATGTCTACATTTGGCATCAAACCTCGGTATGGTTCTCGAGTATTTCTATCAAAAAGTGGCCGATATTAACCAACTTTTTGACCAAAAACTGTAATTTTAATTCACCATCAACAAACTGAGACATTTTATTATGCCCTTTCGTACCCCACCACCGTATTCACCACCACCAATCCCTTCACACTCTACAATGTCAGCAACGTCCATTGAGAGTTCACGCTCAACGTCGACAAAAGTCTCTTCGAGTTCATCCTCGAGTATGACAGACAATTTAAAAGGGATCTCGAGCAGTCAAACTCAAAGTCAGAGCCAATCCATAAAGGTACAAAAAGAAGGGGTGATATATAGCCCTTTTACCGTTGAAGACTCTATCATACAAGCTGCTGGTCATAATGTAACTCGCTTGAACCAAGGGAAAGAGGCTTACCCAGTTATCGTTAAAGATGACAATGCTAAAAAGCAATTCGAAAACATTCGACATCAACTAGCTGTAAAATATAAGAAAGATGCAGCAATACTGCAAGAACCCATCGATAAATTTAAAAAAATATTAGCAGGTTTACCCAAGGAAGGAAGTAGTCCACAGGAAACACTCAAAATAAATGAATTAAAGCTAAAACTTAATAACAGAATAGAACATTATACTAAGATAATGGAAGATTCTCTGTCATTTCGTTTAAGTAAGGGAATAGAAAGCTTACAAGTATTCAGTAATGAAGAGAGCCATGTTCTTGAAACATTATCAGCTGGGCAACACAAGCTTTACATCACTGGACATGGTTTTCATGGTTACGATTCCATAGCTCCTACAATTGACGGCAGTTCAAAAGAGCATAAATCCGCAGAAACACTGGCTAAAGAACTCAAGCAAGGCGGGTTAAGAACAGGTTTTAATGATGTAAGAACCCTAAGTTGTGAAAGTGCGGATGCACGAAAAGTCAATTCTTTTGATCAAAAAGAATTAGAAGAAGCACGTCAGCCCGTTGTTTCTAAGTTTTTGAAATTTTTGAGGTTCAGTTCGGACATCACCACTCAATTACCTTTTGCTCAATCACTCAGTAACTCATTCGGCAACTTAGGCTATAAAGACATGCAAGTCACTGGCTATCATGGATCTGGGCAAGCTGTTCCAGGAGAACAACATCACTTTCAAATTATTGGTGAAGAAGCAAGCTTACTCACTGCGAGATCATCAACAGTTAAACATGTCTTTACCCCTAATGTATAAATCATTAACCAGCTCCTCTCTGGATCAGTATTTAGGGTATGCTATAAGGCTGAAACGGACTCATCTGCAGAGGCATGTAAATGAATGACATTCCCGTCATCTAATGTTTAAGGTCTTTATTGCTCCAGACAATAATAAGACATTCCCTATATCCATATAGGTTAGATAACAAATATCGTGATCACATGGATGTGAGTGAGCGACCATGCTCGTCAGCCAAGCGGATGGCTTAGTTATTCTAAGTTGACGTTTAATAACGCAGTCAACGATTATTATTTTTACTCATAAAAATCAGTTGATTACAAATTAACAACGACTCTAACTTCGGCGTTAAATTACCTTAAAAGGCAATCAGCATTCTGACGCCCTATCTTTTTAAAAGAATACACTTTGCATTAAGCCTTTTTACGGGCTCTGAAAACATGCACCTTCAAGCGGTATGGGTATACATTTATAAATCAATAATGTGTAAATATATACATATAGACACAAGCTATCAAAAGCAGCAATATTTATTCGAAGTAATGATTTTGCTGAGAGAGATTACGGCATAGCAACCAGTTAATACCAGTTATTCCTATCAATTGCTCGTCCTTAGGATCATACTGAGTGTGTTGCGCATCTAGTGGGCTGTTTGAATGGAAGTTACTGCGTAACCACAGTCCTTAGGTTGGCTCAAACCAACTTTAGGTTTAAGAAATTGCCTTAAGAGGAATGTATCATGAGTAAAGGACAAGACAGTAAAAAGAATGTCAAAAAACAACCGCTTTTAACCGCCAAAGAAAAGAAAGCTGCCAAGGCAGCCAAAAAAGCCAAAACCAATGTTTTAGGTAATTAAACACACAGGCCGTCAAGTTGTCTCGATGGCCTTTCTTTAACCTGAATTCGGTTTAAACCACACCGCTTTATAGCACCATTTTTTGTTCAAAATTGCTTAGCCTTTGAATGAAGGCGAATGGCATTTTTTATCTATATAAGGGGATTATTGATGATCCGCAGGTGTGTTTAAATCACCTATTTCAATGTGACTTATCCCTTGCAGCGGGCTTTTTTGTAAATACTTTATCGAAACGGTGAGTAAAGTATTGCTTCAAGCTTACGAACGAGAGATATGGGCTTTTAGGTAGGAACATTCGTTGTAAAGCACTCTGACTTCTATCGATAGAGGAAATGCCAAACTATGTAGGGAACATATTTGGCCTTATAAGCTCAAACGAAAACAAATAACATCCATGTTTCCTCATGACTTTTTATCGTTATTTAGTTTGAGCACTAATGATCTCAATGGGACCATGATCGTCGCAGTGACCGTTATGAACATGATGTAGGTGACCATCGACTAAATAATCAATATGATCACCATGAGGAATGGCTTCATGACCACAATCTGGGCCATGAATATGATCACCACAATGGTGAGTTGGAATACATTGATCTGGGTTGCGATTACTGACTTCAATATTATGATCATGGTAATGATCTTCATGGGGTTGATGCAAATGTCCATCATGAACATAACAAGTATGATCTTTGTGACGAATAGCTGTATGACCACAATGAGGGCCATGAATATGGTTCGAATGTGATTGTGTGTTAGAGCAAGGCATTGTTAATCCTTTCATTTAAACGATGGTATGAGATTGCTATAAAGTAACCATTTTATTGTAGTGTAAAATATCACACTGTGAAGCGTTTTAGCCCGCAACTATGACTGAGTTGCTTAGCTCTATTAAAAGTTTACTTTGCCCCCACATGACAATAAATCGTCAGCCCTTTGCCCAAACTTGAGTGACGCATTCGGCCATTTAGGTTTTGATGACATAAAAGTAACAGACTATCCAGAGCGCGGGAAGAACTTTTCCTCAAGGACAACATCACCTCATTGTCTGCTAGATCATCAACCGTTAAACATGTCTTTACTCCCCAAGGTATAAATCATTAATCAGGTTGACTCTGACTCGGTATTTGTAAACTTTATCACTGGCATGATTCTCTTCTTTTCCTCAATAGCCACACGCATGAGAACAAGTTAACTTACCTCCGGCAAAGCCGGAGGCTTATTTGGGTGACGCCCTAAAAGGGCTTAAGTCCGTGCCCAAGGCACTATCTACATTCCGAGTGTTAATTGATCCCG
>NZ_JAKIKS010000056.1 GCF_023284005.1 Shewanella surugensis
TTGCTTGTCCTGCTGGCTTTGTTGATCTTGCTTGTCCTGCTGGCTTTGTTGATCTTGCTTGTCCTGCTGGCTTTGTTGATCTTGCTTGTCCTGCTGGCTTTGTTGATCTTGCTTGTCCTGCTGGCTTTGTTGATCTTGTTTGTCCTGCTGGCTTTGTTGATCTTGTTTGTCCTGCTGACTTTGTTGGTCTTGTTTGTCCTGCTGGCTTTGCTGTTTTTCAAGTTGTTCGGCCAAGGCTAAATTGATCTTGGTATTGTCACGATTAGGGGCTTTAGTCAGTGAGTCTTGATATTTTTGCTTGGCTTCACCGTATTGGCTTAATTGCATCAGGGCGTTCCCTTGATTATAAAGCCCTGTTGCGGTGTTATCTTGCTTGAAAATCTCAAGCGCTTTATCAAATTGACCTTCTTTATAAAGTGCACTTGCTTGCCATTGACTGTGTTCAAAATCTTCAGCAGCAAGGCTGAAATTCTCGCTTTGATAAGCTTGCATGCCTTGTTGATCAGGCGTTTTCCATAAATCATCCCAAGTACTGGCTTGGACGGGGTTTACGTGATAAAAGCCGGTTAAGAACAAGGCGCAGATTAACCCATATCGGAAGCTCAATAGTGCAGGGATGAGTAGCAGTAATGCAATAAAAGGCCCTAAATCCTGCCACGTTTCACCACTAACTTGAGTGGCTTTTGCCGCTTGTGTATGAGAAAGCCAGTTTTTGAGTTGCTCGATGTCTTTTCCGTCAGGTCGAGCGATAATCAGCGTGCCATCACTGGCATTAGCGAGTTTTCTCAGTAACGAATCATCGGTTTTGGCTATCACGACTTGATTGCTATTGTCTCGTAAAAGTTGGCCATCGGGCAATGAAATTGGTGCACCTTGTTTGGTACCAAACGCGATGATGGCGAGGCGATACTGGGTGCCAGACAATTGCTCTTTGGCCTCATTAAGCGTGTTACGGGCAATGCCATCAGTGAATAAAATGATATCCCCTTTTACATGACCAGCTTGAGTCAGTAATGCTTTTGCTGACGCTAAGCCGGCTGATACATTCGAGCCTCTAACGGGCATGATGGCTGGTGACAGAGTCGGTAATAAATTCAATAGTGTGGCAGTATCTCGGGTGAGTGGACTAATAGTGAAAGCGTCACCAGAATAAGCCACTAATGCGGTTTCTCCCTCGGTTAAAGCATTGAGAAAATCGGTGGCTTTATATTTAGCTTGTGAGAGGCGATTAGGCTTTAAGTCTGTGGCATACATGGATAAAGACATATCCATGACGAGCACTCGTCCTTGATCGGTTTGGAAGACTGGCAGGATTTTTTTAGTGAATGCTGGACCCGATAAGGCCAATACGGCAATGAGCCAGGTTAAGGTTAATATTTTTAGCTGGTGCTTCTGGGTTGTTTCTGAAGAGCTGACAAGCACTTTTGCTAAATGGGGAGAAATATAACGTTCCCACGTGGTGCTCGCTCTGGTATTTTTCCAAAGCAATAAGAGAATGGCGATTAAAGGCAAGAGTGCAAAAAACCATTCTGGACGTAAAAAATGTAACATCACAGCTTTCCTTCTGGAGCGGTATGTTTGTTGGAGTCTTTTTGGAATGTCAATCGGTTAAACCAAGGTAAATAACCCAGCGCTAACACGATACTCATCAGTAAGGCGAAACCTAATGGCCAATAAAACAATTCTAATTGAGGACGATAGGTGAGTTGATCTCGGCTGATCGGTTCAAGCTTATCGATTTCTTGATAAATTTGTTCCAATTCTTCAGGACTTCTCGCTCTAAAATAGCGGCCATGGGTGGTACTTGCAATAGACTTGAGTTGAACTTCGTCAAGATCCATTGATGGATTGATCCGCTCTTTACCAAAAATGGTGCGTCTTTCCATGACATCGGCGCCAACACCGATAGTGTAAATAGTTATGCCTCTTTTGGCGGCAATGGCGGCGGCTTTATCGGGACTAATGGTGCCAGCATTGTTTGAACCATCGGTCAATAAAATGAGTACTCGGTTACTTTTATCGACTTTATCAAAACGTTTGACGGCCAAAGCGATGGCTTCACCTATGGCGGTTTGTTTGCCGACAAGACCAATTTGGGCCTCGATTAAAAATTGTGTCACACTGCGTCTATCTAGCGTGAGTGGTGATTGTAAATAGGCATGATCAGCAAATAAAATTAGCCCAATACGATCGCCTTTGCGCCTTTCTATAAAGTGACTGAGCACGTGCTGCACTAAGGTAAAGCGATCCACATTTTGACCATTCACTTTCATGTCTTCAATTTGCATGCTGCCAGAGAGATCGACAGAGAGCATTAAATCTCGTCCTTTGGTGGGTAAATCAATGGGATCGCCCAGCCATAAAGGGCGAGATATGCTCAAGATCAATAAAGCCCACATGAGCCAGTAACGTTTACGAGTCAAGTTCTGTTTTAGGGGAGATGCTTGAACGGATAGCGGTTCAATACCGGTTAAATGAAGATGCCCACCACTTTCCGTTGAGCGAGATTTTTTTCGAATAATAAAAGGTAGTGGCAGTAAAATGAGTAACCATGGCCAAGCTAAGGTTAACATAAGGACTCCCCTGAGGTTGATTCGGTTGGTGGGTTATTTTTTGCAGTTTGAGTTAATGGCAATGCACTTGATAACCATTTTTTAGTCAATTTCTTGAGGATTAGCCGTTCAGAAGGGGATAATGCCTCTTGTTGGTAACGGGTATCGAGTAGTTGACTGAGTTGAGGGATATTGTCTTGTGCATTTAACCAGTTATACCAAGCTTGTCCTTCAAGCCCTGCGACGTGGGCACGCGGTAAATAACTCATTGCCGCTCTTTTTAAAATACCATTTATTTCAATGGCATAATAAACATCCTCAGGATCTAATTGTGCGAGCTGTTGCAATGCTGCACGTTTTGCGGCTGTGCATTGGTAATGTTTTTGGGTGTAAAAGGCGATCATCAACAGCAGAGTTAAGGCGATAGCGATGATTATCCAATAGCCATAAGCAAATGGCCAATCACCAATGGCGCTGGGTAGATGAATATCCTTAAGATTGGCAAGAGCCGGATTAGGGGTTACAGACATTATCTTAATGCTCCTAGCTGCTCATTGAGACGCAGGCCCGCATCGATTGAACGGGTATTAACGTTAAGTTGTTCCATCATATTGGTAAAATCGGCCTGTGCACTTAATTGTGATGAGAGCCATTGATCGTAACCGTTCCTATCGAGCAATATTTTTTTATTGCCTTCAATCACCGGCAGTTGAAACTGTTTCGGTAACGTCAATTTACCTTGCCTGAGGGGATCGGTAATTAAGAACGCTCCCATATCACAGTGACGTTTGAGATCGGATAAAGGCGCGAGGCATGACGGAGTAAAATGACTGCCATCGCTGATAATCCAAATCAATGAACCGGGTTTAGCCAATCGACGTAATCGTTGGCAAGCATGAAACATATGTTCAGGATCAATTTTTTGTGTTGATAATTGAGATAGTTGATCATGATGGATTTGTTTTACACTGGCGATTAGTTGCAAAATGCCTTGTTGGCGACTGCGAGGTTTAAGCTCTACATGGACTTGCTCTGTCGCGATTAAAGCCCCAATTTTATCGCCATGTTGTATTGCACTCCAAGCTAATGTTGTGGCTAAATGTGCCGCTTGCACAGATTGGAGCAACAAGCTGGAACCAAAGTAAAGGCTATGGCTCAAATCAAGTAAGATTAAAATAGGACGCTCACGCTCTTCGACAAATAATTTAGTGTGTGTTTTACCTGTGCGCGCAGTGACGCGCCAGTCAATGGTGCGCACATCATCGCCATTCTGGTATTGTCTGACTTCGGCAAATTCCATGCCTCGGCCTTTAATGGCACTGGCACGATGGCCGGCTAAATTGGCTTTAGCACGGTCACGTTTTTCAGGCAGGGCGTAAGCTAAGGTTTGACAGGCTAATAACTCTTTTTCTGTCAAATGTACCCCATCTGAAAATAGAGGCAGTTTGTCCTTCAATGTGTTTGCCGTGTTGGTTCGGCTCCTCTGAGGCATTCCCATACTCAATCCCATCTTTAAGGTACCGCGACCTGAGACAGAATATGCTCGATGACGCTATCAGGGGTGACACCTTCAGCTTGGGCTTGGTAACTGAGTAACAGTCGGTGTCTTAAGACATTGGGCGCTACGGCTTGAATATCTTCAGGAGAAACAAAATCTCTTTCATAAAGGTAGGCACGGGCACGGGCACAGCGTTCTAACGACAGGCTGGCTCTTGGACTCACCCCGTATTCTAGCCAACTACTCAGTTGACTACTGTAAGCCTCGGGTTGCCTTGTCGCCATAATGATATTGACGATGTATTGCTCTAATGGCTCTGCAAGATAAATCTCTAAGGCGAGATCGCGTGCGGCAAAAATATCGCTCTGGCTAATGGGAGATACGCTAGGCGTTTCATGCTTGAGCGCTTCTTTACGTGACATACGCATGATTTTTAATTCAGTTTCAGCGTCGGGATAGTCAAGATTTAAATGCATTAAAAAACGATCTAATTGTGCCTCAGGTAGCGGATAAGTGCCTTCATTTTCAAGCGGGTTTTGGGTTGCCATGACCAGAAATAAATCCGGCAACTGATAACTGTGCTTCCCGACTGTGACTTGTCCTTCACCCATGGCCTCCAATAATGCAGATTGGACTTTTGCCGGTGCGCGGTTAATTTCATCGGCTAAGATCAAATTATGAAAAATAGGCCCTGACTCAAATTCAAAAGTCCCTGTTTGGGCACGATAAATATCGGTTCCGGTGAGATCGGCAGGCAAAAGATCGGGGGTGAATTGGACGCGATGAAAATCCCCTTCAACGCCCTCACATAATGCTTTAACGGCGCGGGTTTTTGCTAACCCTGGCGGGCCCTCAACTAATAAATGTCCGTCGGCAATTAAGGCGATGAGTAAATTTTCAGTTAGAGCGGGCTGTCCAAGAATGACGCTATCTAAGTAATCGCGTAGTGCATGAAATCGACTTAAAGGCATGATGATACTCATTTATTTGTTATTAAAATCCCTAGTGGCCCCTATGATAAATAATTTTTCTAGTCTTTGGCTAGTGTTAAAAGATGAACAAGTGTTTAAAACTTATGGTTTAGGGGGTAGAATCAGAGTCCACTTTGATGGTCTGACCTGTTTAGAGTATGAAAATAGTTTGAGCAAGGATATAGAAGATTTAGGTTTTTTTTAGATAAGATGAATGAGAGAGGGCGACAAATGAGTGATAGACAACAGGTAACAAACGCCAGAGGCGAGCGGATTGCAATTGTATCAGGCCTGCGTACGCCTTTTGCAAAACAGGCGACAGCTTTCCATGGTGTCTCTGCACTGGATATGGGGAAGATGGTTGTAAATGAATTAATCACTCGCTCTGATCTGGACCCTAAATTAATTGAGCAACTTGTTTTTGGGCAAGTGGTGCAGATGCCAGCAGCGCCTAACATTGCTAGAGAAATTGTTCTGGGCACGGGAATGAATGTGCACACCGATGCTTATAGTGTGAGCCGTGCTTGTGCAACCAGTTTTCAGTCAACGATTAGTGTGGCTGAGTCTATTATGACCGGCAATATGGATATTGGTGTCGCAGGCGGCTCTGATTCTTCCTCTGTTTTGCCCATTGGTGTGTCTAAAAAACTGGCCCATGCGCTAGTTGATTTAAATAAAGCCCGTACTTTTTCACAGAAATTGGCTATTTTTCGTCGTCTTGGCATCAAAGATTTATTGCCTGTGCCGCCCGCGGTTACGGAATATTCTACCGGGATCTCCATGGGGCAAACGGCTGAACAAATGGCAAAAACGTATAATATTAGCCGCAGCGATCAAGATGCATTGGCGCATCGATCGCATACGTTAGCGACTGAAACGTGGGATGCGGGCAAGCTTAATGACGAAGTCATGACGGCTCATGTTGCCCCTTATAAACATTTCATTGACCGAGATAATAATATTCGCACGGATTCTAAACTTGAATCTTATGTCAAGTTACGTCCTGCTTTTGATCGTAAGCATGGCACCGTGACAGCAGCGAATAGTACGCCACTCACCGATGGTGCATCGGCGATACTGTTGATGAGTGAAGGCCATGCAAAAGCGTTAGGCTATGAGCCCTTAGGCTACATCAAAAGTTATGCGCATTGTGCCATTGATGTGTGGCAAGACATGTTAATGGGTCCCTCTTATGCCACTCCATTGGCATTAAAAAGAGCCGGAATGGAGCTTGAGGATTTAACCTTGATTGAAATGCATGAAGCATTCGCCGCTCAATCGCTTGCGAATATGCAGATGTTCGAATCTAAGAAGTTTGCCGAAGAAAAGTTGGGCCGTAACCGCGCCATTGGTCAGATTGACATGAGTAAATTTAATGTTCTGGGCGGTTCTTTGGCTTATGGACATCCTTTTGCCGCGACAGGCACACGTCTGGTGACGCAAGTTTGTCGAGAGTTGAAAAGACGAGGTGGCGGTACTGGATTAGCAACAGCATGTGCGGCAGGGGGTTTAGGGACTGCCATGATAGTGGAAGTGGAGTAATACTGATGACAAAAACATTTAATTTAACGCGCCGCGAAGATGGTATTGCCATATTAACCATGGATGTGCCGGGTGAGACGATGAACACTTTGAGAGCCGAATTTGCTCCTGAAATTAATGATGTGCTTACTGAGATAAAAAGCGATAGTCAAATAAAAGGCTTAGTGCTGGTTTCAGGAAAGAAAGATTCATTTGTTGCGGGCGCCGATATTAGCATGCTAGATGCTTGTCGCACGGCGAAAGATGCAAAAATACTATCTTCAGATGGGCATGTGGTTTTCAATGAACTTGAAGGGCTTAACATCCCCGTTGTGGCAGCGATACACGGTGTGTGTTTAGGCGGCGGTTTAGAGTTAGCGTTGGCTTGCCACCAAAGAGTCTGCAGTGACAATAAAAAAACCGTAATGGGATTACCCGAAGTTCAGCTGGGTTTACTGCCGGGTGGCGGCGGGACGCAACGATTACCGAGATTGGTCGGCATTGCAAAATCTCTTGATTTGATGCTAACAGGTAAGCAAGTCAGGCCGAAACAAGCTCTTAAAATGGGGTTAGTGGATGATGTTGTCCCTGAGTCTATTTTACTTGAAACCGCAGTAAAAATGGCCCTTAAGGGCAAAAAAAGGGTCAAAAAGCAAAAGACGATGATGGAACGGGTGTTAGAAGGCACGAGTATTGGCCGTAACATTATTTTCGATCAAGCTGGCAAGCAAGTGGCTAAAAAAACACAAGGTAATTATCCTGCACCCGCGAAAATTATCCATTGTGTGCGTCAAGGAATGGCGAAAGGATTAACCAAAGGCTTAGTCGTTGAAGCGCAGTCATTTTCAGAACTGGTGGTATCTGAAGAGTCGAAAGCATTACGCAGCCTTTTTTTTGCGACCACTGAAATGAAGAAAGAAACTGGCGCGGGTGATGTTCAGCCCAGAGAGATTAAAAAAGCCATGGTGCTGGGCGGTGGGTTAATGGGAGGCGGTATCGCTTCTGTGACCACGAGCAAAGCTAAAATTCCTGTTCGTGTTAAAGATATCAACGAAAAAGGCCTCAGTAATGCCTTATCTTATGCCTATAACTTACTGGATAAAGGGGTGAAGCGGCGACATATGACGCCTGCAGCGCGTGATAATATCATGTCACTAATGACTACCAGTACGGATTTTACTGGGGTTAAAAATATTGATATTGTGGTTGAGGCGGTGTTTGAAGACTTGGCGCTTAAACACCAAATGGTGCAAGATATTGAGCGTGAGTGTTCAGAGTCGACGATTTTTGCATCGAACACGTCTTCTTTACCGATCAGCCAAATTGCTGAGGCAGCCAGTCGTCCAGAAAATGTGATTGGCTTACATTATTTTTCTCCTGTTGAAAAAATGCCATTAGTAGAGGTCATTGCTCATGCTAAAACCTCTCCAGAAACCATAGCGACCACGGTGGCTTTCGCCCGTAAGCAAGGTAAGACACCGATTGTGGTACAAGACGGAGCGGGTTTTTATGTGAACCGTATTTTAGCCTTATACATGAATGAAGCGGCGGCTTTACTGTTAGAAGGGCAAAGTATTGAACATTTAGACAAGGCGTTGGTTAAATTTGGTTTTCCTGTGGGTCCTATGACCTTACTTGATGAAGTCGGTATTGATGTAGGGGCTAAAATATCGCCTATTTTAGAGGCAGAATTGGGATCGCGTTTTAAAGCGCCAGCGGCCTTTGATGCATTGATGGCTGATGATCGAAAAGGTCGTAAAAACCAAAAAGGCTTTTATGTTTACAGTAAAGGCAAAGCCAAAAAGAAGAAAAAAGAAGTTGATGAGAGTGTTTATCAAGTCTTGGGACTGGTGCCGGGTACCAATGCCAGTATCGATGAGGTTTCTCAGCGTTGTGTGGTTCAAATGCTCAATGAAGCGGTGCGTTGTTTAGAAGAGAACATTATTGCCAGTCCTAGAGATGGGGATATCGGCGCTATTTTTGGTATTGGCTTTCCTCCATTCTTAGGTGGACCTTTCCGCTATATTGATACACTAGGTGCAGGTAAGTTGGTGTCTATTCTTAACGATTATAGAACGCAATTTGGCGATCGCTTTGAACCTTGTCAAATGTTGGTTGACATGGCAGAGAATAAAAGCCGATTTTTTGAACTGTAACGTGTAGGTGATGGTGTAAAGTGATCATGGTGAGAATGCGTTAGGGGAAATAATTTGACGCTATCATTTGGATGCTCAATAGTCCCAAGTTAGAGTGCTAAGTATTAGCCCTAAGTTAGAGTATTGGGCATTTGATCTCAATAATCATTAAGCGCTATCAATTTAAAAAAACGACGCATTTGCGTCGCTTTTTTATTATGTGTCCGTTTGAGTTGTAGCATGAGTAAAGGTGGTATGGATCATCTTAATGTCAGTTGTTTTTCTTTTTTCGCATACTTTCATCATCAATACAGCCTAAAGTAGTACGTCTTTTGAGATTTATAGCGATCTGTCTAGGTCACTTTTCATACTTGAGATGTAGGTTTGAATGAGGTTAAAGCTTTAAAGTGTATTGACATGCTTTAGAGGAATAACGATGAGAGAAAAACAGCGAGTGAGTAACGCGAATGGGGAGAGGGTTGCTATTGTATCTGGATTACGAACTCCTTTTGCTAAACAAGCAACGGCTTTTCATGGTCTTTCGGCCTTGGAGCTGGGGAAAATGCTGGTTTTTGAGTTACTTTCCCGCTCAAACATTGCTCCAGAGGCGATTGAGCAACTTGTTTATGGGCAAGTGATTCAAATGCCAACGGCTCCTAATATAGCCAGAGAAATTGTACTGGGTACATCGATGGAGGCAAGTACTGATGCATATAGTGTGAGTAGAGCTTGTGCGACCAGTTTACAGGCCACAGTGAGCGTAGCTGAATCGATTATGCTAGGAAATATTAATATTGGTATTGCAGGTGGTGCTGATTCAACTTCGGTGTTGCCTATTGGTGTGTCTAAACAATGTGGACGAGCGTTAATTGATCTGAGTAATGCGAGAGGGTTTCGACAAAGATTATCTATTTTGTCTACATTAAGATTAAAAGATTTAATGCCTCATGTTCCGACGCCTAAGGAGTATTCCACTGGACTTTATATGGGACAGACAGCGGAACAAATGGCAAAAACGTATAATATTAGTCGAAGTGAGCAAGATGCATTTTCACATCGGTCTCATCAATTAGCCGCATACGCATGGCGTAAAAGAAAACTAAGAGATGAAGTTATGCTTGCACGAACGCCAGAAGTTTGTGGCTTTATTGATTATGATAACAGTGTGCGTCACGACTCTGTTCTCGAAGATTACGATAAACATAAACCTATTTATGATCGAAAATATGGCAGCGTGACTGCTGCAAATAGTCCTGCTTTGTGTGATGGTGCGTCTGCTGTGTTATTAATGAGTGAGGGGAGAGCAAAAACACTAGGTTATCAGCCGATTGGCTATATTAAAAGTTATGCCTTTACTGGGGTCGATGTTTGGAAGAATATGTACAGTAGCGGATCTTATGCCATACCGTTAGCACTACAAAGGGCGGGGATTGAATTGAGTGATGTGACGCTAATTGAAATGCACGAAGCCTATGCAGCTCAAGTGTTGGCGAATATTAAGATGCTAGAATCGAAGAAATTTGCTCAAGATTATTTAGGCCGTAAACAGGCGGTTGGCACCATTGATATGGATCGATTCAATGTGCTCGGGGGAACCTTAGCTTACGGTAATACTTTTGCTGCAACAGGGACTAAACTTCTTACTCAAATGTGTCGAGAGTTACAAAGAAGAGGAGGGGGATTAGGGATCGCCGCTATTTGTTCTGCTGGTGGCTTAGGTGCTGCAATGGTGGTAGAGGCTGAGTGATCATTGAGGTGACCCAGTGACTGCATGGTCAGTATCAAGGGAAGGAAATCAGTAATGAAAACAATTTTGATATATGGTGATTCAATTACTTGGGGTTGTATTCCTAATGGGGTTGATTTAAAAACCATGATATTTCAACGTTATAAACAAACTGAACGTTGGTCTGGGCAGTTACAAACATTGCTCGGCGATAACGTCAGGGTTATCGAAGAAGGATTAAACGGCAGAACGACAGTATTTGATGATCCTCTTTTGCCTGATCGTAATGGTTTTAAATATTTATCTCCTTGTTTATTAAGTCATCAGCCCATTGATCTTGTTATTATGATGCTTGGGAGCAATGATCTAAAAGGACACTTAGGCTTGCAGGCTACGGATGTGGCCAAGGGAATGAGAAACCTTGTTAAATTGGTCAAATTATCCAATGTTGGTCCCAAAGGGGGAGTACCCCAAATTTTAGTCATTTCTCCCCCTTCAATTCGCGATGGAATAGGCTTATTTTCTTCCTCTTTTTTAGGCGCAGAGACAAAATCCCAAGCATTAGCAGAAAATTATGGTTGGGTTTGTGAATTTGAGGAGTGTCATTTCTTCGATTCAAATCAAGTGATCCATTCGAGTCAGGTTGACGGTGTCCATTTAGATAAGGTTCAAAATACCGTTTTAGCTAAGGCATTATTACCTGAGATAAAGAAGCTGATAAAGTTAGACTAATAATGGACTCAATATAATAAGCGAATTCTAATGTAATGATTTATTCATAGCATTACTTTTTATTTTATGGTTATATTTTTGACGCATTTATTTTGTTCACTTAGTTTGATGACGAATAATTGACATGAATGGTTTACTAAACGGCTTAATCGATAATGATGATTAGCATCGTGTCGTTATTAGGCACTTGTTTTTAATTTAAATAATTATGGTGTCATAGATGGAGTTTTTTAAAGGAAGGGGGTCTGGAGATCGCTGAGTGTCAATCAATGAAACATGATAATGTTACTGTATAAGATAATGAATGAGTTTTATCTTATACAGTAAATAGCTTATATAGAAACAATATAAAAAATACCTTTCTGATTTTATAAAAGTCGATATGTTGACGTTGAGTTAGAAAATGACAATAGGAAATCTGCTGATAATGGGATGATTGCATTGTTCATGAGTATCAGGGTGGTTATCTACTTTAGATATCATGTCTTGGGTGTTGACCGATGAAAAGGCGGTAGAAGAAAAACCTAAAATGGTGATAATAGCGTTAACTTGGACGATTTTTAATAATATGTTCATGTGATATCCCTAATATAATTATTATATTGTTATGTGTTTTATTGACGTATTTTAACTGACTAAAGTAAAGCATATGTTGTGCCATGTTTGTTATTTGTTGTCATTTCATATTTGTTAGCTTTAGGGGGTTAGTGTATAAGTGTTATTGATGACATTATTTTGGGTTATATGTGGGCTTTCTTCTTTTAATCTTTGGGTATATTGTTTCATTGGCATAGGTTTATCATAGATATAGCCTTGAATATATTCACACTTGAGTGCCTTTAAAATATTCAGCTGGGAGCTGTGCTCGACCCCTTCAGCAACCACGGTCAGCTCCATGTTATGGGCCATGGTGATAATGGAGTCGACCATTTTTAAGTCTTTATCTGATTTATCGATATCGTCGATAAAGGCCTTGTCTATTTTTAAGCTGTGGATCGGAAACCGTTTTAAGTAAGACAAGGATGAATAGCCTGTACCGAAATCATCCAGGGCAAGGTTAATGCCCATCTTGTTGAGCTGTTGCATCACATTGATGGCGGTTTCGGGGTCGTGGATCACCGTGCCTTCGGTAATTTCCAATTCAAGATTAATGGCGGGCAATTGGGTTAAATGCAAAATGGAGGCGATGCGTTGCTGGAGATCCGGCAAGGCAAATTGCTTGGAAGATAAATTAACCGCAACCCTGCCATTAAAGAGGCCTTGAATACGCCATTGCTGGGTGGCAAAGCACGCTTTCTTTAAGACCAGCTCGCCTATGTCTATGATTAAGCCATTTTCTTCCGCAAGCGGAATAAAGTCATTGGGGGGAATGACTCCGTGTTCGGGATGATTGAGGCGAACAAGAGCCTCCATGCCGATGATTTTTCCTGTTGAGAGTTTTATTTTAGGTTGGTAGTAAACCTCAAACAAGTCGTTTCTTAAGCCTTCACGAATTAAGGTTTCGACTTCTAAGCGGCGTATGGCATTGCGATTAAGAGACTCTGAATAAAATTGATAGCGATTACCGCCTGCCGACTTGGCATGGTACATGGCGATATCGGCTTTTCTCAATAGAGCTTGCTCATGTTGATCGTCTTCGGGATAAAGTACGATACCGATACTGAGACCGACGACGACGCGCTCGCTGTTCAGCTCAAAAGGGGAGTTAAAACTCTCGATTACATTTTTCGCTATGATGGCACTCGAACCGATATCGGGATTATTATCCACTAAAATGGCAAACTCATCGCCGCCGAGGCGATAAATACCCGTTTGATAGGGCACAGAGTCTTTGATACGTTTACTGACCATGACAAGGAGTTGATCGCCTACCTGATGACCCATAGAATCGTTAATCTTTTTAAAGTTATCAAGATCCAGTACCATTAAGGTGTGATGGGAGTCCCGTTTGACTAAATTACCGAGAGTGACCATTAAGTTGGAGCGATTAGGCAAGTGGGTTAATACATCATTATTGGTGAGTTGCCTTAACTCTTCTTCTTGCTGCTTGCGTCTAGAGATATCGGAGAAAATGCCGACGTAGTGTGATAATTGACCTTGTTCGTCATAGATAGCATCGATACTCAGGGCCATTAAAAAAATGGCTTTATTGCTGCGAATGGTTTCAATTTCGCTGCTCCAGCGGCCTTGCTGTTGTAAAATACTTTTTATTTGTTCTGAAAAGCTTTTTGGGTAGCGCTCAAAGGTTAATACTTCGCCTAAGAAATCATTTTTCGAATGCATTAATAAGTGACAGCAAGCTTGATTGACTTCAACGAAGGTAAAATGTTCATCGAGAATAAACATGCCTTCGGAGATATTTTGAATGGCGCGTTCAAATAGCCTTAATTGCTCTTCGGTTTGTTTAAAGTGACTGATGTTTTTGATGGTGCCCGTCATGCGTAAGGCTTGTTCTGTATCGTCCCGCTCGACAATTTTGGCTCTGTCTAAGATCCAAATCCAATTATCTTGTGCGCCTTGGACGCGATAGGCGGCCTCAAAATGGGCGCTTTGTCCATCAAGGTGGGCATTTAACGCCTCATTGACTCTTTGCAGATCCATAGGGTGAATGTTACTGATTTCATCAGCGTGGCTCATTCTTTTCCCATCGATTGGGAAAGCAAGATCGCCCCAAATATTTGAGCGGTATATTTTATCTGTTTTAATGTCCCAATCCCACATTTCATCGCCGCTGCCCCAAAGTGAC
This sequence comes from Shewanella surugensis, assembly GCF_023284005.1. GTDB lineage: Bacteria > Pseudomonadota > Gammaproteobacteria > Enterobacterales > Shewanellaceae > Shewanella > Shewanella surugensis. The sequence continues at coordinate 13,882 of NZ_JAKIKS010000056.1, forward strand.
AGTTTTAATCTTTCTTCGCTCTTTATGATACGGCGCTGAATGTCTCGGCGCCGAATGGCCGTTTTAATCATTAGCAGGGATAAAAGTAATATGGCTAAGCAATACAGCACCTTTGCCTTGTCAGATAACCACCAAGGAGGGGTAATATCGATACCTAGGCTGCGGGTGGGTCCCGGATTACCACTGATAGGATCGACGGCATAGACATGGAAGGTGTAGTGGCCAGGGGACAGGTTGGTATAGGTCGCCGAATTATTGCCTTGGGTTGAAATCCAAGTATCGGAAAGACCCTGCATTTGATAAAAATATTCGATGGCTCGGTAAGCTGTGCCTGGGGTATTGAATTCAAAGGTAAATGGGTAATCGGAATGTTTTAGGATGATGTTTGTTGTGCTGTTGAGTGAAGAGGTTAGGATCCCGTTACCGACTTTTTCTTTAATGTTTAAAATTAAAAAATCTTTAATATCAGTATTAAAGGAACTATTTTTACTAATATTACTTTCTATTTCACCTGGAGAGACTATGCTAATACCTTCGATACCGCCGATTAACAAGTAATTATTTAACTTGATAATGGCTTGGGAATTATATTCATCTTGGCTGCCATTCTCATGAGATATTATATAGTTTTTATGGGTTTCTGTATTAAAAAAATGACTTCTTGAATGGAGGATGCGGCAATGTATTTACCCATTTTTTCTATTGCGTAAATCGATTTATTATTAGTAAATAGAGTACTGATGGTTTTATTTTTTTTATTATATTTTAGAAGTGCAGTGCGGGTGCCAAAGTAGATGTTATCTTCATCTTGACTTAGGCTTGTTGCCATGTCTTTATTATATATTTGTTTAACTAAATATTTTTTTTCAATATCGCTTTCTAATTCATTATCTTTAAGTCGATACAATCCACCTTGGGTGGCGATCCATAAGTAATTCTCTCCTTGCATTATTTGATAAATAGGGCTCTTATTATCGATAGTGATTTCTGTTACTGTTTCAGTATCGAATAGAATTATTGTTCCATCGGCACTGCCGGCATAAAAGGTATTGTTATCACCGTCTGATGTCACAGTGGTAAATTTTCCACTCATTAATTCCTTGATGCTTCCATCTAATCTATTGAGTGAGTAGAGTCCAGAGAGTGTTGCAATTAAAATGGTGTCGTCAGTTGAATATATTGACTTGTAACCATATAAGTTGGTTTTGAAACTATTAATTCTTTTCATTTTAACATTGTAGATGTTAATTACTTCATCATCGGTAGCAATAATGATATTTTTATCTTCATCTTGAATTAGAGACCAAATATTATTTTTTTCTATCATTAATGTTGATATTATGTTTTTGTATCGGTTTATGGATATAAATCCTTGGCTACTTGATGTTATATGTATTCCACTTTTAAAAATCAATACTTTAGAATGCTCTATATCATTAGGTATGTTATTTATACTGCCAATTTTATATTGTTTAAAATCTGAGTTTATTTTAAACAATGAATTTCCTTTTAAGGCTATAAAACCATTATCTAATTGAGTGATAGTATCAAAATTATGGGCGAATATGAGCCTGTCATCATTATGTTCAATACTGAAAATACCAGTATCTTTTAAGATAATAGGTTTAGCATGAAATAACTCTATATCAGTGCTATTGCTCGATACTTTTTTGATCTGTTCGTTAATGACGCTTATGACATCACCATTATGGTTCCTGACTAAGAATCCACTTTCAATGGGGAGGACTTTTTTTATGCGATTGAAATATTTATTTTCAAATGAGTCATTAATTTTTGTGAGTGCTAAATTGATAGACACTACACTTTTTCTTGTTCCGACAAACAATGTATTGCTATCTGCCTGTATTGACCAAATTTCAGCATCCATTAATTCAGTGTTTAGAAATAGGGCTTTAAAGCTATCGGATTCAGGATGATAAAGAGAGAGGCCTTTATCGGTGCCGATTAATAATCTGTTTTGTTTGTCGATAAAAAGGCTTTTAATGACTGAGCTTTGAAGGCTTGCAGGCTGATTGGTTGCAAAATAGTGTGTAAACTCTTTGCCATCGAAGCGATTGAGGCCGTTTAAGGTGCCTATCCAAAGATAGCCATCTTTATCTTCGACCATGGAGGAAATCATGCTGTGAGATAGGCCTTCGGGTAAACTGTAAATTGTTGATTTAAGCACTACAGGCACAGGTTTTGTCAGCATGGCATGGGCTTGAGCTGAAAAAAAGACCGTTAAGATAAGGGTCAAAAATACACAAGTAAGCGTTTTTATGAAAGCATTCGGCATAGTACGACTGTTTCTATTGGGTTGAATAAAGCGATTGAAAATAAAATTAACATTGAGTTAGCCTAACTTTTCCAGAAAGTGATGAAGTTGTCAAAGTTATTGAAAGGTTATTAGTGATGAGATTTTGTTTTATCGGATTTTTTTGAAATTAACACTCTTTCATATAGGTGTAATAACCATATTTTGTTGTTTAACACCGATGTATTTAGGTTTTTAGACTGTTTTGTTGTTAGTTATCAATATTTATAACTTTTATTGCATTTACTTTCTCTAATGGAGATAAAATATGAATAGCTCATCTTTTATTTAGCGACTCAACACATTGTGGAAAACACGACCTCCGCCAAGAGCAATAGCCCCTAATCATGGCTGAGATTGTTTGCTTGTTGCTTAAATAAGCGTAAATCGGTGATCATTTTGTTTGCTGTTAAGGGGGGGAGGGCTTGATGATTTTCGCCGGTATTAAAGAGGACGAGACGATCGGCATGCTTTGTACGCATTTTGGTTACCATAAACTTGATGAGTTCTGCGCGCGTGATATGGGTGATGTGCTCGGCAACTTTTTCTCTTTGGTTAAAGCCGTAATCTTTATTGGCTATGCTGGCCCAATAATGCTGACTACGACTCTTCAGGTTTGTGTCTTGCTCCATAAGTTGTTTTATCAGCCCTTGTTTGGTTTTTTCCCATTCTTCTTGGGTGATTTGCATGATGGCGTAAGTAAAGTCGGCAATAAATTGATCGATGGCTTCTAAAAGTTGCAGCGGACTTCTTGTGGGTGACTGAATATAAAAAATCATGCCAGGATAGCGATTAAGCGGTAAATAACCTGTTCCTAACATATACCCCAGTTGGCGTTGTGTTCGTAATTCATGGAAAAAGGAAGAGGACATTGTGTGATTCAGCAAACTGAAAGTACTCATGGTATTAATGTTTGTTACAGGAGATTGATAGTAAACAATAATACTACTGTCTTGATGATAAATCGTCAGTTCTCTCATCAAGGTGTTTTGATGGCTCAAATCGATAATTTCCCGAGCGCTGCTATCACTCGGAGAAGAGACTAGTGACAGAATAAGATTGATGCGTTTCGCTAAAGAATGCACTTCACTGATAAGCCAATCCCCGTAGACAAGTCCTTCTAGATGCACTTTTTCATAAAATAATCGGACATGCTCATGAAGATCTTCGAGGGTAAAATCTTCGAGGAACGCTGCCATTCTTGAAGGTTCAAAACTGCGTTTTTGGAGCGTCACGGTTAAACTGGTAAATAACTGCGATATCGGCTTAGATTGCTCATGATTGTACCAATTTCGCAGTATTTGTTGCTTAATGATGTTAAATCTTGCTTGTGTGAAATTGCGCTCTCTGGCTTTATTAATGATTAAAGCGAGTAAGGTCTCTTGTTTACCAGTAAAGCCCGTTAAATGCAGTGTGATCCCGCCTTGGTGAGGATAAATATTATAGCTGAGGCCTGCGACTTCGGCTTGATAAGTATATTCGGTTAGAAAATCTAGTAACATTTCAACATAGAGTCGAGTTAATGCGGCGTGACGAGGTGAGGCGGCTGCCTGAGAAGAATCTAATGATAAATAGAGGTGCCCCTTAGGCACGTTAAATTCATCATCTTTTCGGTGCCAAATACGGTAGCCTTCTCCTTGCGAGACAATGACGGGGATCTGTGTGTGGCTTTTTTGTGTTCTGGGGCCATTATCGGGTGCAATGAAAGGGTTGATAACGGGTAATGATAGCACTTCTCTTATGTTGAGTGATTGCCATTGTGACAAGCGCTCAGAGGTTATCGTATTCACTTTGTAGTCAGAATGATACCATTTTGCTCGAGTGTTAGTGTCAACATCTTGAGATATTAATTGAAGTCTTAAATTGGATGGCACCATGAGACTAAGCAGTCGATGGGTTGCCTCAAGAGGCAGTGCGTCCATTCGGTAATCCCCAAAAATAATATCTTCAATATCATAATGATGCATATTGATGCTTAAATGACTAGCTAGATCGAGGGGCTTGCTGGGCTCTTGATATTTAAAAGCTTGTTCCAATAATTGCGATCTTTCTTGGTAGCGCCAATGTTCAAGACCTTGGGTTTTGATTAATTCAATATATTCAAAGCTAGCGGTGATAATATCATCTATGTGCTGACAGCCTTTTTCAGTGAGTTGGATATTGATATTGTAATCTTTAAAATTATACCCGTGAGCACCGCCCCCTGCAGATAAACTCGTGGCTAGCCCTTGTGATTTTAAATAGGAAAGTAAACTGCCTTTACCTTCAAAACCCAATAAGTGGCTAATAAAAGTGAGTGGTTTAAATTTATAAAGCTCATCGATAGCAGGTAAACTAAAACTGATCCCTAATCTTCGTTGCCTTTTTAAAGGTAATATATTGATTTGTTTGCAAAGCTGCTCTTGCTGGTAGAGAGGGGTTATTGGATAGTGTTTCGTTAATTGATGATTGGGGATGTCGCTAAAATAGTACTCTGCAAGTTGCGTTAATGCTTCCATGGGTAAGGGGGCGACTAAACAGAGGGTCATTAGATTAGCGCTATAATGCTGTTGATAAAATAGTTCTAATTCTTTTTTTAATTGTGCGGGATCGCCGGCAAGTGTTTCGAGGTTACCCACTGAAAATTTTGAGAAAGGGTGTTTTGGATTGACGGTTTCTTTTTGTACTTGATAAACTCGACGTATATCATCTTTTAGTTTTAAACTGAATTCAGATTCAATGGCATGTCTTTCTTTATCTATCCATTCTTGGCTGAATAAAGGATGGATAAAGAATTGGCTGAACCTGTCTAGTGAGTCGGTGTAGGCATCAATGTGAATATCGTAGAAAAAATTGGTTTGTTCTGTGCCTGTCCACGCGTTATTACTGCCGCCATGTTGATTAATAAATTTATGGTATTCGCCCGAGTTCGGGTATTTTTCTGTGCCTAAAAACAGCATATGTTCAAGAAAATGGGCCATGCCTGGGCGGGTCTTGGGATCGTCAAAATGTCCGACTTTTACAGCCATAGAGGCGGCGGCTATCTTGCTTTTATCGTCTTCAACTAATAAAACCGATAAACCATTCGTTAAGGTTAAATATTGATATTGTCTATGGTCATTAGGGCTTTTTATTATGGTCTGAGTTAAAGGCTCTGGCAAAATCATTCTCCATTTTTGTTCTGGATATAACACGAACCCAAAATAATAAAAGTGATTAAATATCATAAGTTAAACACTTATGATAGTGCGATGCAATATCGGCTGATGTAAAAATGTTGAGTGTGATCGATTTGCTTAAGGGCGTTCGAGAAAAGGAGATTGAACCATTTTATGCATTATTAAGTCGGCTTACGAGTTAAAAAAGACATATTTATTTACACATTACTTTCCTTTCTTGTTGAATCATTGTTTTATTTAGTTGCTTTTTTTTGTTATTTCCTGCTGTTTTTTTAACAAAAATAGCAGGATTAAGTTAATTTTTTCATATAGAATGATGCCAGAGTCTATTTTAAGTGCGTGAATGTGTTTACATAAGGTATGTTAGATTGTTCATTGCCGAGAGTATCAACTTACAACAATGCTAAATGGGATCTGCACAGCAGTATGCAACTATATTTAATGCGACATGGTGAAGCTGGTTACCAGGCTCATTCTGATAAAGAGCGGACATTGACTGACGCAGGTCGGTTTCAAACAGCAATGATGAGTCATTGGTTAGTGCGTTCAGTGACACATTTTGATCTTGTATTGGTGAGCCCTTATGTGCGTGCTCAGCAAACTTGGCAAGAAGTGGCTCAACACTTTGCAGAGCCAAATGAATGGATTGTATTAGAAGAATTAACGCCTTCGAATAATGCCAGTGATACGCTTGATGTGGTGCTAGCTTATGCTGAACAATATGAGGCTGAAAACGTATTGGTGATTGCTCATATGCCATTATTGGGTTATTTGGTTCATGCGATGTTACCTCATATTGAGCCGCCTTTATTTACCACGTCAGGTATTACACTTATCGAGAAAAGCCATGAAAGTACGTTCCTTGTTTGGCAAGAGTCGCCTCATTCATGTTGTAAAATATCATAGCGTATTAATGCTTAACGCCTAAGTGACTTTGATACGTGGATCGTCAAGTCACTTAGGGGGATATTGCTCAAGATGTAAAAAGGGCTTCTTCAATATCGATGAGTATGAGTAATGCTGCATTGCCGCCCCATTCTTTAGGCGCCTGATGGAATGCTCTTATTTGAGGATGTTGGGCCAACCAAAGGGGTAATTGTTGCTTTAATATGCCGCTGCCATGACCATGCATGACACTGCAACAGGGACTGTGTTGTTTAATCGCCGCTTTAATGAGCGCGACTAATTCGAGTTTGGCTTCTGATTGCCTCAGACCATGAAGATCTAATAACAAATCTGGACTGTAATCGCCTCGGCGTAATCGTTTTAATTCAAAGCTGTCGACATCTTCTCTTACCCAGCGCATTGGTCCCTCTGTTGGCATTAAAGGTTGGTAAGTATCAGAAAAATAGCTATCAGCATGCAGCTTTTGCTCTCTTTCTTCTAACTTAGCTTTATTTTTGGGTGAGGCAGTGAAATGACGCTTATCTTGTTTTAAAGGCTTAATACCTTGAATTAGCGTTGAAAACAGAGCCTGACCATCATCATCATATTTTTTATTCATGGGGGTATTTTATTGAATTCGATGCCATATGAATAGACTTCAGTTACAATGAAGCCCAATTATTATGTTGGAGTCTATTTTGGATAAGATTTTTGTTGATGAAGCGGTAGCAGAATTACGTACAGTGGGAGATATGTTACGTTGGGCGGTGAGCCGTTTTAATGATGCAAATATTTATTATGGTCATGGAACCGACAATGCGTGGGACGAAGCCATTGCCTTGGTCTTTCATGCATTACATTTACCTGAAAAGATAGGTCAACAGGTTATCCATAGTAACCTTACCAGCAGTGAAAAGCATAAAATCGTCGAATTGATTATTCGTCGTGTTCAAGAGCGTCTTCCTGTGCCTTATTTGACGAATCAAGCGAGCTTTGCGGGTTTATCATTTTATGTTGACGAGCGAGTATTAGTGCCTCGCTCTCCTATTGCTGAAATGATTGCCCAACGTTTTAGCCCTTGGTTATATAAGCCGACTCATCGCATTCTAGATTTATGTACGGGTAGCGCCTGTATTGCGATAGCCTGTGCTTATGAATTTGAAGACGCCGAAGTGGATGCACTTGACATTAGCTCAGATGCATTAGATGTCGCTCAAATTAATATTGAATCTCTTGGGGTGATGGATAGGGTTTATGCCATGGAGTCGGATTTATTTTCGGCGATCCCAAAAGGCCCACAATATGATCTTATTGTTTCTAACCCTCCTTATGTGGATGCTGAAGATATTGATGATATGCCAGAAGAATATCATCATGAACCTGAATTGGGTTTAGCGTCAGGTCATGATGGGTTGGATCTTACTAAGCGTATTTTAGCCAATGCTGCCGATTATTTAACGCCAACAGGTCTACTGGTTGTCGAAGTGGGGAATTCAATGGTGCATATGGTTGAACAATTTCCTGACGTTCCCTTCACTTGGGTGGGTTTTGAAAATGGGGGCGACGGGGTCTTTGTATTGACCTATGATCAACTTATTGAGCATAGTGCTGTATTTAGCGATTATAAAGACAGCGAATAAGTTTGCTGTTTGATGTGTTAACTTTTTATGTTTAACTCTGATCCTTAATGGCGTGCCGTACTGTTAAGGATCGCTTACATATTATTGTTTGAGGTGTAAAAGCGGATGTCGGGAAACAGTATAGGTCAAAATTTTGTTGTGACGACTTTTGGTGAAAGTCATGGTGTTGCCTTGGGTTGTATTATTGATGGTTGTCCACCGGGCGTGGCATTAAGTGAAGCTGATTTGCAACATGATCTCGATCGTCGTCGCCCAGGGACTTCACGCTATACAACGGCAAGACGTGAACCTGATGCTGTTCGTATTTTATCGGGTGTGTTCGAAGGTAAAACCACAGGTACATCCATTGGTCTTTTGATTGAAAATACTGATCAGCGCAGTAAAGACTATTCTAATATTAAAGATATTTTTCGTCCGGGGCACGCTGATTATACTTATCAGCAAAAATATGGTTTACGGGATTACCGTGGTGGTGGTCGTGCTTCTGCACGTGAAACGGCGATGCGAGTGGCAGCCGGTGCTGTTGCTAAAAAGTACTTAAAGCAAATCCATGGTATCGAAATCAATGGTTTTATGTCGCAATTAGGGCCGATTACAGCCGAGACCATTGATGTCGAACAAATTGAGCAAAATCCTTTTTTCTTTCCTGATGCCAGTAAGCTTGAAGCGCTCGATGAATATATGCGTGATTTGAAAAAAAGTGGCGATTCCATTGGCGCTAAACTTACCGTTGTTGCCACTGGCGTCCCTGTGGGATTAGGCGAGCCGGTGTTTGATCGTTTAGATGCCGAAATTGCCCATGCATTAATGGGCATTAATGCGGTGAAAGGGGTTGAGATTGGTGATGGCTTTGCTGTAGTCGAGCAAAAAGGCTCAGAGCACCGTGACTTAATGTCTCCAAAAGGGTTTGAGTCTAATCATGCGGGTGGCATTTTAGGCGGTATTTCATCAGGTCAGCCTATCGTTGCGCACTTGGCGTTAAAGCCAACTTCGAGTATTAGCGTACCGGGTCAGAGCATGACAGCCCAAGGTGAAATCGCTGAAGTGGTGACCAAAGGGCGTCACGATCCTTGTGTGGGGATAAGAGCGGTGCCGATTGCTGAAGCGATGATAGCCATTGTGTTGATGGATCATCTGTTAAGACACAGAGCGCAAAATATGGATGTGCATAGCGACACGCCTGTTATTGGCATGCGCTAGCGTTGAGTATGAATTGAGAGTGAGAGGCTCATTAAGCTTTGGTTTTTATTCGGGCTTGTAAGTGAACGATTAGTGAGGCTTTAATGGATGAAAAATCGGTTTCGTTTAGGGGTGATTATTAACCCGCTTGCAGGCTTAGGTGGCAGTGTCGCCTTAAAAGGCAGTGATGGCGTGGCGCTCGAAGCTTTATCTAAAGGTGCTTTGCCCCAAGCAATGAGTCGAATGGCACAAGCGCTTTCAAAGGTTGAGCCTGATAAAGACAGAATTGATATCGTGACGGCATCGGGTGATATGGGAGAAAATATTGCTCGGAAAATGGGGTTTACGACAGATGTCGTGTATCAGGCGCCCATCAGAACGCAGGCACAAGATACTAAAGCGGCTGTAACGGAGCTTCTTAAGCACAATCTCGATTTATTGTTATTTGCGGGGGGGGATGGGACTGCACGGGATATTTATACCGTTGTTGATGACGCGTTACCCGTATTGGGTGTGCCTGCTGGAGTGAAAATTCATTCAGGAGTGTATGGCGTCAGCCCTTATGCATCAGGTCATGTAGTGAAACTGTTACTCGATGGGGAACTTGTTAGTTTGATGAGTGCGGATGTCATGGATATTGATGAAGCTCTTTTTAGGCAAGGACATGTTCAATCGAAGTGGTTTGGCGAGATGCAAGTGCCCGCTGAGCCTCACTATGTGCAAGCGGTTAAGCAAGGAGGCATAGAATCTGAAGCATGGGTGCTTGCTGATATCGCAGCAGAAGCCATGGAATTGATGGACGATGAATTGTGCATTATGGGCTCAGGCAGTACGATTGCTTTTATTATGGCAGAGATGGGAGTGGAAAATACTTTATTAGGTGTCGATTTAATAAAGGCGCACTCTCTTATTCAGGCCGATCTAACAGCCACGGAACTGCTTGAGCAAACAGTGCATCAATCTGTAAAATTAATGATCACCTTGATTGGCGGGCAAGGGCATATTTTAGGGCGGGGTAATCAGCAGTTATCGCCAGCACTTATTCGTCAAATAGGGAAAGAAAACATTATTATCTTAGCGACTAAAGCCAAATTAAAGGCTTTAGAAGGACGCCCCTTAATGGTAGATTCAGGCGATCCTGTGTTAGACAAAACGCTTGCTGGGTATTATAAAGTTATTACGGGGTACCATGACTATGTGATGTATCCCGTGGCTGAGATAAATTAACATGCTATGGGTATTAATGTGTTAATACCCTAGTGAACCTATGCGCATAGTCATATGTGTATTGATAAAAGATAATTGGATTTTAAAGTCATTCGGTGGAGATCCCATGTTAGAGAAGTACGAACAAACATTGCAAAATTGGATTGAAGGCATTGTCGAGTCAGGTGATGATGATGCTTTATTTGCCAGTGGTTATTTACAAGGACATTTTGCGGTGGTGTTGTCACAACTTGAAGCTGAAGAAAATCAAGGTTTGAATCATTTATCACTGAAAATGCAGACTTGTTTAGACTTAGCCAAAGAAGAGCTTATTGAGCAAGATTATGTACTTGTTGAAGCAGCATGGGGACAGTTACGCCATCAAATCGCTGCTTAGTTATTGAATGCCAAACATTTATGGATTAAATGAAGAAAAATTTAATGAAATCAAGTTATATCGGTATTGGGCTATCGAACCCAAAAAGCCCGACCAATGTGGGTGGGATCATGCGAGCGGCGGGCTGTTATGAGGCTGATGCGGTCTTTTTTACAGGCAAGCGTTATCTTTTAGCCGCAAGTAACGGTAATGCCCAGTATAATACGGATACTCAAGGTGCGGGTTTAGCTATCCCACTCAGTCAAATCGATGATTTACGCAATGCTGTTGCAGATGATGTGAGTATTGTTTGTGTGGACTTAGTGGAAGGAGCTTGCTCTTTACCTGAGTTTCAACATCCAGATAAAGCGTTATATATTTTTGGACCTGAAGATGGCACCGTCAGTCAGGCCTTAATTGATAGCAGTGATGCTGTGGTGTATATGCCGACCAAAGGGTGCATGAATTTAGCGGCTTCAGTCAATGTATTATTGTATGATCGCACCGCTAAAATGGCTCATTTTGATAAAGGTGATGCATTAATCAGACAAAGCCGAGATACTAATAATCGCGTTAGAGTTAAAATACCTAGCTAAAAGGTTGATTAGTACCTCTTTGATATTTAAAGGGAAGCGTATTGCTTCCCTTTTTAGTGTCCGTTTTAAAATCACTTTATTATGATGTCATTTATTTTCTAGCTTATTTCTAAGGAGGTTAAATAACCTCGAGTCTCTTCAATAAGCTTATTCGGGTATTGGCGGTAGTCTAAATAGGGGACCAGCAAACAAGATTGGCAAGTATTAAGACGAGGCTCGGTTTGAGTCGCTGAAAAATGTGCTAAATTGAGTGATAACTGGGTTGCTGAGCTTTGGCCTGAAACGATATGTATTTGTGACTGAGAGGATAGCTGTGTTGCATTGATATGAATTTGTTCGCTTTCTTTAAGCAGAAAATCATCTCGATAGCTTTTCCAATCTTCTGTTGGGCACATTATTTTAGCCATTATAGTCAAAATCTTTCGCCAGTGGTTACCGTTTAGTGCGATGAGTGACGCGATAGCATCGGCTTGATTATGAGACCAATTATCTGGAAATGTTGGTGGGTTGGGCAGATAAAAACAGCATTTAGCATCGTTAGGCCCTAAGGTCGATATTGTTTTATTCATTATCAGCTAATGGTTCATTTTACTTGGGAGCATATTAATGCAATGGTTGTGCTAAAGGCTATCATTATACCCAAGCTCATTGAAGATGCCGGATTCAGCTGATTTGGGTGTAGATCACTTTATTTCTGCCACTGTCTTTGGCTTTGTAAAGGTTAATGTCAGCTTGTTTTATCCAATCTTCAAGGGATGCACTGAAACGGGGTGAGGCCATAATGGCACCGATACTGGTGGTGACAGTAAAGTGAGCTTGTGTCAGTGGATTACTGAGTCGAGTTTGAGCCAGTTTCTCCCTAAAATGATTGAGATGAGCTTCAATTTTTAGGGGTTCAGAGAAGGAAAGGATGAGCAGAAACTCTTCGCCACCGAAACGTGAAATGACATCGGTATCACGTTTAAAAGTGCTAACAAGCAGTGCTGATATCGCTTTTAGGGCTTCATCTCCGCCAAGGTGGCCTTGGATATCGTTGACTTGTTTAAAGTGATCTAAATCGAGTAATGCCACCACCATTGTTTCATTGTTTCGTTGATTTATTTCATGCAGAGTGTTGAATTTTAATTCAGCACTACGTCTATTGCACAAGCCGGTTAAGGGATCGATTTCTGAAAGTGATTTGAGTTTCACATTGGCTTTTTCTAATTCTTGGGTTCTAAGCGTTACACTGTTTTCTAGCTCTGATTGGTAATTGATGAGGGTTTGTTTACTTTTTTGGATCCGCTGATGTAAATCATAAATTTCTTGTGGGGCTTCGTTTTCAACTTGTTCAATATCTAAGGTAGTGGTGTGTTTTTGCCCGAAATCTTTCGCAATCAACTCAAGGGGCTGTGTTAATCTAAGGCTTACCACTCGGGTAATGTATAGGGTCACTAATAAGGCAATAATCAAAATAGCAAATGTGGCTAAATAGAGTTCTTCGATTAACTTAATCAATGGCATTAAGGGGTTAAGGGCGTAGAGGGTCCAGCCATTTTTTAATTTAAAAGCTGCATAAATAAATTCAGGCATAGGGTTTTTAGTATCGATGATATTCATCATAGGCAAACCGGTTTCATATTCTTCACCAACAAGGGTCATTTTCAGTGATGTTAGCGGCTTGAGCATTAGCATTTTAGAGGCGTATATCACCTTTTGATGTCCATCAACAAGCAGCATGGCTTGTTGATGGTTTTGGGTGTTGGCGTGGTCGATTTGGGCAAATTGATTTAAATTTAATGAGCCTTCTATAATTGCAATCGGATTATGTTTTTGCTTTGGTGAGTAAATGGGCGCACTGATGGCGACAATGGGATCATTGCCAAAGCCTCTGCCGAGAAAAACAGACGAAATAAAGCGCTGTTGATAGAAAAAAGCCTGTTGAAAATAGTCTCTATCGGCAATATTGGGTTTTAGCGATAGATCTAAATCAGCTTTTGGGCTAGCGGCAATGACATTGCCTTTTTTATCTGCTAATAACATGGTGATGAAGCTAGGGTAACTTTGATGCAGACTGGTTAATTGATATTGCCAGTCCTCCTGTCCTTGGTTATCGATACTCAACCAATGGGCTGCATTATTAATCGCTTTTAAATGCTCACTTAAAAAAACGGAAGTAAATGTTCCTAAGTGAACCACCGAATCGTTTAGGTTATCGTATATAGTGGCTTTTTGACGCTTAATAAATTGATTGTTAAACAGTAACGTTGAAGAAAGTAAGGATAGAGTGACCACAAGGGTAAATGTGTAAGTTAATTGCGCATTAAACGTTCGTCTTTGACTGTCGATAATTTTGGTCTTAAAATGCCAAAAATAGGGCACGATAAGCACAATCAAGGCACCTAAACTAGTGTATATAAGGGCATTGATAGATTGTTTCAGAGCAATAAAAGGTAAACTTGCTGAGGGGATGTGAGTAAAAAATGTGGCATATAGATAAAACAGTGGCATGCCCAGTAATAACCAATAGGCGATACTGGCATAAAGAGCATAAACGTTTTTACGTTTAGCGAATCCAAGCCAAAGTGCTTCTAAGCCAAAAATAAGATACACGTGGGGGCTGGCCCACAGCAGCATCAGACCTGAAACACAAATGATGGCGGTTAATAGAGCGTACCAAGGTCCGAGTAAAATCGCCGCAATGACAACGACAATATTGCCTAGGATGAGGGGGATATTGGCGATCAATAACACGGGATATAAGTTAATCATAAAGCCAATCAATCCAAGAATAATGGCCAGTTTGCAATGTTTGATGTTTATCGATGAAAGTGTAATAAGCTCAGCTCCTCGACGCCATTATAACCATCGATATAATCGTGAGTGTATGACTCCCTTCATTATTTAAAACAATCGATTAATCTATTCAATTAGGAAGACAATAAACTCACGGATGATATTGAACGCTATGCAGACTTAAGTATAGTCAGTGACTCTGCCTCTGGACGCGTTTTTGCCTTGTTTGAATACGTTAAGTTATGTTAGGCAAAAACGGTGATTGTGGTGAGAAAGCTTCGTTCAAATCGGAGGTAATGGCATTCAAAGCGTTGGCCTTGCTGAAATGTGGATGACCAATCTTTGCTTAACTCAAGGGTTAATACTTGTTGCTCAAGGTTGAGAGCGGTGATTGTGACGGCATCAAAATTAAAAAATTGTTTTATCTTCGGATACAGGGCTTTATAAATACTCTCTTTGGCTGAAAATACGAGAGTCATGACCTGATTAAAAGGGCAATTTAATGAGCGTAAGAAGGTTTCTTCTTGTTCATTGATGATACTTTTGTAAATATCTTCGCAAGTCTTCACATTGATATCATATTCAAGATCGATACCTAAGGCGACAATGTTGGCTGCGGTCGTGATTGCGCAGGCTGCGGTTTCATTTGAATGAGTGATGGTGCCTATGATATTTTTTGGCCAAATAGGACAACGATCAGAGCCATTAATGATCTCCTTATAAGGCAGTGACAAGTCAGTGAAACATGTTTTTGCTAAAAATCGACCCGCAAGAAATTCAGCCTGTCGTTTCGGTACCGCTTTTTCGAGCTTAGAGGGCAAAGCAATCTGATGTTGAGAAAACAATGAAGGCTGAAAAGCATTAATATCAAATTGGCAAGACAGTAAAATAACATCCGTCATATGTGGAAAGTGTTGCTGTAAACTTGTGGGCCTCGAAAGCATATAATAATTCTGTATAACGGTGAGTAAAGTTAAATTGTCGCATTTTTTTATCTGGCTATAAAGTAAAAAGGCAATAAGGAAACATCCTCATTGCCGTTGGCTATTGTTAAATCTATGGCTAATGCTTGGCCTTAAGGCTGTTTTTCACCACAATGTTCACAAAATTTAGCGCTTGCTTCTATGCCTTTATTGCATTTATGACAACTACTTGCCTGTAGCGTCATGGTATTACCGCATTGCTGGCAAAATTTTGCTTGAGGTGAATTACCTGTGCCACAACTGGGGCAGAAGACCCCTTGCGTTTGAGGCTGTTGTACTGGCTGCTGTGGCGCTTGTTGTGGGTTTTGGTAACCATAATCTTGATTATTACCGTGATGTCCGCCACCTAATAGGCCTTTTAAAAAACCGCCACCTCTTCTACCGTGATGTCCCATAATCTGACTCCTGTTATTGATGACGCAGTAGACGCAGTGCATTGGCGACTACAACGAGGGTTGAACCTTCATGTATGGTGACAGCAAGACCTAGCCCTGCAAATCCTGTCATGGTTGCGACAAGGAGAAATGCCACCACCGAGAGTGAAATCGCTAAATTTTGTCTGATAATTTTTTGTGCCGAGCGACTTAGCCCAATGGCAAAAGGTAAGCGAGTTAAATCATCTGCCATGAGAGCGACATCTGAGGCTTCTAAGGCGACATCGGTGCCTGCACCGCCCATAGCGATCCCGACAGTGGCTCTTGCCATTGCAGGGGCATCATTGATACCGTCTCCTACCATGGCGATATAGCCTAACTCTTTCTCTAATCGGGTTATTTCGGTGAGTTTGTCTTCAGGGAGTAAGTTTGCTCTGACTTCTGAGATCCCCACTTTTTTAGCCACAGCATTGGCAACGGCGCTATTGTCTCCAGTTAACATGATGGTCTTTTCAAGCCCTGTGGCTAATAAGCCTTTAATGGCATTGGCAGATTCGCTTCTTACAGTATCGGCTAGCCCAATGATGCCGAGCCATTCATCACCGTGTTTGACGATCATAGTGGTATAACCTAATGATTCTAATTCACTCACACTGCCTTCAATTTCAGCAGGGATAGTCTCAAAAAGACGTAAGCTGCCTACTAATAAGGTTTTTCCATCCAGTTGGCCTGATAAGCCTTTACCGGTGACAGATTGCATATCCTCAACAGCTAATAAAGTTAGTTGACGTTGCTCAGCAAGATCGACAATGGCTTTTGCTAAGGGATGGGTACTTAAACGTTCAAGTGAGGCGGCAATAGTGAGTAGGCTCTCTTCATCACCATTGAGCGTACGAATACTTTGAACTTCGGGCTTTCCTTGGGTCAGAGTCCCTGTTTTATCGAAGGCGATGGCTTTAATACGACCGAGGTTTTCTAAATGCATGCCGCCTTTAATTAACACGCCTTTTTGTGCGGCTCTGGCGACACCTGAAAGGATGGCGGCGGGGGTAGCAATGGCCAAAGCACAAGGTGATGCGGCGACTAAAATAGACATGGCTCGGTAAAAGGCCTCCCCCCAAGGCATGTTAAATACTAAAGGGGGAATAAAAATAAAACCGACGACTAAGACCAGAACGCTAGGGACAAAATACTTAACGAATCGATTGGTGAATTGTTGTGTGGGAGATTTCTGCGTATCGGCCTCGAGTACCATGCGGACCATACGGTTCAAGGTGGTATTTTCGGTGAGTTTAGTCACGCTCACCTGAATGTTACCGTCACCATTGATGGTACCCGCAAACACGCTGTCTTCGGCTTGCTTATCAACGGGGATAGATTCCCCCGTAATGGGAGCTTGATCGACCGTGGTAGTGCCGCTAATAATAATGCCATCAACGGGAATATGTTGTCCGGGCTTGATGATAACAAGATCATCAAGTTGTAACGTTTCAACAGGCACTTCTTGTTCGACACCATCACGATTGATTAAGGCTGTTTTAGGGGCAAGATCGGCTAAGGCTTTTACGGCTTGGCGGGCTCGGTCCATGGCCTTATGCTCTAAAGAATGCCCTAAGCTGAATAAAAACAGTAATAGAGCACCTTCAGCCCATAAGCCCATTGTTGCAGCGCCTATGGCGGCAAAAAGCATTAAGACATCAATATCAAAACGTTTTTGCATGATGGTTTGTAGGCTGTCTCTAAAGGTTAACCAACCGGCAAAAACAAAGGCGGTAATGGCTAAGCTTGTCCCTAAACCGGGGTTATATTTGTCGATAATCCAGCTTAACAGTAATAAGACTCCTGAAAATAAACTAATGGCGAGTTCGCGATTTTCTTGCCACCACGTTTTGGTTTCATTTTGGTCGGACAACTTGTAGCCTAATTTTGATATTTTTTGTGCTATTTTTTTATAGCTAATGACATTACTGTCAAATTCTAATCTGAGTTGTGAGCCACTGTAGCTGACTTTAGCGGCAATGACGCCTTCTAGGCGGGTTAAGGCATGTTCAATGATAATGGCACAATCGGTACAATCCATACCTTTAACGTGTAAGCTCATGTGCTGAAACTGTTGACTTAATTTTGCGCCAGAAAGTGCAATTAAGGCTTGAGTTTGTTTGAGTGTTAATACTTCGGGGTTATAGTGAACGCAGATCCCCGTTTTATCTTCAGTGCGGGTGATATGGGCCTTCTCAACGCCAGAATGAGATTGAAGTAAGCTTTCTAGTTTTGCAATACAGGCATCTTGATCACCAATAATATCAGGCAATATGATATCGAGAGGGGTGAAGTCGCTCTTTTGTTCCATTTCTAGCTCCAATATAGCTGCTATTTTTCATTATTTACCTGATTATCGAAATTCATCATTATTTTTTAATAATCAAAAGCGTATTTAATTTGATGATGTCAATGCTAAATGCTTGCTGGATTGTTTTTCTTCCTAGCAAACCTGAATTAAATTTAATCTTTATATTAGAGTAAATATAGCAGTTTTCTTTTTATTGAGAACGGAGCAGGGCTTTTGAGGTGAATTTAATACTTAAGTCGCAACATAATGATCGGAAAGTTTCACATTTCATGGGTGCAAATGTAAAACAGGAGAAGATTGTTAACGATAATTAATGTATTGAGCGGTTAAAGTAGCCGCTGGATATGGGATAAAAGCGACCTCAACAATGAGCTGGGCCGCTAGTCATTGAACATGAAGGTTAGATAGTGTTTATTGGCATTCTCCGTAAAAAGTGGGCCCGATGATATAAGGGAAAGCGGGTGTCAATTCGTCTTCCTCATCTCGTGTAACGGTAATATGATAGTGATAACCTAATTGATCGTGGTCGTGTCCATTGTGGACATCAAGGTATTGTTCGCCTTGGTTTGCGAGTGTTTCATCCCAATACATATCTTGGTAGTAGGCGCCAGCATTGAGATAGATAGTACCTCCTCTAAAGTCAGGTTGCAGTGTATAAGGGTAACCTAAGTCGTAACCTGTGGTGGTTGCCGATGTGGTGCCTTGGCTGGGATCAAACTCGTTCACCATAAGACAACTTCGCTCCCCATCACTACAACCGACGATGGGATCGGTATAATCACGAATGCGCCATGAACTAGCAGCGAGAACTCCTTCATTATGCCAAGGTCCGTAAATGGCGTATCCATCTTTTGCAAAGCCATAAACGGGTGAATGACCAGTTCCCAAATCATTGACTGTATTGGCTAAACATTCAGAGTTAAAGTGATGATGATAATCCCCATTTGCAGCGTGACCGCTACAAATATCCATGTCGTATTGCTCGAATACAGGGGCATTACGCTGCCAAATATTATTATCGACGCGGGCATCAGACCAATTGTAGACAGAGGTGCCATTGATCATATAACCAATAGCTCCATTGCCTGTTTCACAGAGACTTGAATGCACATTGGGGATAACGGGAAAGTCCATGGATTTATTACTATCAAACGGGCAATCCGGTCCAGGAGGCCAATAACCTTCTCCACCAGTGGTGAAACATGCATTTCCTATGGGGCTAACAGCCCAACCGACATTTTGCCCAAATTCAACCACATCCCCTAGTGTTGCAGTAAGTCCCTGACCATCACTGAAATCGCCTGAGGGATGTTTGGCTGCTGCATCAAGAATATTTTGGTTAATGAGCACTTGATAATCAGGAATACCTGATGCTGATATGGTCACACTGTCACCATTATTAATGACAGATTCGACATGGACGAGTGCATCGGGAATGTAGGTAGAATATTGCTGCTCAGTATTCATCATCCAGTCATGGAGAATATCGGCTCCAGTATCATCGTTATCATCTACTGGTGTGCCGTTAAACTGCCAAGAAAACTGACTCAGATCGGGAGTGTTACTGGTTAAGACGACTCTAAATGAATCGGTTGCTTGCAGACCACTGGCTAAATCACCCAAAGAAACGTTGCCATCACCCGTGCGTATCCAATCATCGGGGACGCCGACTAAGCTGCCAGTGACTGAGGTGATATTTTTATCTGAAGAAACCGTCAGGTTATAAGTTAATACCCAATGTCCATTATTTCTCTCCATTGAACGGGTGAGTGCATAAGTGTCTATGCTGATGTCAGCGGTGACATCATCAGCAAAGACATTGTGGCTGGTGATCCCGATGAATAAGGTAATAAAAAATAAGTGATTAAGATAATATTTTATTTTAGAAATAAAATGAGTGATCGTGTTCATTGTATTTGTCATGATAATCGTTCCCAAGTAATCCTTTGTTATTGGATGGATGAAAATCAACCCTTAAATTAGATTTAACAAAAAATAAACATTTATTATGATCGTTTATTTTAATGTTTAAAGTGAATAACGACAGTAAATAATATTTATAAAGTTATTATATGAATATTGTTTTCCCCCTCTCTCTCCCCCCTTTTTTATATTTACTTGTTAATTCTGTCTTAAATAATATCCGTGTTACTTTTTTATTAAATACTAATAATATTTTAGTTTGTTTTTCAAATCTATTTTCAGAGTAAAATAGGAATTTAACTTAATTTACATATCATTTTGTGCTTAAAGTGTGAATAAAGTCGGTCTAAAGGTGTTACTTGTACTTATTATTTATTTTTAGCAGGATTAATCTTGCATTGTAATTAAGTGTAAATTTTTACCCAAAACGTGACTTATTTTGTATTTATATTGTTTACTGTCGTGTTTATACTCGTTAGGTATGCAGTTTGTAGATATTACACCTAGATTGTTAGCGCTCCCTAGATCTCAGTAATAAGTGACATGGAAGTGATATTATTTTGCTCTATGATTATTGCTGATGTTAAGGTTTTGTAATATTTCGTAGCTGAAAGGTAAGGGTATCAAATAATGGATCTTGATATGAAAAAAATAAAGAAAATTGTGTATTCCCTAGCCATAGTGCCATTGCTGTTTCAATGGCCTGTTGTGGCTAAAACGGCAGAAAGGCAAGATAAAACGATGGCATTAGATAATATGAAGGGCAATATTAATTTGGCAGTTGATAATGCAGGATCGGGTTTGGGAGATGATCATTTACATGTAAAAAAAGCCGTTCCTGCAGGTGTTGTCGTACCTAAATTGGATTTACAGTTATTTGTGGATCATAAGTCGGGGTATAATTTACACATTATTTATGATTATGATGGTTTTGAATTGGAGCCGCCTGAGTTTTTAGATAAACCTAAAGGAATAATTGAAGGGCATGCTCACCTTTTTATCAATGGTAAAAAAATACAACGTGTTTATGGTGCTTACCTTCATTTAGACGCAAAGTTATTTAAGCTGGGAATAAATTCTATTAGTGTGACTTTAAATAGTCATCAACATGATACTTGGTCTGTCGATGGGAAACCGATTGTCGCCACTTATTTTATCAATACTCAAGTAACTCCTGTTATTCAGTATTACTTCAGTGCATTTCCAATGTAGATAAAAATGTTAACTTTACCTGTTGTTAAGTCATTCTATTTTAAGATGATTTAAATATTGTAATCAATAAAGGATAAACCTTTTTTCTTTTAGGCTTATCCTTAGTTATCCAATATGAAACTTTGTAATTAACAAACGGTAAATCCCCGGCTCTGCCGGGGTGACTCGCATAGGTTTCACCTATACCGCGGTATAGGTAGGCTCAAGTCTCGACCAAAAGACAGGAGAGCAACCTATGCGAGACCCTAAGAGTTT
>NZ_JAKIKS010000057.1 GCF_023284005.1 Shewanella surugensis
GTTGAACAAGCCCGAGGCTAAAGTTTAGTCATACTCTTTATTATGCAAATAGCAGAACGAGAGTTCGCTCTGTTTAGGGTGATGTTTCAGGGGACCGTTTTTGATAGTTGTCATGATCCCTTAGCTTCGTAGCTAATAAAATAATTGTTTCTATGTCAGTCCGTTACCAGTTACCACCTCTTCGTTGGTTGAACCATTATCTTCTATTTCTAGAAATATGTTTCAGCGCTAGGCTGTGATCATGAAGCTTGTCGGTCGGCCGTGTCCCAACTGACGTCGGTGAATGCCCATAAAGTGCATTGCTTGTTGGCAACACGGACAACAGCGTGTCGATAAAGTCCGTTTTATCTCGGATAATCTTGGAAATACGGCCCCTGCAACCGCGAGCATGAGTTGTATTTGCTGTCGTAGTTTGCTGCAATTTCCGCTCAGTAACCCATAATCTCGCACTCGGCGTAACCCCTTCGGAAGTACGTGCTGTAACACTAACCAGAGAAACTCAACAGCGGGTAACGTGCGTACTTTATTGGTTTGAGTTTGACTGTCTACATAGTCAAAGCTGACTTGGCCATCAATATCACTGATAATATTTTTGTCAGGTAACACACCACGATAGAGATAACGTGACAAGTATTTAAGCGCTGGGAAACCTTTACCCACATATAGGCAGTCGACCACCCACTTTGTAGGGAGTGAGCCAGGCAACTTGATATCCTGTTGTTGTGCTAGGTTTTCCAACAGTCGTGTTCGCCACACATTCGCAAGGTTAAAGGGGTTAAACAGGTACTTGCTTTTACTCTTTCCCAACTGTTTTTTGACTTTATTGAAGCTACCTGCTGGGATGATAAAGTGGATATGGGGATGGTAATCACGCCGTCGATTATGAGTATGTAATACGCCCGTAAAACCAATGTCACCGCCCAGTTGTTTTGCATTTTTGGCAAAGTCTTTCTGCACACTGACGGTAACGGTGAACATGGCTTGATAAACTTGCTCAGGTTGACGTTTAGTCATTGTTCGCAACTCATAAGGCAACGTAAAAATGACCATGTAATAGTCAGCAGGGAGTCTTTAGCTTGTTGCTTGGCAAGCCCATTGGCTCACTCTTTGGGGGTTGCTGCGGCAACTGAGCATGGCATGGATAGCTTGGTGCATCGATGCTGTGATTTGACGGTCGTAATCTTGATTAAGTCCTTGCTCAAGTAGGTGAGTAGCGTAGCTATGACGTAAGTTATGCGGGCTAATGGATTTATGAATATGACACTCGGCAATAACCCGTTTCATCGCTTTTTGAATACCGCCTCTGTCTATCAGAGAGTCCGATTGATTATTTTTACCGGGAAACAGAAAGTGAGGATGTCGATGGGTTTTCCAGTAATAGCGCAATGCTAACAAAGTGCGTTGAGGCAAAGGAATCAATCTACCTTTACCGCCTTTGGCATCACGAATATGCACTTGCATCAACTGTGAATCGATATCGCCGACACGCAATGTTACGGCCTCACCCAGCCGTAACCCCATACTATAAAGGGTTAAAAAGCAGACTTGATAACGTAATTGGCGAGTGAGACTAATGACGATAGCCACTTCAGTTTGTGTGAGAATATCAGGCAGGCGTTTGACCTGCGGAGGCTTGACGATGTTGAGCCACTCCCGTTGCTGGTTAAGTACGTGACGATAGAAAAACTGCAAGCCGTTCCGGTCGAGCTTGACTGTACTCCATGAGTGAGACTCAATTAAATCAGCAAAGTAACGTTTTAAATCATCAATGGAAAGGTTATCAGGACAACAGTCGAAATAGGCCGCAATTCGCCTAATTGTACGTGAATAAGCATCAATGGTAGCAGGTCGCTTGCCTTGCAGTGTTAAGTTGGTAAGATGTTGTTGATAAAGAGAATCAAAGCGTTGTTGTTCGAATGGACTCATGACAATACTCCTGAGATACGACCAAGATAGGTCGCCTCTAGAAAGTATTTATGATGGGAAGGTAAAGGTGATTTTTATCTCTTCTGCCGCGTAGCGGCTTCGTTCAACAAGGTAATTGGACGTTCAACTTCTACACTGATGTAGCGATTGTTTTTTGGTGTTCAATTATCATAATTACGAACACTACCGACTAATAACTAAGCTAACTAATAACCAAGCCTGCCATTGTTGAATTCTTACTGTTAAACGTCTTGTGGGCAGACAATATGTATATTCGAGCCACGTCGCGTCTGTCTCTTCATTTAATACTTTTATGGTTTATGTTGCTCCCACCTTGGTATGTTCGAGATTGCAAGATCAGTTGTAAAGTTTGATTTTTTTCAGAAAATAAATCCATTTTTCGATAAAACGTTACCTGATATTGTAGAGACTCTAGCAAGAAAATTTTATTTCATAAAAAATGAAATACAATTTATGATGAGACGCTAACGTTCAGATTGATAACAATCAGCTCTATTTTTACTCATTACTAATTGCATTAATTGCATGTAACGAGCTTTAAAACCACCTGCACAACTTAATAGATAGTAACGCCACATACGATAAAAGCGCTTATCGTATGTGGCGTTTAACGTTGGATAACTCGCTATAAAATTATCATGCCAAGCCATGAGTGTTTTCGCATAATCGGGTCCAAAGTTATGTATGTCTTCAATGACGAATAGTCCTTCTGCCGCTTTTGATAATTGCGCCACTGAAGGGACTACCCCGTTGACAAAAATATATTTATTGATCCAGGGGTTGCAGGTAGTATTGCTGGTGTTATCGACAATAGTATGTAACACGGCTAAACCTTGCGGTGCTAAACAATCATCAACTTTTTTCATAAACCGTCGATAATTTTTATGGCCAACGTGCTCTAACATTCCCACTGACACAATGCGATCATAATGTTCATTCAAATCTCGATAATCTTGTAGCTTGAAACAGATATCTAGATGTTTATATTTTTCTACTGCATATTCAAACTGAGCATTTGATATAGTGATGGCAGTTACTGAAACGGAAAAATGTTCTGCCGCATAGGCAGCTAATCCCCCCCAGCCACAACCTATATCTAATAATTTCATGCCTGGTTCGAGTTTTAATTTACGACAAAGTAAATTCATTTTGGCATCTTGTGCCTGTTGTAATGTCTCGGCTTGTTGCCAATAAGCACAGCTATAAGCCATGGACTCGTCCAACATTTTTTCAAATAAATCATTACCGATATTATAATGTTGTTTTGCTACTGCAAATGCTCGTATGGCCGTTTGTAAGTTGATATATCGTGTAATAAATAATGGCCATAGTAAGCTAAGGCGATTTTTGACATGCCGCTCTAGCTTAGCTTGTAATAATTTTTCAATAAATAAATCAATACGTTCGCATTCCCACCAGCCTTCCATATAAGCCTCGCCTAAACCTAAATTTCCTTGATGTATAACTCGATGATAAAATTTGGGGTTTTTAACTTGAATATCATAAGGTTGGTTGCCATTAACACGAATACCGCTAGGTTTAATAAGCGATTCAAATAGTGTTTTAGCTGCCAAGTGACGTTGGTTAACAACAACTTGTTCAGATGAGGGAAAATCAGGTTCTTTGAGATTCAACATAGAGCAATCAATCCTTTAAAAGTTCTTACTTCCCGATGATATTAATGTAAAATATCGTTTAAAATATCAGTAATCGCAACTTTATCAGTTAAACCACCATATACGCCTTGAAACTCTCCAGTTAATCTATTTTGGCAAAATTGCCGTGCAATCGCTTCGGGTTGATGCATCAGCATGAGTGCGGCTTGCCATGCTAATGCTAATTTATTGGCCAAAATACGTGAATATGATGATAAGGAAACTGGATCCAATTGAATTTGAATAATTTGTTTTTCTATTGTGCTTAGATAAGTATCAAACAGCGTTAACTTCCCCTTACTTTGATTCAGGTAGCAAAGAAACGCTTGGATCACGTCTGGCTCTTTTAATAATATTCGTAAGAGATCTAAGCACTGTACATTAGCGCTGCCTTCCCACAATGAGTTTACCGGGGCTTCACGATATAGGCGTGGTAAAATAGATTCTTCGATATATCCCCCACCACCTAAACATTCGGCAGCCTCGGTGACTAGCAAGGAGGCTCGTTTGCAGATCCAATATTTTCCTAGGCAACAGCCTATATGAAATAGTTGTTGCTCAGTTTTATCTTGTGGATCGTCTAAACACTTTGCCAATCGCATGCCTACTAATAAAGCAGCGTTGCTATCTAATGCCATATCCGCTAGTACATTACGCATTATTGGCTGATCAATTAGGTATCGCTGTTTGATACTTCTATGCTGACAATGATGGTAGGCTTGAACAAGGCTTTGGCGCATCAGTGCCGCCGAGCCCAAAATACAATCAAAGCGAGTTAGGCTAACCATTTTCATTATGGTTTTAATACCTTGCCCAGGCTTAGATAATAAGTAGGCCTGACTATGATCAAACTCAACTTCTGAAGAAGCATTACTGCGGTTGCCTAATTTATCTTTGAGGCGTTGGATTTGAAAACTATTGCGTTGTTTGTTATCTAACCACCTGGGTAGCAAAAAGCAGGATAATCCTTGATCTAAATTCGCCAAGACTAAAAAAGCATCAGACATAGGTGCTGAACAAAACCATTTATGTCCGGTAATATGGTAGCTCGCGTTTTTAGTATAGTGTCTTTTGGCTATGCTAGTGTTTGATTTTACATCGCTACCCCCTTGCTTTTCTGTCATCGCCATACCAATAGTAATCCCTTTTTTTTGTGCTAGTGGTAAGGTGCTAGGATCATATTGGTTAGATAATAGTTTTGTGTACCATTGTGGATCAGGTAGTTTAATATTGGCTAAGGCGGCGGCACTGGCGAAGGTCATGGTAATAGGACAGGCTGTTCCAGCTTCAGCTTGAGCATGCAAATAAAATAATGCAGCTCGCATATTGTGCGCCCCTTTTCGGGGTTCTGTCCAAGGTAAATTATGTAAGCGGTATTTTAGTGCTTGTTCCATAATGTGATGGTAGGCTGGATGATAGTAAACTTCATCGATGCGATGTCCAAAACGATCAAAATTGCGAAGTTCTGGTATATATCGATTGGCTTCAAAGCCCCACTCAAACATCTGTCCACCGACTAAGCTTCCATACTCTTGTAGTTGTTTGAACCCCCAGTCAGATTGGTAGTGGTTTAATTGTTGTTGTAGTAAGGGATCGGTAAGAAAAGCATTATAAGGGGTTAACGATGGCGCTTGATTAAAAACGGTATGGGTTGTATTTTGTGACATCGATTTCACCTGAGCCACTCCTAGTGATAGATGTGAGTGTTAAAGGATCATGATCCTATGAATACTAAAGTTTAGTGCAATCATAAAAAATAATCTTAATATTTTAGAACTTAACAAATTCAATAATAGCGAGCTGTATTCTTTGAGCAATGATAATGTGTCATTTATTACAAATATACTGTCAGATTATTTGATGTCATTTTCTTGTCTATAAGCAATCTCTTCCTCTGATATAACCCAATTAGCATCCTTTAGTGTAATTTTAAGTGATTTAGCTAGCATCACTGTTTAGCCCTTAGTGTAGTGGTCAATTAAAATGTATTATATAACTGGACTGACATCAATGTATTGATTAGCTTAATGTTATTCATAATGTTAGTGTTATCTACAACAATAACACGGTATTTCAGAAGTGTTGGCTTGAGGAAAGACAATACCAAAATCGACGAGCAAGCCTCTAATTTGATTGGTACAAGCAATACGTTGTTTAATCAATCGCTCACGTATACGGTGCATCATCAGTATTTCATACTGCTCTTCAGTCTTGATGGGCACAAAGTGAATATGGGGGCGAAAGCTGGCTTCAAAAATAGCTAATGCATCATTGCTGTCATTTTTGTTTCCTCGAACAAAAGGAGTAACGTGCTGCGCAGGAATAAGCTTCACTTCGTGACCGAGTTGTCGACAGAAACGCCCCAATAATGAGAAGAATAACAAGCCTCGATAACAATAGTGCAAGGGGCTTGATTGACGATAAGCTCACGTAATTGAGAACGATTTAAACGTTTGTTGAAAACCTTTTTAGCCTGCTCATTCATCCCCAATACTTGGAAGACATTATTTTCTCAATCGATAGATTTTGTGCTAACTTTCATGATGGACGCTCCTAATTCAACTGTATTGTTCACAATCAGTTTGGCGCATTGACGCCGTATTTGGGAGCGTCCATCACATCATCCACAATTATTTGCCGAATGAATAAGCACAAACTAGGCTTTGGTTAGTTTATGAGGTATCGATGGATTTATACCGACAGCAAGGAAAGCGATAGTGAGTTTGGAAGACATCCCTTTTTATCATTGTGTTTCTCGGTGTGTGAGGCGAGCTTATTTGTGCGGTGAAGATGAATATACTGGTCAGTCGTATGAACATAGGCGAGCGTGGGTTGAAGTGCGTATCATTTAGACGATTATTGTCAGTTAGTGGATGAAACGGGTCGAATTATTCGTAATGATAAACGAGGTTCAATCAGTGATGTGGCGATGCCCATTCTAGATAGGCTCAATATTCCTCAAGAAAATCGGCTTAAACTGACTACCGAATTTACGCATTTATTTAAAGGACCTGTTGGCAGCTTACAAGAGTTGGATGCTTATTGTGTGCATTTAGAGCGAAAACGACGGCAAGGAGCGGGGAATTCTCGTCGATGACTCGGGCATGCTTAATGTCGTTGATTAGCTGCATCAATTGGACATCCACGATTATTGCTCAGTATAACCCAATCATCCATTGTGGCAATCCGCTTGATAATGTTTTACAACAATGAATGAGTGGTGATTTTGTCGTGGATGAAAACTCATTGAGTAGCCAAGAATATTATTCTACTAGTGTTAGTGTTGAATAAGCTGTTATAGGTTAAATGATTGAGGGAGTCGCTGAATGGCGCTTAATCAAATGCAATCCTGTTAGTCTATGGGATTGAAATAGGCTAGCTGTGGCGTTAGGCTTCAATTACCTCGAAAACGCCATCATTATAGAGTATCCTAATGGGTTATTGCGTTTATTGTTGTTGTTTATGATCATTAAAGTAAAAAATTTACCCGTTCCCCAAGTCACATGTGCAAACTGTCAGGCATGTTGTTGTAGTTTAGAAGTCAGGATTATTTCTGATACTGGTGTTCCTAATCGGCATATTTATATTGATGAGTATGGGAACGAGTCAATGTTGCGTTTAGATGACGGTCAGTGCTCAGCGCTAAACCGGGATACATTAATGTGTTCAATTTATGAAAATCGACCGTGGGTTTGTCGAGAATTTGAGATGGGTTCATATGAATGTATCGATGAAAGAATAGAGAAACTGTAGTGCTTTATTCATCTAAGAATCAGCCACTTTAATTAATACCTCTCCGCCTTGATAGGTGATCTTTTGGAGGGAATTAAAAATCTGTTAGGCAAGGTCATTAATTACTCCTATATGAATGACATTCCCGTCATCTGATGTTTAGGTCTTTGTGGTTCCAGACAACAATAGGACATTTCCTCTATCCATATAGGTCAGATGACAAATGTCGTGATCGCTATGGATGTGAGTGAACGACCATGACGGTTTTATTGCGTCGATAATCTATTGATTATAAATGGCTGCTCAGAAGATCTGTAAAAGACTTTCTTCTTTATTTTCAAAATCTTGATTGGCTCTGAATTCATCACCGACTTAATAGGATGGTATAAGTACTCAGCAGCGCTGACTATTAGCGGAATCTTTATTGCTATTTCTTGTTTTAGAAAATCGACACCATAGTCAACATGGCTGATTTCATCCTTGAGTATATGTTTTCCCAATTTTGCTGTTTCAGCATCTGTTATTGTTCCGTCTCCAGAGAGTACTTCATATATTACGATAGCTAAACTTTCCATCATCACTTCTTGAATAATAAAACAATTTATAAAATAATTATCCTTTACTTTTTCCTTAAAGTAATTTAACACAGTATACCATTCAGGCTCCAATATTTTATTAGCAAATGGTACGTCCAACTTATTGGCTAACTTCTCTAACATACAAGCATGAGAGAGCTCTTCCTGTGCTTCAGCTAATAATTTTTTTATTAATGTTTTATCTTTAGGGATTAATGACATTAGTGAATAAGCTTGAGTGGCAAACAGTTCTCCAGAAATACAGACAGAATATAAAAATCCGATTTCTCGACAATATCGGTCATTTGTTAATAACCCCTTTGGGGGATTCTTGTTATTTGATTTGTATCTTTAGTGGTTAACATGCGTATAGCTCACTTTTACACACTCTTAACCTTTAACGAATAGAGTATATATTCTAATTTGTCAATTTATGAGTAAAAAAAGGCGCTATCATCTGAAAATAGTGAGTAGTGGTCTTTTTGGAAGTAATGAAAATAAAAAGGGTTATAAAATATTTGATATAACTCATACTCGATACTATTTTGATGGATATAGGTTAATAAACTGAGACATTAAATATGTTTAAACGGGTACTATTAACTGGCGCATCTGGTTTTTTGGGTAATATTATTTTAGCAAGATTATTGGTTGATTACTCATGTGAAATCAGCTTACTGTTACGGACTGGTAATAGCAAAGAGGCCGTTACAAATGTAGCCATGAATTATTTACATCATTCCTCCTTGGGACAAAAACAGCCCGATTTAAATCGGGTAAGCGTTTTTACTTGTGATTCACCGGGCGAATATATCCCTGATGATTTCTATACCACTATGGGGGAATTCGATACGATTATTCACGCGGCGGGATGTGTCGATTATTTTGATAAAAATCAACTAAATATCGGTAATATTCAATATACAGAAAACATGATTTCATTGGCATATAAAGTGGGTGCCCAAAAATTCATATTTCTATCGACGGCTTTTTCTTCTGGGTATAGAGAAGAAATGATCCCTGAAAAAATTCATGTTCCCCCATTTAACGATCCAACTCACTATACCTTTAGTAAACGGCACGCCGAAGAATTGGTGCATAACAGTGGCATTGCATACTACATTATGCGCCCCTCAATTGTGATTGGACATAGTAAAACAGGTTTTTATAATGGAAAGCGCTACGGTCTATATCAGCAATGGATGTTAATGGAGAAGCTGTTTCATGACCATTATATCAGGCATTGGCATTATGTCGCCTCTGAAGCCAAAGTACAATTACTGCACTGTGATAGTTTTGAAGAGCAGTTTTTTTCTGCGATGGAATACCTTCCTGAAAATAGTTGTGTCAATATCGTTTCTGACAGCAATGCAGCACCAACATACAGGCAAGTCACTGATCTGTGGTTTGAGCATGTGTTAAAACCAGAGTCGATCACTTACTATAGCAACTATGACGATCTAGATGTAAATGAACTTTCTCGTAAACAACGTATGTTATTAGGTCTTATTCGAAAAAATACCGATCTTGCCGCTAGAAAATGGGACTTTGAAACAACTCATGCCCAAAAATTGAAACAATTAGGTGTGAAATTTGAAGATGTAACCTTAGCATCAATAAAACGTTGTCAAGATGACTTCGTTAAAAACTCTATTAACATGCAAAATTACATAAAACGTTTTTTTCCACTGTAGAACGGGTGGATAAACTCAATCGGAGTGGGTTAAAAACGGGTGTTTAGGCTGGATTATCGATTAACGTCTGTAAAAGCGTCCGTAGAGTCTTGAGATTATCGACGCCAAGTCGGGCTTGATACTCGTTATCAATAATGATTTTTACTTCATAGGCGGCACGTAAGGCATCTTTTCCATGTTCAGTAAATTGGATTAAATAGGCTCTTTTATCATGTTGATTTTTTGTTTTTTTTACATACCCCTTACTTTCGAGTTCGTTAACCAGTTGCCCCATGGCTTGTTTGGTGATGCCCGCTTTGTCAGCAATTGTGGTGATTTGGCTTCCTGATGTGTCTAGGTTTGAAATAAGGACAGTATGAAAAAGAGTGATGTCCGAGAAGCCTCTTTCATGGAGTAACGTTAAAGCGCGTTCACTGTACGCTCGAGTGGCCTGCTGAAAGAGTCGACCAATGTTATTTTCTCTCATTTCAATTAGATTTTTTGAAAGTGGGCTCATGCTTATCTCTTGATAATATAGTAAGGTTGGGTTACTATTTATTAGTAAGTTAACTTTACTATATCATATCAAGGATGGGCGCATGATTGTCATAAGAATAAGGCTGAAGGTGGATGAAGCTAATCAGGAAGAACTACTGAGTTACTTTAACGCTGAAGTACAACGAAATAAGACGTTAGAGGGTTGTATCACCTATACGTTATATCAGGACGTATCGGAATGTAATGATTTTATTTTATATGAAGAATGGGAAAGTATTGACACGTTTAATCGTTATAAAAATTCAGTGGCGTTTAGCAAAATGATGACAAGGTTGAAGCCATTATTGGCCGGTGTGCCTGATTCGGTCTATTACGATGCAGACATTGTTGGCCCGTAAGAAAAAGAGAGAGATTATGTTCACATTTATGATGGGCTCTTGATCTAAGGTGTCGTTCGATATCCGTTATCTGGATTGAGGTGGTATGGGTCGGAGTCACATTTATTAGCCATAAAGTGAGCGGTTTTTAATGGACTCAGAGTTAACTTATTGACTTTATTGTTTTCATCTTCTCTGTTACATTTTGATATAAGGCCTGTTACTGGTGTGATGTATTTTATGTCTGTACTTTTCTGTAATGAATGTTCAATAAGTGAGGATAAGATGTATTATCGATTGAGTTGTTTACTGATAGGTAGTTTTTTTATAAGTAGTACAATGGCCAACCCCGTTGTTATGAAGAATGATCCTAACCGACCTGTAGCAGAGATTTAGGTGTGACGTCGGATGAATTCATTGCATGTTTTAAACAATGTCAATCCAACACCTGGTGGCGCACGCCCTCAGTCATCAGAAAGCGTTCATACTAATAAAAAAGTGCTGCTTACATGCTTACAAAAGACTAATCCAGAAATAACAAATGATTCATTAGATCGTGTTATGGATCATTATCGACCTGGAGGTAAAGAAGCACAGAAACCGATGCGTTAACCCCATTAATAAAAGCAATAGGCCTACATTGACTGCTCATGAGTGCCAGTCATTGCTAATAGCTTTGTCTGTCGAGAATTAATCCAGAGCGAGTTAAGTTATCCATTGTCAAATCAAGACGTAAAGTCCCTCTTCTCGAATTCTTTTAAATATAGGTGATGTGGTGATTATTCATCCGGCTGACTTACCTAGATCTCAGCAATAAGCGACACACGTTTACCTGTTAAAACCTAAAGGTAAGGTGTATCGTTTATTTTCGTGGTGATCGTAGCCTTGTATGGTACTGTTGATTTAATCGATAATGTGGCTTTTAATGTATTGGAAACTTATCATATCTTCCCTAAACATAAGAGTAGTGATATTGGCGAAATGATCTTTTTATTACCGTTGCTTCTCCGTAGTCATTGATTGGAGGGAGTTTGATATTTTCAATGTTTCTTTTTTACGTTTTCTCCGCTAAGCCTCTTCTATACTGATGACGATGACTTCTATCTTGACATTAACACAGCACGTAAGAGCCTGTACTTTGTGTGCTGAACATTTACCTTTAGGGCCCAGGCCTGTTATCCAAATGGATCCGGAGTCACGTATTCTCATGCGGGGCAAGCACCGGGTAAGAAAGTCCACGATACGGGGATCCCCTTTCATGATGCCAGTGGTGATAGGTTGCGATCATGGTTAGGGGTGACTAAAGCAACGTTTTATGATGAAAAGAAATTTGCGATATTACCCATGGGATTTTGTTATCCCGGTAAGGGGAAGTCGGGTTATTTACCCCCTCGATCTGAGTGCGCGGTTCAATGGTGAAAAAACCTACTGGATGCTTTACAGCATATTGAACTGACTTTAGTGATGGGTCGGTACGCAATGGCTTATCATTTACCTGATGCAGAGGGCAATCTAACCCACATGGCCGCTCATTGGGAGCCACATTTGCTTAATATGCTGGTGTTACCCCATCCCAGCCCAAGAAATAACATTTGGTTTAAACGCCATCCTTGGTTTGAAAGGGAGGTGTTACCGAGATTGAAAGTAAGGGTCAAAGATATATTGGCTTAACCGTGATTATTGCGTTTTTTTTCCGGTAATATTTCAATGATGAGCCATCGACTGTCGCTGTATTGTAATCTTACGCTACGATCATCAATCCACGTTTGGTTGTTTTTTAAACCAAAGAGTTTGATGGTGACGATAATGTTTTGTTCAAACTGGGTAAATAACGTGAGATCGGGATCGGTCACTTCTAAGCTGACATCGGTCAGAGATAAATTAAACAGGTGTCTTTGTACACTCGATGGGATCGCATAATGCGTTAGTAGTGAGCGCAGGGGAGGAGCGACATATTGCTTAGCTTGTTTAAGATCCTGGTTAATATAAATGGCCTCGAAAAAGGCCCGACTGATATCTTCAGCTTTTGATTGTGGTGATGAGAGAAAAGAAAAAGCGGATAATACAGGGTCATTTTTAATGTCACAGGCGGTTAATAAAAACAACATAGTTAACGCTATAAAAGGGTTCCGCATAACGTTCTCGATAGACGTGATAGTAATGAGGAAGTATGCTTTTTATGACAATAATTATCAAGAAGCTATTGATTTTTAGTATTTTATATTTTGTATGCTGCACATAATATCTATCGATACAGTGAGGTTCATAATAAAAAACGATTAGCTTTTCTTGACAACGAGTGTCTATTGAGGCATATCTATATGAACGATAAATAAAGGTTATCCACAAAATCTGTGGACAAGTGTGTTGAAGACTTTTTTTATCTAGTGTAACTGGCTAAAATTAAAGGATTAATATTAACTGGTCATTTTTTAACGCCTTCTTGTTTTTCAAATGAATCCTACATTTTTGTTTACTTTATTGCCCGTTAGAGCCTTTATCCACAAGGTATCGCATCTCCAAAATACATAAAGAAACCTCTGTAATGTCATCACAGAGGTTGAATGGGTGTGGTTTGTTGAGCGCTTATCTCTTACGCATTCTGTGATGCTTGAATGGCGGTTAAGGCGATGGTGTAAACGATATCATCGACTAATGCACCTCGCGATAAATCGTTGACGGGTTTTCTCATTCCTTGAAGCATGGGGCCAATACTGATGAGTTCTGCACTTCTTTGTACGGCTTTATAAGTGGTGTTACCGGTATTTAAATCAGGGAACACAAACACCGTGGCTTTACCTGCGACAGGACTATCGGGTGCTTTTGAACGTGCCACATTGGGCATCACTGCTGCGTCGTATTGCAGTGGACCATCAATGATCAACTCTGGGCGTTTTAGTTTTGCAATGCGAGTGGCTTCGCGCACTTTATCCACATCATCACCCGTACCAGAGCGACCAGTAGAATAACTTATCATGGCCACTTTTGGCTCAATGCCGAAAGCTTTGGCTGAATCTGCCGATTGAATGGCAATGTCAGCGAGCTGTTCGGCAGTGGGATCGGGGTTAATGGCGCAATCACCGTAAACCAGTACTTGATCGGGCATCAACATAAAGAAGATAGAAGACACGAGACTGGAACCAGGAGCCGTTTTAATCAGTTGCAATGGTGGACGTATGGTGTGGGCGGTGGTATTCACCGCGCCAGAGACGATGCCATCGACTTTATTTTGTGCCAGCATCATGGTGCCTAAGACCATATTATCTTCCAATTGCTCTTTTGCGACCACTTCGGTTAAGCCTTTATGGCGGCGCAGTGCTAGCATGGGTTCGACATATTGACTGCGTACGGCTTCAGGCTCAATAATCTCTACACCTTCTCCTAATGTCACACCTTGTTGACTGGCAATACGAAGAATATCGCCTTTTTGACCTAATAATATACAACGCGCGATCCCCCGTTCTGCGCAAATGGCGGCGGCTTTGATGGTCCGAGGATCATTACCTTCAGGTAAAACGACGGTTTTCTTGGCGGCGCGCGCAAGCTCAGTGAGTTTGTAACGGAAGGCAGGTGGCGACAGTCTATGTTCACGAGGAGAATTTTTAGTGACGCTTTCTACCCACTCATGGCTGATATGGCTGGCGATGAATTCTTGTACTTGTTCAATACGCACGGCGTCATCAACAGGCACTTCATGATCGAAACGTTGGATATTTAACGCAGTCTGCCATGTGTTAGTGTCAATTAAAAATATCGGTAAGCCAGTATCGACGGCTTGCTGGCATAGTTGCATGATCTCAGGCTCAGGCTGGTAACTCCCGGTGAGTAATAGTGCACCAATTTTGATGCCATTCATGGCGGCTAAACAGGCTGATACAATGACATCTGAGCGATCGCCAGAGGTCACGAGTAATGAATCGGTTTGAATATGAGTGACCATATTGGGTAAACTACGGGCGCAGAAGGTGACTTTACGCAGTCGGCGTGTGTCCATTTCACCGGTATTAATGATTTTGGCATTTAAATGCAGGGCTAAATCGGACGCTCTAGGCGCGACTAAATCGAGACTATATGGGACTGTACCCAGAATGCGCACAGCGCTTTTATGCGGTAAAATAAACTGGCTTTGCGGGGGGGTGTCTGTTGAGTTTTGATGATCAAAGACTTCAGATAGATCGGGGCGCGTATGACCTTCATCATCAACAGGGGCGTTAATTTTATTAATAATGGCGCCGATTAAGCGTTTATTATTATTGCCGCCCCAGGCATTATGCGCAATTTCAAGGCGGTTGGTCAGTTCAATGGGGGTTTCATTCCCTGGCGTGGCCACAAAAATAATGTCGGCATCGAGTGATTTTGCAATGGCGTAGTTCACATCACTTGAAAAAGGATGGTTACGGGTTTGCACTAATCCTTCAACGACCATGGTCTCAGTGCTATCTGTTGCCTGAGCAGCGCGGGCAATAATTTGCTCCATGAGCACATCGGTTTGATCTAAACGGATCAAATGCTCCGCGTGCGCCATAGTGAAAGGCTCAAGAGGATTAATGGTGGGCGACTGGCTTAAAATAGTGGTCGACCGTTCAGGGGCATTATCACCTGAGCGTTGCTGGGCGATGGGTTTGAAAAAACGCACTTTAATGCCCTGATGCGCCAATGCGCGTACTAATCCCAAGCTAATGGATGTGAGACCCACGCTGGTACCGACAGGGATTAGCATGATATTGCGAGACATATAAACCTCTTTGTAACTCAAATGATTGAGCTGTACTGACTGCTAGCGAGTCACTAGTAATAAGTGTTAGTCACAAGCATTAGTCAATAGTGTAGTTAAAAATATATACCCGAGTGAAAGCCAAAGCGTCACGAGGGCAGTGTTCAATCGATAATAGATTTTTTGCGACTTAAGTCAGCGCGATGGCATCTTGGGCGATGACCCACTCTTCATTCGTTGGGATCACCATTGCCACTGGGCTATTGTCTGTTGTGATCACGCCTTGCTGTCCAAAACGGGCGGTTTTATTGCGCTGACTGTCCACTTCGAAGTTAAAAATAGCCAGTGCGTTAAGGACTTTTTCGCGGATAATATCAGAATTTTCACCAATTCCCCCGGTAAAAACCACGGCATCGAGGCGAGTTAACGGTACCGTGTAAGACGCGATATATTTTGCTAAGCGGTAACAGAAAATCTCAAGGGCTAAGGTTGCCCCTTTATGGCCCGCTTCATACGCTTCTTCTATACCGCGACAATCATTGGTGAGTTCTGAAATGCCTAACAGACCACTTTGATTGTTTAATAACTGATTGACCTCATCTAAGGTATACCCTAAACGATTAACAAGGTGGAAGGTAATCGACGGATCCATATCGCCACAGCGGGTGCCCATGACAAGTCCTTCCAGTGGGGTTAATCCCATTGACGTATCGACACTTTTGCCACCTTTAATGGCGGTGACTGAGGCACCATTACCAAGGTGAGCACAGATGATGTTAGTGTCATCTATTGATTTATTGAGGACTTTAGCTGCTTCTTGGCTGACAAACAGGTGGCTGGTACCGTGCATACCATAGCGGCGAATGCCATTGTCACGATATAACTTATAGGGTAGGGCGTAAATGTAGGCTTTTTCTGGCATGGTTTGATGAAAAGCAGTATCAAATACAGCGACTTGAGGCAAGTCAGGGAAAGATGCTTGTGCAGCATGAATGCCAATCAAATGGGCGGGGTTATGCAATGGCGCTAGGCTTGCACAGTCCTCAATACCTTGAATGACACTGTCATCGATCACCACAGATTGGGTGAACTTTTCCCCGCCGTGTACAACTCTGTGGCCTATTGCTTGGATCTGACTGGCAAGTTGAGGTTGTCCACTTAGGATATTATTAACAATATATTCAATGGCTTTTTTGTGGGCACTCATGGCACCTAAGCTCGCTTCTTGTTTAACACCCTCTATTTTCCATTTGATCCTTGCGTCTTCTAAGCCAAAACATTCAGCGAGACCTGAAATTTTGTCATCGCCACTAATGGCATCAATAATTGCAAATTTAAGAGAGGAGCTACCGCAGTTAAGCACCAATACGAGTTTGTGTGACATGGTTAAACCTTACGCAATAATCGTGAACTCGGGTTCACATAGTATAATGACTTCTTTCTATTCAGGGACGAAGTCGCGAAAAACAACAGAGTGAAAATGACGCTAGCGATGATTCTGCTTGGGGGTCATTATTAGCCTGTGCTAAAATTAAAGACAGTCTAGTTGGTATTTTAGGTGCCTTTTTGAGTATTAAAGTGTTTAAGACCCTAAGTGACGGTCGACGTTATATGAAGACTTGGCCTATGGTCAGACAGTTAAGTTTTTATTTTCCTGAGTATCGTGTGATCCGAGCGATGACCATTGTCATGCCGTTAATGCCAGTGTTGGCAGTGTTGGCCGCGATGAGTCAGCTTTATATTCACGGTTTGGAATTCCTTCCCCAAGCGATAACAATAGCGCTATTTTTTATTGGCTTACCTCTTCAAGGTTTGTTTTGGTTAGGTTGGCGTTCAAGCCATCCTCTGCCCCTCTCTTTGCTTGAATGGGCGAATAAATTGTCGACTAAACTTTCCGATATGGGTGTTCAGTGTCGCCCATTAGGGGCCAAAGCCTGTTATTGGGATATGGCGGTTATCCTTAAGGCGGCCTTTGAGCGGCTTGATGCCAGCTATTGGGAAGAGTTGTAATTTTTCATTATTATCTCATTCAGTCACTTTACTTTTTTGCCGTTGGGTTTAGGCTAAACGGCATGGATCCCTTGTTGAGTAAACACCGCTTTGATCTGTGCCATGACAGCTTGGCTTGGCGCGGAAACACCGTCTAATTGATAGGCTTGCCCCATGGCTGACCATTTGTACTTCCCTAATGGGTGGTAAGGGAGTAACTCAACCTTTTCAATGTAATCCATTGGCGCAATAAAATCGGCTAATGCTTTTGCAGCGATGGGATCATAGCTAAAGCCTTCAACAATGACATACCGTATCCAGGTTTTTTGTTGAATTTGATGCAGATATTGGGCAAACTCTAATGTGTGTTGGTTACTCACTTGGGTTAATTCGATGTGCTTGTCATCAAACATATGCTTGATGTCAAGCATCACTAGATCGGTATGGGCTAATAGCTGATGGATGGCCGGTGTATAGTGACGCACAAAACCGTTGGTATCGAGGCAAGTGTGGATGCCTTTTGCCTGACACTTTTCAAATAAGGCGGCCACAAATGGGGCTTGCAATATGGCTTCGCCACCACTGACGGTAACCCCACCGTGACTGGCATCGAAGAAAGGGCGATAGCTTTCGATTTGTTCCATGAGTTCATCAACATGGATTTCTGTTCCTGCGTGTAGATCCCAAGTATCTCGATTATGACAATATTGGCAACGCATTAAACAGCCTTGCATAAAGACCACAAATCGGATCCCAGGACCGTCGACGGTACCAAATGACTCTACCGAATGGATCCGGCCATGAACTGACATACACTTCCTACTCAATGACAAGGGTTAATGGTGATAATAACGAATATCTAGCGAATAAAAGTGTAGCTTGGTATCGGTGCTTTTATTCTTGTTCCTGCTTATTCTTTTAAAGATCAGTTCCCTTGATCTGCTATTATCCGTGTTCCTACGGTTGATTGCCTGTTTCTTTAGTCATATAGACTCATATTTATGTTTATGTTAGAAATGACTTATATGTTAAAAACGATAGGCTAAAAATGATGTCCTCCCAGCGTGATTGAGCAGACTCTTATTGTTGTCTCACTCAATCGAGCTTAATCTTACGTGATGGAAAATAACGTTAATTACATGCACTTAGTAAATGTGCGTGTAATGACATCTTGTTGTTGCTCAGGGGTTAGAGCATTAAAACGTACGGCATAACCTGAGACTCTTATGGTGAGCTGTGGGTATTTATCCGGATGTTCAATCGCATCTTCTAGCATTGCTCGATCCATCACATTCACATTTAAATGTTGTCCTCCTTCACGCGCCTCATCATAGCTAAAATAGCCATCAAGTAATGCGGCGAGATTGGCTTGACGGTTTGATTCATCTTTACCTAATGCATTAGGCACAATAGAGAAAGTATAAGAAATACCGTCTTGGGCGTGAGCAAAAGGTAGTTTGGCCACTGAGGTGAGTGAGGCCAGTGCGCCGTGTTCATCACGTCCATGCATGGGATTAGCACCAGGCGCAAACGGTGCGCCTGCTTTTCGCCCATCGGGAGTATTGCCGGTTTTTTTACCGTACACAACATTAGAGGTAATGGTTAAAATAGACTGGGTTGGGATGGCGTTGCGGTACATGGGTTTATGACGAATTTTATCCATGAATCGACGCACGAGATCGCAAGCAATATCATCCACTTTAGCATTGTTATTACCAAATTTAGGGAAGTCGCCCTCTATGTCAAAATCGATGGCAATGCCTTTTTCGTCTCGAATAGGCCTGACTTTGGCGTACTTGATGGCTGATAATGCATCGGCAGTAATGGATAAACCCGCAATGCCACATGCCATGGTACGGCGAACATCTCTGTCGTGCAATGCCATTAGTGCGGCTTCATATGCATATTTATCATGCATATAATGAATGCTATTCAGTGCCGTGACATATTGAGTGGCCAGCCAGTCCATCATGCTGTCAAGGCGTGCCATGACCTCATGAAAGTCTAATGTTTCACTGCCAATGGGCTCAGATTTTGGGCCGACTTGAAGATGTGATTTCTCATCAATACCGCCATTAATGGCATAGAGTAAAGTTTTGGCTAAGTTGGCTCGCGCCCCAAAAAACTGCATGTGTTTGCCCAAAATCATTGGGCTGACGCAGCAAGCAATGGCATAATCATCAGATTGAAAATCATCACGCATCAAGTCATCATTTTCGTACTGAATGGCGCTGGTATCAATGGAGACTTTGGCGCAATAGGCTTTAAAGGGCGCAGGCAATTTTTCAGACCAAAGTACGGTGATGTTAGGCTCTGGGCTCGGCCCCATATTGTATAAGGTATGTAAGAAGCGAAAACTGGTTTTGGTGACTAAGGTGCGACCGTCGAGTCCCATACCGCCAATGGATTCTGTGGCCCAAATGGGATCGCCAGAGAAGAGTTCGTCATATTCCGGGGTGCGTAAAAAACGGACCATACGCAGTTTCATGACCATATGATCGATCATTTCTTGGGCATCAACTTCATTGATCAGCCCGCGTTTAAAATCACGTTCAATATAAACATCAATAAAACTGGCGGTACGCCCTAAAGACATCGCCGCGCCATTTTGGCTTTTAACGGCGGCAAGGTAGCCAAAATAGGTCCATTGAATCGCTTCTTGGGCTGTGGTGGCGGGGTGGCCGATATCAAACCCATAACTGGCCGCCATTTGTTTCATTTGGTTTAGGGCGTGATGTTGTTCAGCAATCTCTTCACGTAATTGAATCGTGTCGGATAGGTTTTTACCGGTTTCCAGTGCGTCTTGCAAGCTAGCAAATTGCGCTTGTTTGTCTTGTATTAAGGTATTGATACCGTAAAGCGCAATGCGTCGATAGTCACCGATAATACGGCCTCGCCCATAAGCATCCGGTAGACCGGTTAAGATCCCTGATTTTCGACAGCCTAGAATTTCTGGCGTATACACATCGAAGACTCCTTGGTTATGGGTTTTACGCAGCTGTGAATATTGATATTTAAGACTAGGATCGAGGGTTTTACCGTAAGCGGTAAAGGCACTTTCTACCATGCGGATCCCGCCATTGGGTAAGATCGCGCGCTTTAAAGGGCTGTCTGTTTGTAATCCTACAATGGTTTCCAAGTTTGCATTGATATAACCTGGCGCATGTGAGGTGATGGTTGCCACTTTATCGGTATCAAAATCCACAGGAGCGTGAGTTTGATTCTCCTGTTTAATGCCAATCATCACCTTATCCCAGAGTGTTTGAGTGGCTAAGGTTGCGGATGCAAGAAAGGTATCATCACCTTCATAAGGCGTGTAATTGGATTGAATAAAGTCGCGTACATCGACACTTGATTGCCATGGTCCAGACGTAAAGTCATTCCATGCATCAGATTGAAAAGCGATGTTTGTTGCAGATTGATGTTGAGCCATGATGTTCTCCTCTTACCAGTGACTTTACCGGCGTCGCGACAGAAAAATATTCTCCACTGACTCACGCTGACAAATGCCACGGGCAAATCAAAATATAACCCTGTGCGACTAAATAAAGACCCTACCCTTAATCTTGATTGCACTGCATCAATGTTTGTACCAATACAGCGTAAATATAAAATTGGTAAGACCAATGAACCAAGTAAATAATAGCATAGTGCTCCAATTGGCGCATTAAAAGATCGGCAAATATTCATGCAAAAGAAGCAAAGTGTTAACTCGCGCGCATTTTTACCCATACAGAAGCGTCTATGGTGATTTGAGCGCTTCAATTCGACAGGTCTAGGTTGTTTGCTGCTAATAAGTGATATCCTTTTTTAATACGACGTTACATTCTTTTGATTGACCTCTAGGACTCATAATGAATAACCCGATTAATATCGAGCAAGCCTTAGCCACATATTTTGGTTTTAATGATTTTCGTGATGGACAGCGAGCGGTTATTCAAGCGGTGGTGAATGGACATAGCAGCGCGGCAATCTTCCCAACGGGATCCGGTAAATCTTTGTGTTATCAATTATCCGCAATGTGTTTGCCGCATTTAACCTTGGTGGTCTCGCCTTTGCTAGCACTGATGCAAGATCAATTGTCCTTTTTAAATGGCAAAGGGATCCCTGCCGCGAGTATTGACTCGACGCAAACCCGTGAGCAAGTCGCTGAGATCATGAATGCAGTGCGAGAGCAAAAAATTAAAATA
The DNA here is from genome assembly GCF_023284005.1 of Shewanella surugensis. Classification (GTDB taxonomy): domain Bacteria; phylum Pseudomonadota; class Gammaproteobacteria; order Enterobacterales; family Shewanellaceae; genus Shewanella; species Shewanella surugensis. The sequence goes on from NZ_JAKIKS010000057.1 coordinate 21,351, forward strand.
TTAATGATTTCAGTCGAGCGACTCAATAATGAGCGTTTTCGGCAGTTCATTAGTCAGGTGGCTATTTCACTGTTAGTGGTTGATGAAGCTCATTGTATTTCTGAATGGGGACATAATTTTAGACCCGATTATTTGAAATTACCGCAATATCAACAGATGCTGGCTATTCCACAAGCTTTGTTACTTACGGCGACGGCAACGGCAAAAGTCGTTGATGATATGGGACAAAAATTTGGTATTACCAAAGAGCATATTTGTTTAACGGGATCTTATCGTGCGAATTTGAACTTAGCCGTTAAGGGATTAACCTCCACAAATAAGATGCCGTATTTACGTGAGTGGCTATCAGAGCGGAGTGCTCAATCAGGCATTATTTATGTGACGTTGCAGCAAAGCGCCGAGCAAATTGCTCGACAGCTCACTCAATATTCCATTCCTGCTGTGGCGTATCATGCTGGGATAGAAGCCGATAGGCGAGAGCAGATCCAAATCGATTTTATGCAGGGAAAAAGCCAAATTATTGTGGCGACGATTGCCTTTGGCATGGGGGTGGATAAAAGTGATATCCGATTTGTGGTGCATTATGACTTGCCTAAATCGATAGAAAATTATGCTCAAGAAATTGGTCGAGCAGGGCGTGATGGTCAACCAGCGGACTGTTTAGTATTAGCCAGTGGGGAGAACTTAACCACATTGGAAAACTTTGTTTATGCTGATACGCCAGAGGACAGTGCTGTTTTAGCGCTGTTGAGTGAAATGCGACAAGAAAGTGCAGCGGATGGGAAGTGGGAATTGATGTTAAATCGCTTATCTACCCGCGTGAATATTAGGCCGTTGAGTTTGAAAACTCTATTAGTTTATCTTGAAATAGAAGGGGTTATTTCACCTTTATACAGTTATTTTGCTGAGTATAAATATAAAGTATTAGCGAGCAATGCGCAATTGGAGACGGTTTTTATCGATGAACGATTAGCCTTTGTTAATGCGATTTTTGACACTTCAGCGAAAGCGAAGATTTGGTATACGTTAGATCTGGATGCGCTACACAAGGTTTATCCTTGCGAACGTTCTCGGGTGCTCACTGCGCTCGATTACATGGATCAAAAAGGCATGATAGAGCTGCAAACAAAGCAGATGACCCAAGTTTATCAGGTGAATACGGCCAATATGGAGGCCGAGATTTTACACAGCCGCTTGTTTGAAAAATTTCGCCTAAAAGAACAAACTGAAGTCGCGCGTATTCATGAACTGGTGTCTCTATTTTGCAGTGATAAGTGCCTTAATTTACAGCTGGCAGAGTATTTTTCCGACCCTTATTTAAAACAGGCATGTCAACATTGTTCAGTGTGCTTCGGTGAGGTGGCTGTTTTGCCTCCTTTACCCGCTCAACCCCCACTTGAAAGCTATGATGTTGTCGCATTAACGAGTGATGCCAGAGAGCGATTGGGGTTGCAGAGTACGCCCATTTTATTAAGCCGTTATTTATGTGGGTTAACGACCCCGATTTTTACTCAGCATAAGTTAAGATCGACGACTTCTTTTGCATTATTAGAAAAATATCCTTTTAGTCATGTGCTTAATTGGGTGCAAACGCGTATTTGTTAATTGCGTAATGTGATCTATTTTGGTTAATATTCAGAGCTTGTTAACTAAAATGGATCATATGATGAAGAAAACGGCTTTATCCTTAGTGGCAGTGTTATCGCTAACGGGACTGGTAGGATGCCAGACACAAACGAACGACACTTTGCCTGTGGTGGCGACAATTGAACAAGATAAGGCATTTACGCAATTTTCAGCGCAATTTATTGATGAATTATGGCAAACCTTTCCTTCTTGGGCCTTATACAGAGGTTTTCATGATTATGATGGTAGGCTGAATATTCCGAGCGATGTACAAAGGCAACATAGCCTTGCTTTTATTACGCATCAGCAGCAGGCCTTAGCACAAATTTCCCCCCAGTCATTAAGTCCAAATGTGCGTATCGATTACAGTATTATTGATAACTTACTCGCCAAAATGAAATGGGAGCAGGAAACGTTCAAGTCTTGGCAATGGGATCCGAGTCGTTATAATGTGGCAGAAGGCTTTGCCTTGATCATTAATGGCGACTTTGCTTCATCAGATGAACGCTTAACCTCGGTGTTATCGCGGTTGGCTTTTATCCCTGATTATTATATTGGGGCAAGAGAGAGTATTCAGTCACCGACGCTTGAGCATACCCAGCTGGCGATATTACAAAATGAAGGGGCGTTATCGGTATTGTCGCCAAGGTTATTGCAAGAGGCCATGGATTCAGGGTTAACGGTTCGGCAAAAGCAGCAATTTAAAGCCCGCTATACCCAAGGGGTGAGTGCTATTAAGCAGCATGTGAGTTGGCTTAAATCACTCGAGAAAAAATTGACAACACAAGGCGCGCGCAGTTTTCGTATTGGTGAAGCATTATATGAGCAAAAATTTGCCTTTGATATAAAAGCCGGCATGACAGCAAAACAGCTTTATCAAAAAGCCTTGTTGGATAAAGACAGGGTGCAAGCTGAGATGAGCGTACTCACTGGACAGTTATGGTCGAAGTATTTTTCAACGCAAAAACCGACAGATGACAAAATTGCCATTGGACGTTTAATTAATAAATTGTCTGTTAATCATGTCAAACGAGATGATTTTGTCAGTGAGATACGCCAGCAAATTCCAGAGCTTATTCACTTTGTGAATGAGAAAAATCTGATTACTCTGGATCCGAATAAGCCGCTTATTGTGAGAGAAACCCCTGAATATATGCAAGGTTTTGCGGGAGCATCGGTGAGTGCACCAGGGCCTTATGAAAAATCGGCCAATACTTATTATAATGTGACGCCTCTCGATAGCATGAGTGAGGCTTCTGCTGAGAGTTATTTAAGAGAATATAATCATTGGATCTTACAGATCTTAAATATTCATGAAGCGATACCAGGACATTATACCCAACTCGTCTATGCCAATGAATCTCCCAGTTTGGTGAAGAGTTTGTTCGGTAATGGTGCCATGATTGAAGGTTGGGCTGTGTATGCTGAGCGCATGATGCTAGAACAAGGCTACAGTGATTTTGAGCCTGAAATGTGGTTGATGTATTACAAATGGCATTTAAGAGTGATTTGCAATACCTTGCTCGATTACAGTATTCAAGTGCAAGGGATGAGCGAAGAAGAGGCTATTAACCTTATGACGAAAGAAGCTTTTCAACAAATTGCCGAGGCAGAAGGGAAATGGCGTCGAGCCACATTAAGCCAAGTACAGTTAACCAGTTATTATGCGGGCTACAGAGGTATTTACGATCTTAGAGAAGACGTAAAGTCACTTGAAGAAACACAATTTGATTTAAAGGCCTTTCATGAGCGTTTTTTAAGTTACGGCAGTGCGCCTGTTAGTGATATTCGTCAATTGATGTTGTTGACTCATTAAGATTATCTTAAGTCACCCATGTGCTTTTAAGCGGCTGATGGCTTCAATTCAACGGATTAAGCCGATCATTTAGCGGGATATTGAGACACATCCCCCAGCGCATTGAAACAGGTATTTTCAATGTGCTGGGGGGATTCGTCAGTCACGGGTATAAAAGATCGCTTATGTTTTCAGCACTACCGGTAAGGGGGCGTTTTTTTGTCGTCTGTTAATGTGATAATTTTTGTATCTATTTGTATCTCAATTTGAGTTTTCACTCGTTATATTTGAGAATGATTGAATTAAAAATGCATGTTAATGATTTTATTTGTATATCATTTTGTTTTTATAAAATATTATTGATATATAAAGCATTATTTTATAATTAGATGAAAAGGGTTACTGAATGTTTGTAACTTATAAATGTCATTGTGGTTGTTTTTTATATAATGAATAGATTTTTTTTAACAAATGGAATCAATGAAACGGCATTTTTCTGGACATTTACCTTATAAACGTCCCAATACATTTGTTGCGTAAGATATAAAATACTTGAGTAAATGAAAAATAAAGAGTATATCTAGTTCAAGTGTAAAGATGTTTAGTATAAAGGGTATTCGTAAAATAAAATGACATCGCTATTAATAGCCATTAGTTGTTCTTGAAATGTTAATTTGGGCGTGGGTCAATATGTAAGGTGGTTTATTCATTTTTAATATTGATTTAAGATTAAGGATAACTATAAAATACGAGTGATTGTTTTGTTAATATTATTTTTTCAATTGATTGTCTGTCGTTTGTGAATAAGGTTTCTGAAATGAATCTAAAGGATATTAAAGTCATTCAAGAACGGTTAAGCTAGATAAAGGTAGTATTTTATTTGTTATATTTATTAAAGGGTTAATTGTTTCTGTTTCATATGTAAAATAAACGAAAGCCAGAATATAAAATAAAGAGTGAGCTATCAAAGGCAATGGCACCTCCTTTTATTGCGAATGTTTATATATTTATTGAATGAAGCCTAACGTTTTATGATGTTTTTCAACGAAAGATAATTATTATTTAAAATAAATGAATAACTAATAATAGTAACATTGATATCTATTAACACTGACGTAATAGAAGAAGGGTAAATAAACGTTCCATGCCTGCTGTTTGTCACTGTTATTGACTGTATAGGAGTTGATTGTGTATGAATCAATCACAGCAAAATGTTAAATATGCGAAAAGTATGACTTCAATGGTGAAAGACAATATGACCTCATTTGATTTTGATGACATTGAATATTGTGTCTCAATTGATGGTAAAAAAGTTTATCTCACCCAAACGGAATTTAAACTATTCAAATATTTATTCGAAAGACAAGGGCAAGTGATCACAAAGCAAGAGTTACAGCGTAACATACTGCAGAAAGACTTAGGTAAATTCGATCGAAATTTGGATATGCACATCAGTAATACTCGTCGAAAACTGGTTGAAACGCGATTACCGCGCACATTAATAAATACGGTGCGAGGGCAAGGTTATTGCTTTTCTTGATGAGCCCTTTTATCTCATTTGGGTTTAATGCCTCACTGCTTACGATGTAGAGGTGTTTAGCTTTTGTGTTTGAATGTAGATTTGGTTTATCCTATGGCCTACTTATGTTAAAAAATGGGTTCTTATATATGATAAGAACTCAAATTTGAAGGAAGCCTCTATGCGGATCAGTGCCAATTTTGATGGCGGTAATATCGACGTCATCAATGTACAAGCCCCAAATAATATCGAGCTTGCCATTTGTCCCGATGAAGGCGGTGAGTTTTTTCAATGGTTTAATTTTAAATTAGATGGCACCATCGGCATGCAATATCAATTGCATATTGTGAATGCTGATAAAGCCTCCTATCCACAAGGATGGGAAAATTATCAAGCGGTGGCCTCGTACGATCGAGAACATTGGTTTAGGTTGCCGACGCGTTATCATGACGGACGCCTGTCCATTGAGGTTGAATTAGAGTGTGATTCTATTCAAATTGCGTATTTTGCCCCTTATAGCTATGAGCGTCATCAAGATTTACTGGCACAGTTTCAAGTCCATCCGATGGTGAGTGTCGAGCATTTAGGCTTAACACTCGATGAGCGGGATTTAAGCTTGGTGAAGATCGGCGATGCTGATGAGTCTAAAGCCAGTGTGTGGATCACTGCTCGCCAACATCCGGGTGAGACGATGGCTGAGTGGTTAGTTGAGGGGTTGATATCTCAATTACTTGACGGTGACAATCCGGTTTCTCGGGCTTTATTAGCCAAAGCGAACTTTTATATCGTGCCTAATATGAATCCAGATGGCGGGGTGAGAGGCCATTTACGGACCAATGCTGCTGGCGTGAACTTAAACAGAGAGTGGCAATCACCTTCGCTTGAAAAAAGCCCTGAAGTTTTTCATGTGGTGAATAAAATGCAGCAAACCGGGGTGGATTTATTTTATGATGTTCATGGTGATGAAGATCTACCTTATGTGTTTCTTGCGGGCTGTGAAGGTGTGCCGCGTTTTGATGACGCCATGAATACGCTGCAACAGACGTTTGAAAATGCATTATTACTCGCCAGTCCTGATTTTCAAACTCAATTTGGCTATGATGAAGATGCGCCGGGGCAGGCTAATTTGACTGTGGCATCGAATTGGGTGGCTGATCGTTTTGGTTGTTTGTCTTATACATTAGAAATGCCCTTCAAAGATAATGATGATTTAGCTGAGCCGATTCAAGCTTGGTCGCCCGAGCGGAGCATCTTATTAGGTGAAGCCTCTTTAGTGGCGATGAATGCCGTATTAAATAAACGATAGAAATCAGGTATACTGTGATCCTCAAACGCCCTGAATCGTGTCTATTCAAGGCGCTTGGGGGATATTGAATATCGGTTTTTTCGAGGGGTGGAAACATGGCATTAGTCGCCTGTCCAAGTTGTCAAAAAAGAATTTCGAGCAAAGCGAGCACGTGTCCCCATTGTCATACAGGATTATCCGGTGATAATGAGTCACACATGCGTATTAGCCATATCAAAAAATCAAACCAATTATTGAACCACAGCCTGCTTTCTCTAAGTTTGTTTATTTTTGGGGTAGTGTTGGGTTTTTGGGGCGGCGAAGTGGCCACCGGTTCGCGGGCTTATATTGCCGGGGCTTGTTTTATTTTTGGTTTTATTGGCTATTTAATATGCCGAATTAGGATCGTCTTACATAAGCGGAAAAGTGTATGAAAGATATCAGTCAAGTGATTGAAGAAATGCCTCAAGAAGTCTATGAGCGCCTTATTAGTGCCGTGGAACTGGGAAAGTGGGAAGATGGCACTGTTCTTAGCGATGAGCAAAGAGCCTCGACGCAACAAGTGGTCATGTTGTATCAAGCAAAAAAGTTGCATCAAACGGATCATTTTACCATTGGCCGAGAAGGTCAAATTAATGAATTGTCCAAAGCTCAGCTTAAAAAAGAATTTAAAGCCGCCGATTTTAAAGGAGAGAGCATTGCTGCCTTTAAAAATGATGACTTATAATAGGTAATCGCTTAGGCGTTAATGAGTGAGACAGCAGATGACTCTTGCTGTTTAGCGTATGTTGATGAACTCAGTTTGGTCGATTGAGTTCATCAAAGCACTTTCATTTACAGACTCATCGATACTGAAGTTAATCGACACTGAGCTCGCCGACTAAATCTTCAAGCATAGCTTGGCGTATTTCATCCGCTGTCATGTCGGTTGACAATAAATAGTGTAACTTTGCCAAGGCCGCCTCAGTGGTCATATCGCCACCACTGATCACCCCCGAAGCCGCTAATGCATTACCCGTTGCATAGCCCCCCATATTGACTTTACCTTGCAGACATTGAGTCAGGTTGACTAAGATCACTCCGCGTTCATGGGCCGCTCTAAGGATCGCTAATAGTGCGGGTGTTTGAGGAGCATTGCCCACACCAAAAGTGAGTAAGATCAGCGCCTTGACGGGTTGTTGCAGCACATTATTAAAAATATCTGTCGAAATGCCAGGATAAAGGGTGACCACGCCGATGGGTTGCGGGCTGATATTTGCAACGGTTAAGACGGGTTGCTTGTCAGGCTTGCCAATTTGACCGGCATGTAATCTGATTTTGATGCCGGCTTCTAATAGCATCGGAAAGTTAGGGGAAGCGAAGGCATTAAAGCCGTCAGCATGGGCTTTAGTGGTGCGATTACCTCGAAATAACCGATTATTAAAGAACAGGCCGACTTCGGCAATGGGGTAATTGGCGGCAATATATAAGGCATTGAGTAAATTGGTTTGCCCGTCTGATCTTAACTGAGCCAGTGGGATTTGAGAGCCGGTGACGATGACGGGTTTCGATAAACCTTGCAGCATAAAAGACAGCGCTGATGCGGTAAAGGCCATAGTATCGGTGCCATGTAAAATCACAAAGCCATCATAGTGATCATAATTGGCTTTAATATCATTAGCGATTAATTGCCAATCAGTAGGGGCCATATCGGAAGAATCAATCAAGGGATCGTATTCATGAATGACAAAGTCGGGCATTTCGGTGTGATAAAACTCGGGCATGTCTTTCACACAGCGGGTCAAAAAGCCTGCGACAGGGGCAAATCCGTTGGCGGTTTTTTCCATTCCTATGGTGCCACCTGTGTAGGCGACATAGATTGAACGTTTAGTCATAATTCATTCGGCATAGAGATCAATATCCAGAGTATACGATTTTAGTGATAAAAAAGCCCAGTAAAAACTGGGCTTTTTAGTGCTAAAAGTGCATTAAGCGGGTATTAAATATCACGCTTGATACTCTGCATCTTCAACGGCTCGAGTATCGCTTATAGATTACAAGTATCACAATATAAGTACACGCCATTGGGATCATCAAATGAAGAGAAGGTGCTCAACATGTTTTCCCATTTTGACATCAAGGCACCCATCACTTTACTGTGTGTTTGTGTTTGACTATGAGGCAAGTAAACCGAGGCGGTGGCAAAAATATCTTGAATAATTTGCTCTTGTGGGCTGAGTTTTTGCTCAATCAGTTTGGTGTCATATTTTGTGAGCTTGGCCATTTCTGCTGCTTTGCTCACGGCTTGTTGTATATCACCTAACTCATCAACCAGTCCCAACTTAAGGGCTTGACGTCCTGTCCACACTCGGCCTTGGGCAATGTTATCCACGGCTGGTTTTTTCATGTCACGGCCGTTGGCCACTATAGAGATGAAGTTGTCATAACCGCGTTCAATATTACGTTGAATAACCTCACGAAATTGAGGGGTGAGATCTCGGGTGACACTAAAGCCTGCCCAAGCTGATGTGCCCACACCGTCGGTGTAAATGCCTAAGTCGGCTAGCGAGTCTTTAAAGGTGGGGATCAGGCCAAAAATACCGATTGAGCCGGTTAAGGTGGTGGGTGTGGCAAAGATATAATCGGCATCGGCTGAAATCCAATAACCGCCCGATGCCGCATAACTGCCCATACTGACAATAATGGGTTTGTTGGCCGCTTTGATGGCCAAGACTTCTTGACGGATTTGCTCTGAGGCAAACGCGCTGCCGCCAGGGCTGTCTACACGTAACACAATGGCTTTGACATGGTTATCAAATCGCGCTTGTCTCAGTAGTTTCGACGTACTTTCTCCGCCAATTTCACCACTGGGTTGATTACCATTGAGTATGGTGCCTTTGGCCACAATAATGGCCACCTTGTTAGGCTCTGTGGGTTGATACTGAGATTTTACAATGGGTAAGTAATCGGAAAAACTGATCTGTTTGTAATCATCGCCTTTATTGGCTTTGCCGACTCTATCGACCATGGCGAGCCTAAAGTCTTCAGCGGTACTTAAGCTATCCACCCAATGGAGATTAAGGGCCATTTTGGCCATGTCATTATTAGCTTTATCCAGTTGAGCTAAGTATTGCTCAGGGGTTAAGATCAACTGCTCAGGTTTGATATGACGATTACTCGCCACCACTTGGCTATAGCTTTGCCATAAGTTGGTGAGTAAGCTCATATTGGCTTCTTTCGCCGCAGGCGACATGTCATCACGGATCAGTGGCTCGATAGCGGATTTAAAGGTGCCGACTCTGAAGACATTCATCTTAATTTTGAGTTTATTCAATGCCGATTGAAAATATTGACGGTAACGTCCAAGGCCTTCAATACCAACTTGCCCTTGTGGGTTTAAATAAATGGTATCGGCAAAACTGGCGAGGAAGTATTGATTTTGCTCATAGCTATTGGCGTTAGCGATGATCGGTTTACCGGAGGCTTTAAAGGTGGTGAGTGCATCACCAATCGATTGTAATTTGCTCAGTCCTGCGCCTTGTAAATGGTCTAAATTCAGCACCAAGGTGCTGATATTTTGATCTTCGGCAGCATTGTCGATCACCTTGATGACATCGGAGAGTAAAATCTCCTTGTCAGCACTGTTCTCCCTTTCACTATTCATGATGGCTTCAAGCGGGGCTACGGGCTTTTTTTGCTCGACAATATCGCCGGATAAATTGAGCACTAAGGCTGCGCCTTTCTCAACACTGACATTCTCTTCTGAGCTTAGCCCCACAAGAACCGCGATCAGTAATCCAAAAAAAATGAGATTGAGAATAAGTTTACGAATACCGTTAACAGTACTCCAAATAATACAGAATATCTTTTTTAAAAATGAAGGTTTAGCGGGCATTTTCCACTCCTTTATGACGTGATTGAGGCCATGTTAACTGAATTAATGCACAGATGGAAAACCCAATTGTAAACCGAAGCCCCATTACCTTATTGAGCTTAGTACAGACTCAAGGTATGCTGAATTAAATCATTTGTTTAAAAAGGATGTTTGAATGTCGTTTCCGCATTTACTAGAACCCTTGGATCTAGGCCATACTCAATTGAAAAATAGAGTTTTAATGGGCTCCATGCACACTGGCTTAGAAGAAGAAAAGGGCGGATTTGAGAAACTGGCCGCATTTTATAAAGAACGTGCAGCAGGTGGCGTGGGCCTGATCGTCACTGGCGGAATCTCTCCCAATTTACGTGGACGATTAGCGCCGAATGCCTGTCAGCTCAGTTTTTCTTGGCAAGTGAAGAAACACACGATTGTGACTCAGGCTGTGCATGAGGTGGGCGGAAAAATTTGCATGCAATTACTCCATGCGGGGCGTTATGGTTATCATCCTTTTTCGCAAGCGCCGAGTAAGATTAAATCGCCGATTACCCCTTTTACGCCCAGTGCCATGTCAGCAAGGCAAGTCAAAGGCACCATCAAAGATTATGCTACCAGCGCCGCCTTGGCGAAAAAAGCGGGTTATGATGGCGTTGAAGTGATGGGCTCTGAAGGTTATCTCATCAATCAGTTTGTCAGTGCTCGCACCAATAAGCGCACTGATGAATGGGGCGGCGCATTTGAAAATAGAGCCAAATTCCCGCTTGAAATTGTGCGCAGTATTCGCGAGAAAGTGGGTAATGACTTTATCATCATTTTTCGCTTATCGATGCTGGATTTGGTGGATAATGGCTCCACGTGGGAAGAAGTGGTGCAACTGGCGAAAGCGTTAGAGCAAGCGGGCGTCTCCATTTTAAATACTGGAATTGGCTGGCATGAGGCGAGGGTACCGACCATTGCGACGAGTGTTCCTCGCGGTGCGTTTGCGTGGGTCACCGAAAGGCTTAAAAAAGAAGTGTCATTGCCGTTAGTCGCTACCAATCGCATTAATACTCCTGAAATCGCCGAGCACATTCTTTCATCGGGCCAAGCCGATATGGTGTCGATGGCACGGCCTTTCTTAGCCGATGCTGATTTTGTCAATAAAGCCGCCGCCAATACGCCTGAACAGATCAATACCTGTATCGGCTGTAATCAGGCCTGCTTAGATCATACCTTTGCATTAAAGCGCGCCACTTGTTTGGTGAATCCGCGCGCCTGCTATGAAATGGAAATCAACTTTAGCCCCACGGCGCATAAGAAACGTATTGCGGTGATGGGTGCTGGCCCTGCGGGGATGGCTTTTTCGGTGTATGCGGCGAGTCGCGGCCATGACGTGGTGCTTTTTGAAGCTAAATCTGAGGTGGGTGGTCAGTTTAATCTGGCGCGTAAAATCCCGGGAAAAGAAGAGTTTAATGAAACCATTCGCTATTTTCTTGAACAAATTAAATTGAATAAGGTGGACTTAAGGCTTAATACGCGGCTCGATGCTTCTGTGGTGCGCGATGAAGCTTTCGATGAAATTGTGATGGCCTCGGGCGTACTGCCAAGAGAAATTGACTTACCGGGCTTTGATTCACCCAAAGTGGTGGATTATCAGCAAGTGTTAAGCGGGCAAGTGACGGTGGGCGATAAAGTGGCGCTGATAGGCGCTGGCGGTATAGGCTTTGATATGGCACACTTTTTAGGCGAAGCAGAGTCGAGTACATTGCAACCGGATAAATGGCTCAAGCAATGGGGGATTGATAAAACCTATCAAGATCGTGGCGGCTTGATGGCACCAGAAAAAGAAGCGGTGCATAAACAGCTGTATTTATTACAACGTAAAACCAGCAAGATGGGTAAAGGCTTGGGTAAAACGACTGGTTGGATCCATCGCTTAGTATTAAAGCAGCATCAAGTCATTCAAAAAGTCGGCGTCAATTACGAGAAATTTGATGAACAAGGTTTGCATATCAGTATTGATGGTCAAAGCGAAGTGCTGGATGTGGATCATGTGGTGTTGTGCGCTGGCCAAGTGTCCAATCGCACCTTACTCGAAGAAATGCAGTCCACGGGACTGCCTGTGCACATGATTGGCGGCGTCGATGTGGCCGCCGAATTGGATGCCAAGCGGGCGATTCGCCAAGGGGCAGAATTGGCGATTAAACTTTAGCGTGAACGGTAAAGTTTAATTGGGTATTCTGTGTCAGCTTTCTGATCTTGGCTAGCTTGAGGAATAAGCTAGCCTTTTTTGATCTGCATTGTTACCGCAGGTTAAGATTGTGGATGTTCATCCACACTGGGCATCATAAACTAGCGTTTGGCTCCAGTGGTATTGGCTAGTATTTTTGAGCTTTTAGCCTTACTGATGACTCATTGCTGCCGCAGGCTAAGATCGTGAGTTCCCACTCACACTGGGGCAATAGGGGTTATACAGCAATCCCCTCTTGCTGATTTTTGGTAAATAGTCCTGCAGCTCAAACTAAGTTAGCAGTGTTGAAATACAGCCTCATTTATCGTTAAAAATATTCTAACATTTCCGGTGGTGCATCCAGTGTTGTCATCAGAACGTGTACTGGGATTACATAACTTCAATTGTATTTATTGCCTGCGGCAGGCTTATGTGTAAATGCAAAAATAACACACCGTGAATATGTTCCTATAGGCTCAACGAAAACATCCCTGTTTCCGATGGTTATTTTTGCATTCACACTGGGTTTTAAAAGCGTAAAGATCAAAAGTCAGTGTGTTTCTTATTGCTGAGATCTAGGCTCCGCTTATATCACTCATTTCCCAAGATTGTTAGCAGTCAATATATTAAAAATGTTTAGATTATGATTTGATGGACGATTAGCATTGATATCTTGTAGAGTTTTATATAGGTTGTTGATTAATAATGGCTGGCTATAGCTATTTTCAAGGTAGGAGGTCATTTCAATCTCTTTGGGTTTGATTTCCCGCAGCTTGCTGCGTAAGTTTTAGTCTTTTAGTCTTTCAGTATCCTAAATACCCCGCTTCGCGAAGCGAAGTCGAGCCAAAGGCAAGATAGCTTGCTGCGGGGATTTTTATTACGATCGTTGAAGGTGGCACTAGTGACAGAAGAGCAATTTAATCGAACTTTACAGTCTGTGGGGCAAAGCTGCTTTGTTAAGTTTTTTGACGTATTTTCTTCGAAAGTTAGTACGCGTGAAGAGATGATAGAGAAACTAAAATCAGAAACTGACTATACCGAAGGATCGTGTATATCTCGAACAAGCCACGCAAAGAGTCTTATTGAAGCAGGTGTTGCTGGTCGAGTATTTGAACAAGTGATAAATTCTAATTCATCAAAAATATCAGATGAAACTAGAGACTTAGCTAGAAAATATACTATTAATTCAAACATATAATAAATGCATTAATATGATTTATTACGAGCTATAGTCGTTTCTGGTGTATGAGGATAAAGCATTGCGATGTAACCTGTTAATTGATCTTGGCCGATCAACAATTAACAAAAGGAACATCGCAATGACTAAAAATG
>NZ_JAKIKS010000058.1 GCF_023284005.1 Shewanella surugensis
GGTTGCTCTCCTGTCTTTTGGTCGAGACTTGAGCCTACCTATACCGCGGTATAGGTGAAACCTATGCGAGTCACCCCGGCAGAGCCGGGGGTTTACCGTTTGTTAATTATCACTCATTTCATACCTTGTTGCCCCAGCCACTTATCGTTAATGGCAGCTTTAGCTTCCACCATTCGCTGATGAAAAATAGAATATAGACTGTCATTCTCCGTATCATCTACGTTATGCTGGTTGGTATTCATTAAGGGCCATTGACCCACAAGACAAAAGGTAGAAGAAGCTATGTTCAACGCGCTTACCGCTATGCCTGCTGATCCTATTTTGGGATTACTGACGCAATATAGACTCGATCCCAATCCTAACAAAGTTGATTTAGGCGTTGGCGTTTATAAAGATGAAGCGGGACATACCCCCATTTTACATTGTGTCAAACATGCTGAGCGTCATCGCTTTGAAACTGAAGACACTAAAGTCTATATTGGACCGACTGGCAGTGCACACTTTAATGATCTGATGACCAAACTGGCCTTTGGTCATGACCATCCAGCCTTACTGGAAAATCGTATTCGTACGATTTCCACGCCTGGTGGCACGGGTGCACTGCGTGTTGCCGCTGACTTTATCAAGCGCTGCCGTACACAAGCGACTATTTGGGTCAGCGATCCAACATGGGCTAACCATAATGGGTTATTTGAAGCTGCAGGCATCCAAGTCAAAACCTACCCCTATTACGATCATGACAATAAGTCCCTCAGATTTGATGACATGAAAGCGGCTTTGGCCCAGGTGAGTCCGACTGACGTAGTATTACTGCATGCTTGCTGCCATAATCCCAGTGGTATGGATTTAACGCCATCACAATGGGATGAAGTGATTACGATCACTAAGAATGTGGGCTTTACCCCACTGATTGATATGGCCTATCAGGGGTTTGGTGAAGGTGTCGATGAAGATGCCTATGGCGTGCGTCAAATGGCGGCCAATGTCGATAATATGATATTATGTAGCTCTTGTTCTAAAAACTTTGGCCTTTACCGTGAACGAATAGGTGCCTGCTCTCTGGTGACGAAAGATCCCACCACTGCAGATGTCGCCTTTTCAGTACTGTTATATGTTGTACGTTGTCTCTATTCCATGCCGCCTGCTCACGGCGCCGCCATTGTTGAAACCATCCTCGACTCAGAGAAACTCACACAAGAATGGTTAGAAGAATTAGCACAAATGCGCGACCGTATTAACGGTAATCGCAGCATGTTAGTCGATAAGCTCAAAGAAAAAGGCGTTAAACGTGATTTTAGTTTTATTGCAAAACAAAAAGGCATGTTCTCCTTCTTAGGCATTACCCCAGAACAAGTCACACGATTGCAGCAAGAATACAGCATCTATATGGTCGACTCAAGCCGCATCAGCATTGCAGGTATTGGTGACGGTAATGTGGATTACCTTGCCAGCGCGATTGCTAAAATACTCGAATAATATCGGTATCCTCCCGTCAGCCAGATCCTCGCTCTTCAGCTGATTGGGGGGAGCATTAATCAAAAAGAGCCCATGCATAAAAGAGGAGCAAGCTTCATTACCCAGCTTGCTCCTTTTATTTAACCGTGTTCAGTGGCAAAAGCATTCATAAAGTCCACTAATACCTGCACCCCTTCAAGTGGCATCGCATTATAAATACTGGCTCGCATGCCACCCACCATACGGTGACCTTTCAATGCCAGTAATCCCGCCTGTTTCGCCTGTTCTAAAAATAACATCTCTAACTCAGAATCAGCCAAATAAAAAGTCACATTCATATTCGAGCGATTATCAACATTGACTTTACTTTGATAAAAATCAGAACTATCAATACAATGATAAAGTAACGCCGCTTTTTGTTGATTAATCGCCGCAATACTTTTAACCCCCCCCTGCTCTTTTAACCATTCAAACACTTTGGCTGCAAGGTACCAAGCAAATGTGGGCGGCGTGTTATACATAGAGCCATGTTTTACCGCTAAGCGATAGTCCATAATCGATGACTGAGGCAAACTCGGCAGTGTGAGTAAATCTTGATGCACAATCACAACACAGAGCCCCGATGGGCCAATATTTTTCTGTGCGCCCGCATAAATTAATCCATAGCGACTCACATCAATTTCGCGAGACATAATGGTTGATGACATATCGGCGACAACCGGCCAAGGGCTATCAAGTTCATCAAAGATTTCGATACCATCAACCGTTTCATTGGGGCAATAATGCACGTAGCGATAATCTTTTTTAATGGCATGTAAATGAGGTAATTCAACTTGGCTCATATCATCATTCTTATTAACGATATTGAGCCTGTCGATATGGGTTTTACCCACTAATTTTTCTGCTTCATCAGCAGCAATAGATGACCAACTGCCATCGACTAAATACAAGGCTTGGCCCGCATCACCTAAAAAATTATTCACCACAGCAGCAAATTGTGCGCGTCCACCACCATGCATAAACAACACATGATAATCGTCAGGGATCGCCATTAAATCACGCAGATCTTGCTCCGCTTTCTCTGCTAATGCAATATAGGCTTTATCGCGGTGACTGAGCTCCATCACTGACACGCCTTGCCCATTCCAATCAAGCAACTCACTTTGTGCTTTTAACATCACAGGCTTGGGTAACATCGCAGGTCCAGCACAAAAATTATAAATAGCGCTCACAGCATTATCCTTATCTCATTTTCAGCTAATACATTAATTATTGATTCTAGCACCCCAGTATATCGCAACTGATTGGCTGCTTGAATGAAAATTATTCATCAATTAGAAATAGACTGTCACCTTACGAAAAACAAACCCAGAAATGAGGAAATGATGATGTTAATCACTAATAACGTTATAATTTTTGAATAACAATAGCCAATCTTATATACCCATTCTACCTGAACATGCATCTTCAAGTGGCTTGGGTATATACATTGACTAAACTAGATAGCTGCGGCAACAATCGTGCCTTGCTTAATAGCCCGCTTGGCATCTAACTCTGTAGCAACGTCCGCACCACCAATTAAGGTGACCTTTATGTTTTTAGCTTCAAGGCTAGCGTGTAGTTCCCGCTGTGAATTTTGCCCTGCACAAACAATGATATTATCGACAGCTAATAACTGAGATTCATTACCAACAGTAATATGTAAACCTTCATCATCAATTTTATTGTATTGCGCACCATTGATCATTTTGACACCTTTATTCTTTAACACTGTGCGATGGATCCAACCCGTACTTCGACCTAAACTATCACCTAATTTAGTCACTTTACGTTGAACTAAGAAAACCTCTCTCGCTGAGCCTTCAACTTCAGGTTGGATTAAACCACCCGGTGCAGAGTAACGTAAATCAATGCCCCACTCTTTCATAAAAGCCTCTTTATCTAAACTCGTTGATTTACCTTGATGAGATAAAAATTCAGCCACGTCAAAGCCAATACCACCCGCCCCTATAATCGCAACACGTTTACCTACGGTCTTTTTATCAAGAAGTACATCTAAATAGGTCATCACCATTGCATTATCAATACCGGGAATATCGGGTGTTTTTGGTGTAATACCCGTCGCAATAATCACTTCATCAAATACGCTAAGCACTTCAGGAGTCGCTTTAGTGTTGAGCTTTAACTCAACACCCGTTAACTCGACTTGACGCTTGAAATAACGAATGGTTTCAGCAAACTCTTCTTTGCCTGGTACTTCTTTAGCAATATTAAATTGGCCGCCAACTTTATTGTCCGCTTCAAATAATGTGACTTTATGACCCCGTTTTGCCGCCGTAGTCGCAGCAGCAAGACCTGCAGGACCCGCCCCCACAACCGCAATTCTTTTTTCACTCTCGGTTTGCTTGATGATCAATTTAGTTTCGTGGCACGCTCTTGGATTCACTAAACAAGACACTAATTTCATTTCAAAGATATGATCTAAACAGGCTTGGTTACAACCAATACAAGTATTAATTTCATCTGACTTACCCGCTTTAGCCTTATTGATAAAATGCGGATCGGCTAATAATGGACGTGCCATCGACACCATGTCAGCATGACCTTCAGCAAGGATCGTGTCAGCCACTTCTGGGGTATTGATTCTGTTGGAAGTACAAAGTGGAATGCTCACTTCGCTTCTCATACGTTGGGTGACTTCAACAAAAGCCCCCCGCGGTACACTGGTAGAAATTGTCGGTACACGTGATTCATGCCAACCTATCCCCGTATTAATAATCGTTGCGCCTGCTTTTTCAATTTCTTTCGCTAATTGAACAACCTCTTGCCAAGTACTCCCACCTTCGACCAGATCAAGCATGGATAAACGATAAATAATAATAAAGTGTTTACCTACGGCTTCTCGTGTACGACGAACAATTTCAATCGGTAAACGAATGCGATTTTCATAACGGCCCCCCCAACTATCCGTTCGGCCGTTAGTACGCTGACAAATAAACTGATTAATGAAATACCCTTCAGATCCCATGATCTCAACACCATCATAATCTGCTTCTCTAGTATTAACTGCACAGCGAACAAAGTCTTCAATTTGCTTTTCAATGCCCGCTTCATCAAGCTCTTTCGGTTTAAATGGCGTAATGGGGGATTGAAATGGTGAACAGCTTACTGAATGTGGGTGATAAGCATAACGGCCAGTGTGCAGTATTTGCATACAAATAACACCGCCTTCTTTATGGACCGCATCGGTAATAAGGCGATGCTTTTCAATATCACCAGGTGAGTCGATCATAGTCGCATTCGGCATTCCACCGCCTTCAATATTTGGCGCGAAACCACCGGTCACAATAATACCAACGCCACCAGCGGCGCGCTCTGCATAATAAGCCGCCATTCGTTCAAAACCGTTTGGTGCCTCCTCTAAATGAGTATGCATTGAACCCATTAAACTGCGATTTTTAATAGTGCGGAAACCTAAATCTAATGGCTTTAATAAATTTGGAAAATTCTCTGTCATTGGAGACTCAAATAGTTAGTTTCAATATCTACCACCATAATAGGATTACTGCTCCCTTCCAATGACCAAAACTAACAGAATAATGATTATAATTTACTTTTATGTTAGTATTTCTATTAATTTTATAATTAAGGCCAATGATGAAACTGGGTGATTTATCTGTTTCTTATATGCATACTGTGATTAAAGCGATGCATGAGCTGGGTTATAATATCGATGATATCTTATCGAACTTTCTCTTAAGTAAAGCGAGCCTTTCTTCTCCTGACGCTCGAATTAGTATCCCTAAATTCATGAGGCTGGGGCATGCCTGTATCAATAAAGCAAGTAGCCCATGGTTTGGATTAGTGATGGGCACAGTCACCAGTCCAACACACCTAGGTTTTGCAGGTTTACTTGCAAATTCATCCGAAAATATCGCTCAAGCATGTCATCAGTTAGCCACCTACGAAGTGCTGAGTAAATACAATGTGCGGGGACAATCACAATTCAACTCTTCTCTAGTCGCTAATGGAAAACAAAAAATTCATAAAAATCAGCAGCGCGGTATCTTACAGTTTTATTCCATCGCACCTTACAATGAGTATAATTACTTTGTCGTTGACTCGATTATCTCTGGTTGGTATCACATTATTATGGATCTTTGTGGTCGAAATGATGCCATTGAAAAGGTCTGCTTTGAATTTCCAGCGCCAAGCTATGAAGATAAATACAGAGAACATTTCAATTGTGAAGTATTGTTCAACCAAGCTAATAATTACCTTATTGTGAAAGGTGAAGCACTCGATTGGTGTTGTACAAATGCCTGTCGTTCTACTTTCACTTTATTACAACGTTATGCTGATGCTGAGTTAGCTAAGTTTGAATTAGGGCAAAACTTTCGAGAAAAAGTCTGTCGTGCATTAGGCCCTTTGCTTAACGGTAGTACACCAACACTAGAGCAAGTTTCTGAACAGCTCAATATGGCCTCTTGGACTGTCAGGCGAAAGTTAATTGAAGAAGGCAGTAGTTATCAACAAACCTTAAATGAAACACGAAAAGATCTTGCTCTCAGCTATGTATGTGACACGGCTTTGACATTAGGTGAAATAGCTTATTTACTTGGCTTTGGCTCACCAACTGCTTTTCAGCGTGCCTTTAAGCGATGGGCTGGTGTTGCACCCGGACAATTTAGACAGGCCAATAAAGCGAGACATTAATCAGGCGCGAAACACTGCTGTTTGAATTGTGCTTAACTTGCCACTAAAACGCTTTTTCTGACATATTCATCATGCCGTACGGATCTTTCATCATCGTTGTGGATAAAGACTCCACACGAGGAAATATCCGTTCAAAGTAAAAATCGGCCGTGTCAATTTTACCTTGGTTAAAGCTTGGGTCGCGCAACCCTTTGTCAATATTGTCATGAGCCGTTTTTGCCATCATAGCCCACATATACCCCATAAAGAGATAGCCTGAATACATTAAATACTCAACCGACGCAGAACCTATTAAATCTTTGTTTTTATTTGACTTGAGCATTATTTTAAGCGTGTATTTTTGCCACCGTAGCACTTCTTTGGCAAGAGGCCACACCAGCTTATTCATTTTCCTACTGTGTGGGGAGGTTGAAATAATACTATTTTTTCGGCAGAAAATGAGGATCTCAGTACAAAAGCGACGTAACTCTTGACCCTTATTAAGCAGGATTTTACGCCCAAGGAGATCTAAAGCTTGGATAGCCGTTGCCCCTTCATAAATAGTCGATATTCTAACATCCCTGACAATTTGCTCTATGCCCGTTTCTTTTATATATCCATGCCCACCAAATATTTGCATACCTAGATTTGTTGATTCTACACTGGTTTCGGTTAAAAAGGCTTTCAAAATAGGTGTTAATAACCCAAGTTTTTGATCCGATTGTCGACGTATCACTTCATCAACGTGATAATCAATCTTATCGCTAAGTTTACATGCGTAATAAACCATTGCAAGACCACCTTCACTGAATACTTTTTGCGTCAGTAACATACGTCGAACGTCGGGATGAACAATCAATGGATCTGCGACTTTTTCTGGATATTTTTTCCCCGTAAGCGCCCGCATTGATAACCGTTCTTTAGCATAATTTAACGATAATCTATAAGCAGCTTCGGTTGCCCCAACACCTTGTAAGGCTGTGCCAATGCGGATGGTGTTCATAAAGGTGAACATACATTCCAACCCTTTATTGATCTCCCCAAGCAAATAACCTTTTGCGCCATCAAAATTAATCACTGCAGTAGATGAGCCCTTGATGCCCATTTTATCTTCGATAGAACCACAGGAAACATGATTACTCGCTAACATATCACCTGCTGCGGTGATGTTTATTTTAGGTACGATATATAATGACAGCCCACGAGTACCTTTAGGTGACGCAGGCAGTCTAGCCAGCACGATATGGATGATATTTTCTGTTAAATCATGATCTCCAGCCGAAATAAACATTTTACTGCCGGTGATGGTGTAACTTCCATCATCATTCGCAATCGCTTTTGTCTGAATTTGAGCTAAATCTGTACCACAATGCGCCTCAGTCAAACACATGGTACCAGTCCAGCGACCCTCACTCATTTTCGGTAGAAACTGTTGTTTTTGGCTATCAGTGCCGTGAGCTATGATAGTATTAACAGCGCCGATAGTGAGACCTAGATACATGTTGAAAGACCAATTTGACGCGCTTAACATACCACTGCGAATAAAACCAAGGGATTGCGGTAAACCTTGACCACCAAACTCTTCCGGATAAGACAGTGAATTCCAACCAGCTTGAATATATTTATCATAAGCCAGTTTAAAGCCTCTGGGGGTTGTCACTTGTCCATCGTTAAAGTGACAACCCTCTTGATCAGCACTCTGATAAAGAGGTGATAATTCTTTTTCACAAAACTTGCCACACTCCAGCACAATAACATCAATAAGATCAGAGGTAACCTCTCTTAATTGTTCAAAACTTGCATAATGGCTAGAATAATCAAACACATCATTAAGTAAAAAGCGCATATTATCTATGGGAGTTACGTAAGTCGTCATCTAATCCATCAAATGTAGGTCATGTTATACCCACAAAATACCAAGCAAGCGCTTGGTTTTCAACCCCTGGCTTGCTATATTCATTTTGTGCTTTAAAATAAGTGTTATCTGAATAAGTTTAGCTAGATTTAACATATTGTTAATACTCAGATATCATCAACAATAAGCTAAAAGTAACAATAATCACCATTGATCGATTGACTCAATTTAAACTCAATATTAGCCACCCATTAAGATTAAGAAAATAAATGCACAACACCAAACCCACTGATTTAGACTCCCCTCGTGGCCGATTACAGCAGGCATCAGCAAAATTATTTCAACAACAAGGCTTCGCTAAAACAACCGTACGTGATATTGCAGCGTCAGTCGGCATACAAAGTGGCAGTATTTTTCATCACTTTAAAAATAAAGAACAAATTTTAAAAACCGTCATTATTGATGCTATTTTGAGAGTATTAGTGCCAATGCGGACAATCTTATCTTCATCCGCTAATATAGAAGATCGATTTAGACGTCTTATTCTTTGTGAGCTCAAGGCGATTCATAATGAGCAGTTAGATGGTTTTAGGCTGATGATCTCAGAATGGCGATCGTTAAACAGTGATAATCGTAATGAAATACTGGTATTACGTGATGAATATGAAAAAATTTGGTTACACGTCTTATCATTAGCATATCAAGAAGATCTTGTTTCTATCGAAAGTTTTTACCTGAGAAGCTTTGTGCGTGGCGCATTAATTGAAACCAGCAATTGGTACAAGCCTGATGGTAATTTAAGCCTTGATCAATTGGCAGATAAATTATGCGTTACTTTTTTAAATTAGTTCAGCAGAGTTAGACCAAGGTAATGGCCGTCACTTGAATAAAGATGCTTGGAAGCATTAACATCTTAAGATGAATCCAAGCTGGGGTAGGACTAACGCGAACTTTATTTAGTCTTAAAGTCATCACCTATGACTTATGCACTTTAAAGTATTGATTCTCTTAGCTTTCTTTTTAAAATTTTCCCTACTGCTGTCATTGGTAACTCACTCCTAAACTCCACATATCGTGGAACTTTGTAAGCAGTTAGCTGTATTTTACAATACTCTACAACATCTTTGACGCTCAATATTTCACCATTATTGACTACAATAAACAGCTTAACCACTTCACCACTTTTTTCATGGGGAACACCAATAGCAGCGCAATAAGCAACACTTGGATGATTAGAAACCACATCTTCAATTTCGGTAGGAAAAACATTAAAGCCAGAAACATTAATCAAATCTTTAATACGATCAACAATTCGTACATAGCCATCTTCTGCAATTGTTGCTACATCACCTGTTAATAACCATTGTCCATCATCAGTGAAAGATGCTTTTGTCGCCTCAGGACGGTTCCAATAACCTTTCATGACTTGTGGACCTTTAACACAAAGCTCACCACGCTCACCAATAGCAACTTCTACGCCGTTAATATCAATGCACTTCAACGCTGTGCCCGATAATGGATAACCAACCGATCCTATTTGCTCAGCTCCATTCATCGGATTCATACAAACTGCAGGGGAACATTCTGTTAAACCGTAGGCTTCAGAGATACCCACATTGGTCATTTCTCGCCAACGCTTTGCTGTATCATCAAATAAAGCTGTCCCTCCTGAAAGGGTAAAAACCATTTCGCTAAAATCTAACGCTTTAAATTTTGAATTTTCCATCAATGAAATAAACAAGGCATTTAACCCTAAAATCCCCGTGACTTTAAAGGGCTTCATCGCGTTAATAACAGATTCCGTGTCTCTCGGATTTGCAATCAATACACTATGCTCTCCTTTACTAAAAAATGTCATCAAATGTATCGCAAATGAGTAAATATGATAAAGCGGCAGTGGTGCAACCATAATGGATTGCTTATTGCCTAACATTTGCTTGCCCTCTTGGTTTTTCTGAACCATGGTAGATCTTGACTGTAGCATGTTGGCTATAAGACTTTCATTACTCAGCTCTGCACTTTTAGCGACCCCTGTTGTCCCCCCAGTGTACTGAAGAATAACCGTGTCATTTACGCCCGTTAAATGTGTCTTATTAAAGCCTTTGCCTAAATGTCGCTTTAATAGTTTTCGAAACGATATTGCTTGAGGTAAGTAATACTT
The DNA here is from genome assembly GCF_023284005.1 of Shewanella surugensis. Classification (GTDB taxonomy): domain Bacteria; phylum Pseudomonadota; class Gammaproteobacteria; order Enterobacterales; family Shewanellaceae; genus Shewanella; species Shewanella surugensis. Next base: position 10,167 of record NZ_JAKIKS010000058.1, read on the forward strand.
AGGGACCATTTTTTTTATATATTTAACTGCTGTGTTAATGACGACCCGCTTAACACCTGGCAGCATATCTGCCAGGCTGGTGGTAATAATCAGTTCTAAATGGGTTTCTTCCTGAACATTCTCTACCGACTTTGCAAAAATATCCAGACATAATAATGCCTTAACGCCAGAGTCATTAAACTGATGGATCATCTCACGTTCAGTGTATAACGGGTTGGTATTAACAATACGTAGGCCTGCACGCAATGCACCATAAACAGCGATAGGATACTGCAAGGTATTAAGCATTTGAATGGCAATGGCATCTCCAGGCTTTAATGTGGTTTCATTTTGAAGATAATGTGCAAATGCGGCACTGTAACTATCAATGTCTTGATAGCGTAACGTACAGCCTAAACTGGTAAAAGCAGGACGCTCAGCATACCGAGAAAATGATGTTTCAATGACATCAACTACCGTTGTAAACTCATTAAAATCGATTTCATCTGCTACACCTGACGCTCTTTTTCCGTGCCAAAAACTGGCTTCCATAATGATATATCCCTTTAATAAATAACAAAGCTAATTCAGTATTTATCTTTTTTATGATTTAGCATTTAGTCGCATAAATAGATCATGCCTAATGATTTCCGCTTTAAATTAGAATGACCGCGAATAACGTCTAGCTCGATCTCAGCTATACATTGTCATAAACAATAACACCTTCAATGTTGCAAACCAAGCGCTTGCTTGGTATCGTTGTTTTACGTTTAAATAGATCAAGACCTGTCATGACATTACAAGAAGACAAAATAATACGCGTTGGCTGTGCTTCTGCTTTTTGGGGAGATACTGGATACGCTGCCAAGCAGCTTATTGAGCAAGGTCATTTAGATTACCTCGTCTTTGATTATTTAGCCGAAATGACAATGTCGATTATGGCGGGAGCACAGTTAAAAAATCCTGATGCAGGTTATGCAGCTGATTTCATCACCACAATGAAACCTTTGTTATCTTCAATCAGCGAACAAGGCGTTAAGGTTTGCAGTAACGCCGGTGGCATTAACGCTTATGCTTGTGCACATGCCATGCAAGCGCTTGTAAAAGACCTTAATCTATCATTAAAGGTCGCGGTGGTTGAAGGCGATAACTTAACCTCCAGACAACAGACATTTGTTGAGCAAAGTAAAACAGAAATGTTTAGTGGCCAAATAATACCGGCACAGCTTACCAGTGTTAATGTCTATTTAGGTGCCAAAGCCATTACAGAGGCATTAGCTGACGGTGCAGATATTGTCATTACTGGGCGCGTGGTCGACAGTGCTGTCATTGTTGGCCCATTAATGCATGAGTTTTCTTGGTCATGGCAAAATTATGATTTATTAGCACAAGCATCCTTAGCGGGACATGTTATTGAATGTGGTACCCAGTGTACTGGTGGTAACTTTACCGATTGGCATTTAGTTAAATCGGGATATGCCAATATGGGCTTTCCTATTGTTGAATGTCATGCTGATGGCCGTTTTGTGGTTAGCAAGGTAAAAAATACGGGGGGGTTAGTGAATTGTGATACCGTTGGTGAACAAGTGTTATATGAAATTGGCGACCCATGCGCTTATCTATTACCTGACGTTATCTGTAACTTTAGCCAAATAAATTTACAACAAATTGGTCAAGATCAGGTTTTAGTCACTGGTGCTAAAGGGACCGCACCCTCACCTTTTTATAAAGTCAGTGCCACGTATTTAAACGGTTTTAGAAGCACTGCGACTTTCATGATTGCGGGTCGCGAGGCCGTTGATAAAGGACAAGTGGTGGCGAATGCCATTATTAAGCGCGTTAACACTCTCTATCAAGCCAGAGGACTGGCCCACTTTACTGACGTCAATATTGAAATTTTAGGCAGTGAAAGTACTTATGGTGATAATAGCCGAGGCTTAAACAGCCGTGAAGTGATAGTAAAAATATCGGTCAGCCACGATGATCGCCGAGCATTAACTTTATTCGGCCTTGAAATAGCGCAAGCAGCAACAGCAATGGCACCAGGTATTACTGGAATCATTGGCGGCAGACCAAAACCGACTCCACGTATTTGTTTGTTTTCATTCTTATTAGAAAAATCTGAGGTTGCGGTCAGTTATCAACTATTGACAACAGATAGTTCGGCTGCTGATGCTGAAATTTATGAGGGTATTAAGCACCCTGTTGTTATTGACTCAGGCTCCGTTCAAGCAAGTGAGACAACTTGCATATCGAACAAGGTTCACGTTGTCGTTTTAGATGAATCAGCGACGAGTGTACCGTTAATTGACTTAGCCCTTGCAAGAAGCGGTGACAAAGGAAACCATTGTAATGTCGGCGTCATTGCTCGTCACAAAACATTTCTACCTTATATCGAAGCGGCGTTAACACCCGATAGAATTAGCCATTACCTTAGCCATTTATTAGCCAGCGATAGCCGCATACATTGTTATCAATTACCGGGCATGCAAGCGCTTAATATATTAATAGAAAATAGTCTAGGCGGTGGTGGCATGGCAAGTCTACGTATCGATCCACAAGGCAAAGCCATCGCTCAACAATTATTAGATATGCCCATTGCCATCAATAAAAACCTGCTCGTCAATATTAGCCCAGTAGAACAAGTCCAAGCCAAAGAGAGCAGATCATGTCAGTAATTCATTCTCATCTTGATATCAATAGTGAAAGTTTTTCCCTTAATCGCCAAGCGATGTTGACAAGTATTAGCCTATTTAGAGACATTGAAACACTCGCTTTAGAAAAAGCCCAACTTGCACAGAAAAAATTTCATCAACGAGGTAAGTTACTGCCAAGAGAGCGATTAAGTTTATTACTTGATGCGGGCTCTAGTTTTATCGAGTTAAGTTCATTAGCGGGTTATAAAATGCATGATGATAAAGACGGCAGTGATGCCGGAGGCGGTATCATCGCCGGTATTGGTTTTGTTTCCGGCATTCGTTGTTTAATTCAGGTGAATAACAGTGCGATTAAAGGTGGCACCATTGCACCAACAGGTTTAGAAAAAACGCTGCGTTTTCAGCAAATAGCTAAAGAAAACAAACTGCCCCTAGTCACTCTAGCTGAAAGCGGCGGTGCGAATCTCAATTACGCCACAGACATTTTTGTCGAAGGCGCACGCGCATTTGCTAACCAAGCTCGATTATCAGCCCAAGGTATTCCGCAAGTGACGGTAGTGCACGGTAATGCAACGGCCGGCGGTGCTTATCAACCCGGATTGTCTGATTATCTCATTGTTATTAAAGGTCAAACAAAAATGTTTCTTGCTGGGCCGCCGCTGTTAAAAGCCGCGACAGGTGAGATTGCCACCGACGAAGCGTTAGGTGGAGCCGTGCTGCATGCGTATCAAGCCGGTACCGCTGATTACTTAGCCCAAGATGACGCAGATAGTATTGCCATTGCTCGAGATATTCTTGCCAGTTTGCCATGGAACGAACAATTAACCCTACCAAGTAAAAAAGCCTCCGTTGAACCGTTATTTGATGCACAAGAGTTACTCGGCATTGTCCCTGCAATCAGTAAAAAAGCGTATGACGTAAGAGAGATTATTGCTAGGCTCGTCGATGGCTCTGTTTTTCAAGACTTTAAAACTGAATTTGATCAGCAAACCATCTGCGGCTTTGCCCATATAGATGGTCACAGTATTGGCATTATTGGTAATAACGGCCCAATAACCGCCCAAGGTGCAAATAAAGCAGCTCAATTTATACAGTTATGTGAACAAGGCCAGCGAACCCTCCTATTTTTACATAACACCACAGGGTTTATGGTGGGTACTGCTTCAGAAAAAAATGGCATTATTAAACATGGATCTAAAATGATCCAAGCGGTGGCAAACACTAATGTGGCAAAAATATCAATCTTAATTGGTGGCTCTTATGGCGCAGGAAACTTTGCTATGTGTGGCCGCGGTTTAGATCCTCGATTTATTTTTTCTTGGCCAAACAGTAAAACCGCAGTCATGGGTGGAGAGCAAGCGGGTAAGGTATTACGTATTGTAACCGAAGAAAAAATGCGCAAACTAGGTCAGCCTATTGATGAAGATAAATTGACTCAGATAGAACAAATGACAGCCGCCAAACTTAATGCCGGTTCAACGGCAATATTTGGTACGGCAAGGCTTTGGGACGATGGTTTAATTGATCCCCGTGATACACGTCCTTTATTGGTTAATTTATTAGACATTTGTTGGCGAGAAAAATACCGAATTTTAAACGGCAGTAATTTTGGTGTTGCTCGCTTTTAGCGGCATAACAAACGCTGTCGTTAGCACCAGATCACTTCAAATTAATAACAATATAAAATAATTTCGGAGTCAAAAATGATTTTAACCACTGAACATTTAGCGTTACAAAGAACCATCACTCACTTTATTGAAAAAGAAATTAATCCCTATATTGAACAATGGGAAGAGCCTGGTCCTTTTCCAGCAAAAGCCTTATTTAAAAAAATGGGTGACTTAGGATTGCTAGGGATCAGTAAACCCGTTGAAAATGGTGGCATGGGACTTGACTACAGTTATGAAATGGTTGCAGCGGAAGCCTTTGGTACTATCAGATGTGGAGGGATCCCGATGGCCATTGGTGTACAAACCAATATGGCCACCCCTGCACTCGCACGTTTTGGCAGTGATTATGTTAGAGAAACCTACTTGGCCCCTGCAATTGCAGGCGATTTAGTGGCTTGTATTGGTGTGAGTGAAGTCGGAGCGGGCTCTGACGTGGCAGGGTTAACCACGACCGCAACCAAAGACGGTGACGACTACATTATCAATGGCAGTAAAATGTGGATCACTAGCGCGACTCAAGCTGATTTTATCTGTTTGTTAGCCAATACATCAGATGATAAACCCCATAAAAATAAATCGTTAATTGTCGTACCAACAGATTTAGCCGGTATTAGTTTTTCTGAAAAGCTCAATAAACTCGGCATGCGATCTTCCGATACCGCGCAAATATTTTTTGATAATGTCCGTGTTCCTCAGAGAAATATTATCGGCCAAGAAGGCGCTGGTTTTACGATGCAAATGCAACAATTTCAAGAAGAGCGTTTATATATTTCTGCAATGTCGTTAAAAGGTATGGAAATTTGTATCGATGATACTTATGACTATGTTTGCGAAAGAAACACTTTTGGTAAACCACTTATTGCTAATCAAGTGATTCAATTTAGATTAGCTGAATTACAAACCGATGTAGAAATGCTACGCGCGCTGGTTTACCAAGCCTGCGATGGTTATATCAATGGCGCTGACGTGACTAAGCTTGCCTCGATGGCAAAACTAAAATCTGGCCGCTTAGCCCGTGAAGTATCGGATGCTTGTTTGCAATATTGGGGAGGCATGGGCTTTATGTGGGACAACGTAGTCAGCCGTTTATACCGTGATAACCGCTTAGGCTCTATTGGCGGTGGTGCGGATGAAATTATGCTTGGCATCATCAGTAAATACATGCAGCAAGAAAAAGCCACTCGCGGTTAATGCCTAATTGATCCCCAAAACCATCGAAACGGACCCACTGAGGTGAGCGAGATAAAACAAATGACAATAATTAATGACATTTTTACAACGCTGACTGTTGAGCGTCAGTTTCCGGTGCTAACAGTCACCTTAAATAGACCCCATGTTGCCAATGCGATGAACCTACAAATGGTTGATGAACTTATGCAGGTAATGGCACAAGTTGAAGAGAAACAATATCGTGTCTTAGTGTTAAAAGGGGCTAACGGCAATTTTTGTTCCGGTGGCGACATCAAAGACATGCAATTAGCCAAAAACGATACGAGTGCTTTAGTTAAGTTAAATCGTACCTTTGGTTTAATGATTGAAACAGCCAATACCCTACCTGCAGTGGTTGTTTGCCTATTACAAGGCGCCGTTTTAGGCGGTGGGTTGGGGTTAGCGTGTATTAGTGATGTTGCTATTGCCCAAACATCAACAAAATTTGCTTTACCTGAAACATCGTTAGGCATTATCCCTGCACAAATAGCCCCCTTTGTTGTCCAGCGTATAGGCTTAACAGCCACTCGGCGCATGGCGTTACTCGGATTACGGATCGATGCAAACCAAGCGCTAACGATGGGACTAGTGCATCAATTAGCAAATGATGACGTTGATATGAGCCAACAACTTAATCAAACGATTAAGCTAGCACTGAAATGTGCCCCTAATGCTAACCAAGTGACTAAAGCGTTATTGCATGATGTCGCAAACATGCCAATGACAGCGTTACTTGATAACGCAGCAATGAGTTTTGCTAAGGCTATTTCGTCTGAAGGTGTAGAAGGTACAAAAGCATTTATGCAAAAGCGTCCTGCTCATTGGACGACATTGCCTGACGATTAATCAATCACCCAAAGAAAACAGACAAGATTAACATCCATATCATTAAATTGAAGTGCTGATAAAGGTCACAAAGATGTTTGATAAAATATTAATTGCTAATCGTGGTGAAATTGCCGTTAGGATCATTCGCTGCGCGAAAGATCTTGGCTTCAAAACCGTTGCAGTGTTCTCCGAAGCTGATCAATGTGCGCCTTATGTCTCCTTAGCTGACGAAGCCATATTTATTGGCGCATCCAATATTGGTGAAAGTTATCTTGCTATCGATAAACTGATTGCAGCAGCAATCAGCGCTGGCGCCAATGCTATTCATCCAGGTTATGGCTTTTTATCTGAAAATGCCGACTTCGCTCGTGCATGTGCTGATAACAACATAACCTTTGTCGGTCCCAGTGCTGAAGCGATAGAGTTAATGGGCTGTAAACGCCAATCAAAAATGGCGATGTTAGCCGCCGGTGTTCCATGCATTCCCGGTTACGAAGGCGAGGACCAAAGTGACGAGACTCTGATCAAACAAGCAGGAATTATTGGTTTTCCGCTCATGGTTAAAGCTGCCAAAGGCGGCGGTGGTCGTGGCATGCGCTTAGTTAGCGATCAATCTGATTTAAAAGCAGCCATCACATCAGCGCGTTCTGAAGCACTCAGCACTTTCGGCAGCGGCGAATTAATCATCGAAAAAGCCATCTCAAACGCTCGTCATATTGAAATACAGATTTTTGCTGATAGTGTTGGCCATATTATTCATTTAGCAGAACGTGACTGTTCAGTACAACGCCGTCATCAAAAGGTGATTGAAGAAGCCCCCTCAATAGTGTTGAATGATGCCTCAAGAAAACAAATGGGGGATGCTGCAATACTCGCGGCACAAGCCTGTGACTATGTCGGTGCTGGCACAGTTGAGTTCTTATATGATGACTGCATTGATATAAACAGTATTGATGTAAATCGTGATGATGTAAATCGTGATGATGTAAATCGTGATGATGTAAATCGTGATGATGTAAATCGTGATGATGTAAATCGTGATGATGTAAATCGTGATGATGTAAATCGTGACAGTAATAACAACGGCAAGTTTTACTTTTTAGAAATGAATACGCGCTTACAAGTTGAGCACCCCGTCACCGAATTAGTGACTGGCCTTGATTTAGTGGCACTGCAATTAAATGTAGCAAACGGCGAACCACTTCCAATAAACCAGCAAGATGTCACCATTACCGGTCATGCGATAGAAGTGCGTTTATATGCCGAAGATCCTGCCAATAATTTCATGCCACAAACAGGAAAAATTCATTTATGGCAACCCGCTTTAACTAATGATGATGCTATCCTTCAATCTCAACCCATGGCGGGTATAAGAGTTGATTCAGGGATCACCCAAGGCCAAGTGATTTCTGCGTTTTATGATCCTCTACTCGCTAAGTTAATTAGCTATGGAAGTAATAGAGAGCAAGCACGTCGTCGTTTAGTCCGTTTAGTGCAAGACACTCAATTACTCGGTGTCCGTGATAATCGTGCCTTTTTAAATGAGTTACTGAGTGATAGAAACTTTATTGAGGGGAATGCCAAAACCAACTTTATTACCGCACAATTCAGTAATAACAAAAGCCTAACAACTCAACAAGTCACAATGGAAGATTGGTTATTAGCGGCGGTTCTGCTTAAATCCAAGATAGATATTGATACACAGCAAAGCCCACCACAGCCGCTTCAACCATTACATACTTCTTTTATGGGTCAGCAATTAATGTCCCTTAGTTGTGAGCAAGTAAACTCTGGTGAAGTGAAAAAATTAGTCATTAGCCAACCCATTTTGAATTGCACTGATCCACAGACAATTACGCAGAAGATTCCGCAGAAAATATTCCAAGTGACTTCATTAGCACAAGGGCAAGACAGCCATACACTAAACATTGCCAATGATAATAATGACAATGGTAACAACAAAATTGATCCCTCAGAGCAATTAGCAATCATAACCTTATCCAATAATAAAATTCGCTATTTATACCAAGGTGTAATTAAGACACGTCACTTTGTTTTTGATCAAAACCCAGCATCTGCATCACTATGGTTAAGCAATATTGCCGGTAACTTACAGTTTTTTGATCGCTCACTAACCTCAACCAAAGTAACAGAGGCGGGATCGGAACAAGTGACAGCATCAATGGATGGTGTGGTCGTTGATGTACTGGTCAAAGAAGGTGATCCCGTCGCTTGTGGTGATGTCATTGCCATTATCGACGCCATGAAAATGGAGCACATGTTGAAATCGAGCATTGACGGCCATGTTGAAAAAGTATTAACAACAACAGGAAATCAAGTGAAAGCACAGCAACTATTAGTGCAACTGAAACAGTTTACTTAATTCAATATAAGGCGCTGTTTAAATTACAATCTTTACCCATAATCTCAGGAAGTCTATTTATGTTACCCAAGCAATGGCAGGACCGCCTTTCTATCCCTGTAGTCATGGCTCCCATGTTTTTAGTTTCATGCCCAGAGATCGTGATCAGTGGGTGTAAAAAAGGCATCATTGGCACTTTTCCCGCACTCAACCAAAGAACCAGTGAAGGGTTTGAGCAATGGTTAATTGAAATCACAACCGCACTCAGTGAATTTGAGTCCGAAACTGGGAAACAAGCTGCGCCTTTTGGCGTGAACTTAATTGTCCATGACTCTAACCCTAGGTTGCAAGCTGACTTAGCACTTTGTGTTAAATATAAAGTGCCGCTTGTACTTACCGCCCTTGGCGCATTAAAAGATGTGGTTGATGTCGTGCATAACTATGGCGGTATTGTTTTTCATGATGTAACCACTAAACGCCACGGAGAAAAAGCTGCAGCAGCTGGCGTCGACGGTTTAATTGCCGTTAGCGGTGGCGCTGGTGGCCATGCCGGCAGTTTGAACCCCTTTGCCTTAGTGGAAGATATTCGCTCTTTTTGGGATAAGACAATTTTACTCGGCGGCTGCATCAATAAAGGTCATCAAGTACGGGCAGCAGAAATAATGGGGGCCGACCTTGCCTATATAGGCACGCGATTTATCAATACGCTTGAGAGTAAAGCGCCTCAGGGGCACAAAGATTTAATTGTTAAGTCTAAATCGACTGATATTGTCTATACCCCCGCTGTGACAGGTGTTCCGTCTAACTTTATTAAGGAAAGTCTACAAAATTCTGGTTATGACATGCAGGCATTACTCAACACGGGCGATGTGAATTTTGGTGAAAAACTCACGCCAACAGGCAGTGATTCGTCCAAAGCATGGCAAGATGTTTGGTCTGCAGGACATGGCGTTGCGAGTATTAGTGATATTCCCTGCTGCGACGACTTGATTGATAAAATGGTTGCAGAGTACCACGCAGCACAATAATTTTATGTTTAGAGCCCCGCTCAATGAGCAACAATGGGTTTAACAGATAAGCAATAAAAAAGGATGCCGATTGGCATCCTTTTCTATTATTACCCGTGATCTTTAAACAATTTATTCGTCTTCTTCAGACGGCAGATCTGTCGATTGCGCTTCAACGTCAGTCGTTATATTAACGACCTCGCCTTCAATCACTTCACCTTCTTCACTTTCTAATTCATCATCCGTTTGGATTTCATCGATGCGTTGCAGCCCGACCACTTTCTCTTCAGTCGCCGTTTTGATAATTGTGACACCTTGGGTGTTACGCCCAATGGTTGACACGCCCGTTGCAGGCGTTCGCACTAAGGTACCTTTGTCACTGATCAACATGATTTCATCATTTTCACACACTTGAACAGCGCCCACAACGGCACCATTACGCTCGCTAATTTTGATAGAAACCACACCTTTGGTTGCACGACTCTTGGCTGGATACTCTTCCAGCAAGGTGCATTTACCAAAACCGTTTTCAGTTACAGTGAGAATAGCGCCATCATTCTTAGGTACGATTAACGACACCACTTTCTGGCCTGCTTCTAAACGAATACCACGTACGCCGGTTGCAGTCCGTCCCATAGGTCTTAACGCCAGCACTTCTTCGCCAGTTTCAGGATCGCGTTTCACTTCACCGGTTTCAGAATCTTTCACTTTCTCGTTAAAGCGAACGACTTTACCCGCATCCGAGAACAACATGATTTCATCATTACCATTGGTGATATCCACACCAATCAGCTGATCGCCATCTTTAAGGTTCACGGCAATAATACCGTTTGCCCTTGGGTTACTGTATGCGGTCAACGGGGTTTTCTTCACCGTACCGTGTGAGGTTGCCATGATAATGTACTTATCATCTTCATACTCACGCACTGGTAAAATAGCCGTAATACGCTCACCGTCAGAAAGAGGCAATAAGTTCACAATCGGACGACCACGCGCTTGACGGCTGGCTAGAGGTAATTGATACACCTTTAACCAATACATTTTACCAAAATCAGAGAAGCATAAGATAGTATCATGGGTATTCGCCACTAAGAGCTTTTCAACAAAGTCTTCATCTTTTACTTTCGTCGCGGCTTTGCCTTTACCACCACGGCGCTGCGCTTGATAGTCACTTAACACTTGATATTTCGCATAACCTAAATGAGACAAGGTCACAACAACATCTTCTTCATTGATAAGATCTTCTAGACTCATATCAACTTCATTGGCATTAATCACCGTTCGACGAGTATCACCATAGACAGCTAAAATTTCATTCAATTCTTCCTTGATGACTTCCATTAAACGCTCAGGGCTGCCTAAAATAAACAGTAACCCAGCAATAATGCTTAATAGCTCATCGTATTCTTGAAGAATTTTGTCATGCTCAAGCCCAGTCAATCTGTGTAGGCGCAGCTCAAGGATCGCTTGGGCTTGTTGCTCTGTCAGGTAATACAAACCATCACGAATACCAAACTCTGGATCTAACCATTCTGGACGCGCCGCATCATCACCCGCTTTTTCCAGCATAGTCTTCACATTACCCAGCTCCCAGCCTTGTGCCATCAATTTCACTTTGGCATCGCTTGAGGTCGCTGAGGATTTAATCAGCGCGATAATGGGATCGATATTCGCTAAAGCAACCGCTAACGATTCTAAAATATGCGCGCGATCACGGGCTTTACGTAATTCAAATACCGTCCGGCGGGTGACCACTTCACGGCGATGCAAGATGAAACACTCAAGCATCTCTTTCAAATTAAACAATTTAGGTTGACCGTTAGTCAATGCCACCATGTTTATGCCAAAAGAACACTGCATTTGCGTTTGAGCATAGAGGTTATTCAGTACCACCTCGCCCACTTCACCACGCTTAATTTCAATCACGATGCGCATACCGTCTTTATCAGACTCATCGCGCAATCCTGAAATCCCTTCGATTTTCTTGTCTTTTACCAGCTCGGCGATTTTCTCAATCAAACGGGCTTTATTCACCTGATAAGGGATTTCATGGACGATAATACGTTCACGGCCATTATCTTCGGTTTCAACCTCCGCTTTAGACCGCATTACCGCACGGCCTTTACCCGTATGGTAGGCATCGACAATGCCTTTACGGCCATTAATCATCGCCGCAGTTGGAAAGTCGGGGCCTGGAATATATTCCATTAACTCATTAATCGTTAGATCGGGATCGGCTATTAATGCCAAACATCCCGCCACCACTTCATTTAAGTTATGCGGCGGAATATTGGTCGCCATCCCCACAGCAATACCGGAAGAACCATTAATCAACAGATTAGGGACTCGCGTCGGCAACACTTCAGGAATAAATTCGGTGCCATCGTAGTTAGGCACAAAATCAACGGTCTCTTTGTCCAAATCCGCCAATAATTGATGCGCTAACTTCTCCATACGAATTTCGGTATAACGCATGGCCGCCGCGGAATCACCGTCAACTGAACCAAAATTACCTTGACCGTCAATTAATGTATAACGTAAAGAGAAAGGCTGTGCTAAACGAACGATCGTATCATACACAGCAGTATCACCATGTGGATGATATTTACCGATAACATCACCGACGACACGAGCCGACTTTTTATACGGCTTATTCCAATCATTCTTTAGTTCGTTCATAGCAAATAACACACGACGATGCACAGGCTTTAAGCCATCTCGCACGTCAGGTAATGCTCGACCCACAATGACGCTCATGGCGTAATCTAAGTATGAATTTTTTAATTCGTCTTCAATATTAATGGGTGTTATAGATGAAGCCAGATCAGTCATAAACTGCTCGATCTCCTGATAAATAGCTGACAACTTTGTCCCTAAAATGAGAGCTTAAGTCATTGCCGAGCTTGAAAACGTGATTTGACATTCTAACACAGTTATTAATTGTCGCTAGGCCTAATTAGTGTTCATTTTAAATAAGTAAAATCTGCCCTTTTCGATCGTTTAATTTTGAGGCGAAAGCGTAATAATGACAAGCTGAATGCTTGACCCATAATCCATTAACGGCCCCCTCGAACTCAGTAATAAGTTCCTGCCACTCGCTCCCTTTTGTTTATTATTCGTCATAATAAAGATAAACTCATCTTAGATATCGATGATTAAGGGGTAATAACGTGCAGCACAACACAAATGTAGATCCTGAAGAAATTGCAAAATTTGAGAAAATGGCGTCAACTTGGTGGGATCCACAAGGCGAATTTAAACCGCTTCACAACCTCAACCCCCTTAGGCTTAACTATATCGATCAAACGGCAGCAGGCATTTTTGGTAAACGTGTGTTAGATGTCGGTTGTGGCGGCGGTATTTTGTCTGAAAGCATGGCAAAACTTGGCGCTAAAGTGGATGGAATCGATATGGGAGAAGAGCCTTTAGATGTGGCACGATTGCATGCATTAGCGGCTGGCGTTGATGTCAACTATATTAAGTGTACGGCAGAAGCTCATAAAGAGAGTCATCTCGGTGTTTATGATGTGATCACGTGTATGGAAATGTTAGAGCATGTCCCCGATCCAGGCTCGGTTATTCAAGCCTGTGCCGATATGGTCAAACCAGGCGGCTATGTGTTCTTTTCTACCATCAATCGCAACATCATGGCTTATTTACAAACCATTATAGGGGCTGAATACCTGCTTAAAATGCTCCCTATTGGTACCCATGATCATACCAAGTTTATTAAGCCTTCTGAACTCATCTCATTAGCAGAGCACGCTGAACTTCAATGCTTTGATGCCACAGGCATTACTTATAACCCGTTAACCGATGTGTTTAAATATACGCAAAAACTCGATGTCAATTATATGATAGCGACTATTAAGCATGACTAACTTTCAGCCATCGAGTTTAGTCTCATCAAGCTCATATCAACATCTAACCAATAAGGTACCTATTAAAGGGGTATTATTTGATCTTGACGGTACGCTCGCCGATACCGCCCCCGATCTTGTTCACGCACTCAACCTAAGCCTAAAAGACTTCGGCTATCCACAACAAAGTATCGACAGCATGCGTTCTGCCGCTTCCCATGGCAGTTTAGCACTCGTGAACGCCGCTCAACCCGATTTATCAATTGATGAAACAACGATAATACAACAAAGGCTATTAACTTATTATCATCAAATCAATGGCGATAATACTGAGATTTTTGATGGATTACAGGCAGTCTTGTCATTACTGGATAATAAAGGCATACCTTATGGTGTCGTCACCAATAAAGCCGCGCGGTTTGCAAGGCCTTTACTTGATGTACTCGATCTCACTCAAAGAATGTGCACCATTATCAGCGGTGATAGTACCCTTTACGCGAAACCTCACACCGCGCCCATGTGGTTAGCCGCACAGCAAATGAACTGCGCCTCGCATACGATTCTTTATTTAGGTGATGCTGAGCGGGATCTCATTGCGGCCAAAAATGCCAATATGATTGGTGGCGTCGCACTTTGGGGTTATATCAATCATGATGATTTGCCTAATACTTGGCCTGCTGATCATTATTTTGCAGCGGGAACCTGTTTAGAAAAATGGTTAATTGAACAACTTTAGTACAAACTCGGATCGAAATGTAGAGGGCCTTGAATAAGGATCCAGCAATGACGATCCGATCTTTACATTCGATCAAAACGGCTTATTTTTTACCCTTTAAAATTTTAATCATATGAAAACAAGCCTCAAGGGTTAGCTGTTACTAACCGAGGTTATTATCCTCAAGATATCCACAACTTGTGCCCAAAGTTCTCACTTGCAAAATAGCCAAAACCGCACTATCTTGTATCTAAGAAATAACAAAGCACCATATATTGTGTGTAGGTAACAATTGAAGACACTATAAGGACCTCAGTGTCAAGTAAAGACACTAAGCTTAATTTATCAGTCAATATTTGATTGTGATATGGACACCTAGTGTGATCTTAACCCGATCGCCAACATGAATATAAAGAACCAAGGCCCCTCTATTAATGAATAGCAATTTGACAGTCACCAAGCGTAGCGGTGAACGTGAGACGATCGATCTCGATAAAATCCACCGTGTGATCACTTGGGCAGCAAAAGGACTCAATAATGTCTCTGTTTCTGAAGTTGAGCTGAGATCGCACCTACAGTTTTTTGATGGTATCCCCACCGAAGCAATCCATGAAACGATCATCAAAGCCGCAGCAGATTTGATTTCGCCAGAATCACCGGATTATCAATTTTTGGCCGCTCGACTTGCTATTTTTCACCTGCGTAAAAAAGCCTTTGGTCAATTCGAGCCCCCGAAACTCAAAGCACATATCACTAAACTCGTCGAGCTTGGCAAATACGATAGCCACTTACTTGAAGATTACACCAGTGAAGAACTGACTTTACTCGAAGGTTTTATTGATCATTGGCGTGATATGGACTTTTCTTATGCCGCCGTAAAGCAGCTTGAAGGTAAATATCTAGTACAAAATCGTGTGACTAACGAAATCTATGAGAGCGCTCAATTTTTATATATTTTAGTGGCCGCCAGCCTCTTTGCTAAATACCCTAAAGAAAACCGTCTCAATTACATCAAAGATTTCTATGATGCGACCTCGACATTTAAAATCTCATTACCCACGCCGATTATGGCAGGTGTGCGTACGCCAACACGTCAATTTAGCTCTTGTGTATTAATTGAATGTGACGACAGTTTAGACTCCATCAATGCCACGGCCTCTTCTATTGTTAAATATGTCAGTCAACGTGCCGGTATTGGCATCAATGCAGGCCGTATTCGTGCTTTAGGTAGCCCTATTCGCGGTGGTGAGGCCTTCCATACTGGTTGCATTCCTTTCTATAAGCATTTCCAAACGGCGGTCAAATCTTGCTCGCAAGGTGGCGTACGGGGTGGCGCTGCCACACTCTTCTATCCGATTTGGCATTTAGAAGTCGAATCACTCTTGGTGCTTAAGAATAATCGAGGTGTGGATGATAATCGTATTCGCCATTTAGATTACGGCGTACAAATTAACAAGCTCATGTACCTACGTATGATTAAAGGTGGCGTGATCAGTTTATTCAGTCCCTCTGATGTACCTGGACTGTATGATGCTTTCTTTGAAAATCAAGATGAGTTTGAACGTTTATATCTGCAATATGAACAAGATGATACCGTTAGAAAAACACACATTAACGCGGTTGAGCTCTTCTCGTTAATGATGCAAGAACGCGCCTCTACAGGTCGTATTTATATCCAGAATGTCGATCACTGTAATACTCACAGTCCTTTTGATCCACAAGTGGCTCCGATCAGACAATCGAATTTATGTCTTGAAATTGCCTTGCCTACTAAACCATTGAATAATATTAATGATCCAGAAGGTGAAATCGCATTGTGTACCCTATCGGCCATCAACCTAGGCGCGATTAACGAGCTCTCTGATATTGAACCCTTAGCTGAACTTGCCGTACGTGCACTGGATAGTTTGCTCGATTATCAAGATTATCCCATAGAGGCTGCCCGCTCAGCATCAATGAACCGCCGCACTTTAGGTGTAGGCGTCATTAACTTTGCTTATTATTTAGCCAAGAATGGCGTTAAATATTCAGATGGTTCCGCCAATGGCCTGACACACCGTACTTTTGAAGCGATTCAGTATTATTTATTAAAAGCCTCTGTGACGCTCGCAAAAGAGCACGGGGCTTGTCCACTGTTTCATGAAACTACATATTCGCAAGGTATTTTACCCATCGATACCTATAAGCGCGATCTTGACCAAATTTGTGATGAGCCATTACATCTCGACTGGGAAACACTGCGCCAGGATATTAAAACTCATGGATTACGTAATTCAACCTTGTCGGCGTTAATGCCATCAGAAACCTCTTCGCAAATATCTAATGCTACCAATGGTATTGAGCCTCCACGTGGTCTTATTAGCGTTAAAGCCAGTAAAGATGGTCAGCTTAAACAAGTCGTACCGAGTATCGATACCCTAAAAGATAGCTATGAATTATTATGGCAAATGCCAAACAATCAAGGCTATTTGCAATTGGTTGGTTTGATGCAAAAATTTGTCGACCAAGCTATTTCTGCCAATACCAACTATGATCCATTGCGTTTCGATAATAATAAGGTCCCTATGCAGGTCTTATTAAAAGATTTATTGACTGCTTACAAACTGGGCCTTAAAACCTTGTACTACCATAACACCCGTGACGGTGCCTCTGATCAGCATGATGATATCATTAGTGTTGAGGAAGAAGATGATGGCTGTGCTGGCGGCGCTTGTAAGATATAATCAATTTATCGCTGCATTACTTAGTTAACTATATAATAGGGGCACGGCGCCCCTATCTTTTGGAAATCGAAAATCATGGCCTATTCAACTTTTTGTCAAACCCCTAATGACGCTAGACGCGAACCTATGTTTATGGGGCAATCGGTCAACGTAGCACGTTATGATCAACAAAAATATGAAGTCTTTGAAAAACTGATAGAAAAACAACTGTCTTTTTTCTGGCGACCAGAAGAAGTCGATGTCAGTAAAGATAAAATCGACTATAATGCGCTGCCCGAGCATGAAAAACACATTTTTATTTCCAATTTGAAGTATCAAACCTTGCTCGACTCCATTCAAGGTCGCTCACCCAATGTCGCTTTTTTACCATTGGTGTCATTACCAGAATTAGAAACGTGGATAGAAACCTGGTCATTTTCAGAAACGATACATTCACGTTCATATACCCATATCATCCGTAATATCGTCAATAATCCTTCTATCATATTCGATGATATCGTCGTCAACGAAGAAATTTTGAAACGTGCAACTGATATTGCCAAATACTACGATGATTTAATTGAGTTAACCCAAGCATTTAACTTATTGGGGGAAGGTACTCATTCTATTCACGGTCAAGATCGTGTCATCAATCAAAGGGAAATCAAAAAATCCCTCTATTTATGTATGGTCTCAGTGAATGTACTTGAAGCCATCCGTTTTTATGTTAGTTTTGCTTGCTCTTTCGCCTTTGCTGAACGTAATGTGATGGAAGGTAATGCCAAAATTATTCGCCTGATTGCCCGAGATGAAGCGCTACATCTTAACAGCACACAACACATTTTAAAGATAATGGCTGGCGGTAAAGACGATCCAGAAATGGGCGAAATTGCCAGTGAATGCGAACAGCAAGCTTACGATATCTTCGTAAAAGCAGCAGAGCAAGAGAAAGACTGGGCTGAGTATTTGTTTAAAGATGGCTCAATGATAGGTCTTAATGAACAAATATTATGCCAATATGTCGAGTACATCACTAATGAGCGTATGAAAGCTGTTAATCTGACGCCCCACTATGAAGAGCGTTCAAATCCATTACCTTGGATGAAAAACTGGTTAGAAAGTGATTCTGTCCAAGTCGCGCCACAAGAAGTTGAAGTGTCATCTTACCTTGTTGGACAAATTGATGCCTCTGTTGATGAATCCGAATTTCTTGACTTTGACCTATAAACGCCGCTATCAGAAGGCTGCTATTATCAGCCTTCAAGGTCAACCCACATTATTATATGCTCATCAAGCATTCAATAATTTGCTCGAAGCCCTCGAGCAAAAAAAAATCAAGGTGTTTTCAGAATGCCGCAATGGCTTTTGTGGCGCCTGTAAAACAAAAGTAAACAGTGGAGAAGTCTTTTATATTAATGAGCCTTTAGCGCATCTAGAACCCGGTGAATGTCTACCTTGTTGTTGCGCACCTGATGGCGATCTGGACTTGGATTTACCCGCCACAACATATCAAGGCATAACACAAAATTGCACCGACCTTTCAGAAGAATAATCTACTGTTATTGACTTGGCTTAGTATATTCATACGCTAAATACATTAACTCGCCATACTTATCTCAACTTGAAACAGTATGGCCATTGTTTAAAAGCATCCTTGCGTTATTGACTCAATAAAATCCATCCAAACAGTAAACGTCATAGCTGCTCAAGCGGTATATTATTCTTCACTCGAATGATATCAGCCATAATCGAAATCGCAATTTCAATCGGTGTTTTACTGCCAATATTCAAGCCTATGGGGGCGTGTAGACGCGTTAAATCAGTTACAGACAACTCACAAATACGTTGCAGTCTTTCCTCTCTGGCAACGCTAGTTCTTTTAGATCCCATCGCACCAAGATAAAATGCATCCGATTCAAAAGCACTCATCAATCCTAAATCATCAATACGAGGATCATGGGCTAAGGCTAATACCGCGGTGCAACTATCGGCCACTTTATCAACCAATCGATCAGGCGATATCCAAGTCACATCCACTCCCCCCATCTCAGCGGTATAAGTCCAACTAGACTCAAACTGTTTTCTCATATCACACACATGCACTTCATAACCTGCCATGATCGCTAATTGCGCTAAACTCATGCTCACTTGACTGATCCCTAACAATACGACTTTCCATACTTGCTCATAATTAACGACAATAACATCGTTAGTTTCGCTCACTGATAATGGGTACAGATTAGGGGTTAACACGACCTGTGAATGACCACTTTCACGCTCTATTTGGCGACGATACCCCGAAGATGACTGAGCAAGAGATAACCATTTATCGAAATGCGCCAACACAGTATCATCGGGTCTTAAGCGCTCCACCAACAGTCTAATACTTCCCCCACAAGGCAGTTCTGTTGCAATGGCCTCACCTTTCATATGATCGCCATATGAAAAGACTGATACAGCGGTCTTAAAATGTCCTTCATTTAACATCTCAATGAAAGCATCTTCTAGACAACCACCTGAAATGGATCCCCGTCTATGTGTTCCATCTGTCACAAATAATGCACCAACAGGCCGAGGTGCTGAACCATAGGTGTTCAAAATCGTACACAACCAAACTGATTGTCCTTGATATAACCAATCTAACGTGGTTTTTAATACGGTAATATCCGTTAATTGCATTCAACTTACCTTTCTTATTATTCTATACCCAAGCCACCTGAAGATGCAGGATTCAGCTGGAATTAAAATATTTTTAGGCAAGGCATTGAGTATCAACTTAGTTATTCTAAGTTAATACTCAACAACACAGTATAAAAGTGTTTTAAATCAGCCCATTGGGGGGCCCGTAAAAACACTAACTTCTGCGCTGCATTACCTTAAAAGGCAATAAGCATTCCTGCGATAATGCGCCTTGAATTAAGCCTTTTTACGGGTTCTGAAAACATGCACTTTCAAGTGGCTTGGGTATGTACCGCTTTTTTTATTAATAAATACGGCCCATTCAATCATCATTCACCGACAATCAATCAGGAGTAAAATATACTCTAATGGGGGAATGGAGTACTTTAAAATAATGAGTAAAGTATTGAATTAATTTAAAGAATATCAATATATTGCTTATTTATATATGTTAACCAATAAGAGATAACATCAATAAACATCCCATTTTTATTTGGGACCCTAAGCCAATTTAAACTCATAGTCAGACTCAATACCACCGCTAGGATATAATCAAGACACAATGTTAATCATTAAAAACAAAATAAGCGCTCATTATATCATTAATACCTCGTTATACTCACAAAGTTAAAACAAATTTTCATTTTTGTTGACGGAACCAGCAATCATTTTTCTTATTGATACTGAATAATTAAATACATTCACCATCCTACTCAAGATCACAAATTCAGCATAAAAAATAATGTTTAATTTTCAATCCACCTATCGCTATCCTAAGCATCACATGAACTCGGACCATTCATCGCATACTAATCACTGTAAACGGACTTCGAAGCTGCATTTACTTTTAACACTTTAAATGTTAAAAAATAGGCACTCATGTAGAAACTAACGATAGTAGCAAACACATTCATCGTCAGTGAAAGAAGGATTCTGTAAAGGTTTAGTATTCCAATGCGGTTGGTGTACTTCAACATGATGAGTAACATGGTAGTAGAGTCGATAAGAACATCTTATTCAGCACAGTAACCTAACACATGTACTGATAATATCTTCATATTCGTCTAAGTACTGATGACTGCTAATACTATGATTCACTTAAAAATTAATTTAAGTCACGGCAAGTTCCTACCAGGGTACTTTCCGTGTATAACAAATCAAAAAGGAAGAGCAATGAATCGTAACCTTATGTTAGCTGCCGCCGCATTATTAACAGCAACATCCGCTATGGCAGCAGATCCCGCCACTCCAGCAGCTCCTGCGACTCCAGCAGCAGCCCCAGCAGAAAGTACAGGTCCCGATATCGCCGCAGGTAAAGCAAAAGCCAGCACAATTTGTGTTGCATGTCATGGCCTGACAGGTAAATCTATCATGCCAAGTTATCCCAACCTTACAGGTCAAAATGAGGCATATTTAATCTCTTCATTGAAAGCCTATAAGGCAGGTGAGCGTAAAGGAGGGCAATCTGCTGTTATGACCCCAATGGCTAAAATACTAACGGATGCTGATATAATCAATTTAGCCGCATACTATTCTTCACAAAAGTAGCCCCTCATTTCCCCCTCAGTTTCACAATGCCTATTGAGGGGGATATAAGAATAAACGCTTAAATTAAGCTTTATCATGCTCAGAAGGCGTTATGTCGCTAATTTTATTTAAGTCATAAGGGGTTAACTGATACACATAATAGTTCAACCAGTTACTGATCAATAAACTGCCATGTCCATACCATCTAGCAATAGGCTCCTGAGTCGGATCATTATCACGATAATAATTTTGCGGTTGCTCAGGATCAATGCCTTCTAACACATCACGCTTATATTCTTCATCTAACGTTACCTTTTGATATTCTGGGTGCCCCATGACAAAGAGATTACGATTATCCGTACTCAGCACCATATAAGCCCCTGCATCTTTGGACTCAGTCAATACATTTAGCTCAGAATGGGCTTTCAATTCATTCAAATCCATCTCAGCATGGCGAGAATGAGGGGCAAAAAATTCATCATCAAAACCCCGTAATAAAGGATAATGCTGCAATGTTCTTTGATGTAGATACACCCCTGAACGCTTTTTATCCAGCACTTGACGATGCAACCCATACAAATGGTAGAGAGCAGCATGAGCCGCCCAACATAAAAACAATACGGATGTGACATGCTTTTGAGACCAATCGATAATGTCACAAATATGCGCCCAATAACTGACCTCTTCAAAAGGTAATAAACCTAAAGGGGCCCCAGTGATCATTAATCCATCATAATTTTTATGTCGAATATCATCAAAATCACGATAGAAGTTATTCATGTGTTCAATAGAAGTATGTTTAGAACTTTTGTCATGGATACGCAATAAATCGACATCGACCTGTAACGGGGTGTTACCTAACAAACGTAATAGTTGTGTTTCCGTTTCAATCTTATTTGGCATTAAATTTAAAATCAGTACTTTCATCGGTCTAATATCTTGATTTTTTGCCCTTGTTTCAGACATGATGAAAATATTTTCTGATTCTAATATTTCTGCAGCAGGTAGATCATCAGGGATTTTTACCGGCATACTGCGCCTCTATTTCAATTTGATAAACCAATTATCAAGCGAATAAGCGCACTCAAATAACGTTATTCACTGACCTTTTCGAGCATAATGAGCATAGGCTCTGAAGAATCCAGTCTTACTTTAGCCGCATTAATGTTCATGAATATAAGCTTATCTTTATACTTAACGTAAGCTCGAATGATATCCATGTGCCCTTCAACTAACTCATCTCGAGGAACTCTAAAGGAAAAACGCGCGGGTAAGGTCACTTTCTCTCGATTAAGTTCATCAATGATTATCGCAGGTTGGGAATGATCGGTTATGTCCTTCAGCTTCACCGTTAATATTGCCGTATCAGGCAAGGTCACAGGCGTTCGATAACTAACCAAACCATCAATTTCTATATACTCATCATCAGATGTAGAGCAAGCCATTAATAACAATGGGGCGACAATAAAAACAAATACACTTTTTAGCGATAACATCATGCTCTTGACTCCATTATACATAAGGACGTTTAGATGTCTACACGTCTACTGACCCGAAAGGATGAGTATTATTCATGTTCTTTTCAGTATAGCCAATTTAATTCTGTAGAAGTGTTACTGCGGTGTCAATGTCTTCAAGTAAAGGTCTAGTGGCATCAATATCGGGTCATCTGACTGCAGGTAATAATGCCTCTTTATAGCAAACCATCAATAAAAGGAGATATTCAATCAAAAGCTATGATAAAAAACATTATCAATGAGTTAATTCAACATGATAATTAAATCGTTTTCACTTTCACTGCGGGATGACCTAAATATAGACTATTGGCTTCAACATCCTTTGTCACCACACTGCCAGCCCCGATGACACTATTGTCGCCAATGGACACGCCTGGTGAAATAATGACGCCAGCGGCTAA
Organism: Shewanella surugensis; assembly: GCF_023284005.1. Taxonomy (GTDB): domain Bacteria; phylum Pseudomonadota; class Gammaproteobacteria; order Enterobacterales; family Shewanellaceae; genus Shewanella; species Shewanella surugensis. Next base: position 33,280 of record NZ_JAKIKS010000058.1, read on the forward strand.
CCATACATTACGACCAATAATGACATCGTTAGCGTAATTATGTTTTTCTAGGCGTAATTGAGGATCCACATCATGGGTAACCGCTAAAATTTGAACATTCGGGCCAATCAGAGTGTCATTGCCTATGATCACTTGACCCGCATCTAAAATCGTACAATTAAGGTTAATAAAGACACGATCTCCTAAGCTAATTTTATGACCATAGTCACAATGAAACCCAGCTTCAATAAATACATTCTCACCACAATGCGCAAATATTGACTTAAGCCGCTTTAAATTACCTTTACTCGGACTACGACTAAATTGTCGACACATTTCATGCACTTTCTGCCGTGTTTGGATCATTTCACTTAACAAACTATCAAATCTTGTTCTCATTCATTTCACTCATTTACTATGTCAAGTCATCGAAAATACGTAGACTCTAATTAAAAACCGATCATACCCATTCCATCACTCTAAACAAGTCTAGCCTATTAATAATGTTGAACTTAAAAGAACTGATATAGGGCTTTGATTCAGACATTGGCAGGCGTTCAATTATCCATTTTTACTGGCACAATCGCCGCTAAGCTAGCGACGCCATTGCGCCTTCAATACATCAACGACTATTATCTACCATTTCATTTTGGCCCATTAAACACTTCGATGAATAAACATTGACACTTATCTATCAGCAACTATAAAGATCACTGTTTACCTTTATTTAAATTTGATTAACGCATAGCCAATCGATATTCATCACTAAAGGAACTTAAAAGGATTTATTATGTTTATTATAAATAAGTTATTGTTGTCAATATTGATAATAACACCTTTATCAATCACACGGCTTCACGCCATGGAAAATTGCTCTGAAAGTAAAAAAGCCGAAATACTACAAACTGTGAGTCAAACTGATAATACTGTATCTGTTGCCTGTCATTTGACACTCAATAGTGAGGATGTCATCACTAAAAAAATACTCTTGCAAGGAGAATCTACTTCAAATGTGAAACTCTATTGTAATAACGCACTGATCGATCTCACTATTGGGATTAACGCGGGAATAATTTTAGAGTCTGATGATGCTATTACCATTCAATCTGAAAAAACCTCAGATAACGCTTGGTCTGTTCCTCAAACATTACCATTGCAAATTGCCATATTAAAGGCAGTAAGTACCCGAGTATAAAATTACCAACAATTAGGTTAATATTTAATCTTTGATATTTTTTACATTACCAATGATATAGAACTTGTATCAATATCGAAATTTTTGTATAACTATCATTAGTATATGAATTATCACTTTTTATAAATGAAACAAGTTAGAGCCCTGTTACCTCATGAGTTCACCACGCTAGAAGAAGCGTTCAAGAATCATCCTAAACATCGCTGTAGAGTT
>NZ_JAKIKS010000059.1 GCF_023284005.1 Shewanella surugensis
ATCATTTTTAGTCATTGCGATGTTCCTTTTGTTAATTGTTGATCGGCCAAGATCAATTAACAGGTTACATCGCAATGCTTTATCCTCATACACCAGAAACGACTATAGCTCCCTGATTACTCACAACACCGCAATCATTAAAGAGTTAATGGTCATTCACTTTTAGTTAAATATCGCTATGATTAATCAGTTATATTATTAATTGTGTCCAATCTAGCCGCTCTCTTTTTATACTCAAACTTCAAAAAGAGTTGTTCGGTGAAGGTATCCTCTATCAGATAGCTGTTACAGAAAAGACCAAAAGCAGTTCACTTGATGAGTCTTTTATTACCGCTCTTATGATTGCTTTGAAGATAATGATAGAAAGCATATTGTTTAATGCTATATGCGAACAAAGGAATGATGCACTGTTTTAATATCACAGCTAATACAATATGCAGTGTTTAATCTCATCGAAGCCATTTGCTGTGAACCGAAATGTCATTCGACATTTATAGCTAAATAATCTGAATCTCGGTCAAATAGTAACCAATAAAGGGTGAGCGATTAATAGAGAGTGGAAGGGGACATTAATCTTCTCTTGAAAAAGCCCTTTATAGGCAAAAAAATAGCTAAATGAAACCCGCTTTAGATGTTTATTTATGCGTTCTCAGTGAATATTTAGAGTGAACGGGGTGTAAATAACTTTTTTATGACTATTTATGCGCTAAACGCCCATAGAATACGCTTGTCTAATTCCCTTTTTCTAATCTTTATGCATTAAAAGGCAAGGTCTGATGAATAGAGCTTGCGAAAAACTGGCATTTTGATCACATTTTAGCTAATAATGTGCTTATTGTAATACAAGTCACCGCGTAGGCCCCATGTTTTATAGGGGATATGAAGCGGCTACGAGCGGTTTTTACCGTTATAACTAGAAAGGATCAGAAGCAATGAGCATTGACATTAATTTAACAAGAGCCCAATTTGATGAAGTCATGGTGCCTAATTATGCGCCTTCGGCTATTATTCCTGTTCGCGGAGACGGTAGCCGTGTATGGGATCAAACAGGGAAAGAATTTATCGATTTTGCTGGCGGTATTGCGGTGAACTGTCTAGGACATTGTCATCCTGCATTAGTGGGCGCGTTAACAACCCAAGGTGAAAAATTATGGCACCTATCTAACGTGATGACCAATGAGCCTGCACTGGAGTTAGCCACTAAACTGGTTAATGCGACTTTTGCTGATCGTGTTTATTTTGCTAACTCTGGTGCAGAGGCCAATGAAGCGGCACTGAAACTGGCGCGTCGTTTTGCGTTAGAAACCGTTGGTGCAGAAAAAGATCAAATTATTGCGTTTGATAAAGCCTTCCATGGTCGTACTTTCTTTACTGTGAGCGTGGGTGGTCAAGCGGCTTATTCTGATGGATTTGGTCCTAAACCTGAAAGTATTTCTCATGTGCCTTTTAATGATATCGCGGCATTTGAAGCCATTATTTCAGATAAAACCTGTGCCGTGATGATGGAACCCTTACAAGGCGAAGGCGGCATTATCGATGCTGATCCTGAGTTTTTAATCGCAGTGCGTGCGTTATGTGATAAGCACAATGCATTATTGATTTTTGATGAAGTACAAACCGGTGTTGGCCGTACGGGCGAGCTTTATGCTTATATGTCAACGGATGTCGTACCGGACATTTTAACCACGGCAAAAGCACTCGGTGGCGGTTTCCCGATCGCGGCTATGCTCACAACAGCAACGATTGCTGCACATCTTAAAATTGGAACGCATGGTTCCACTTATGGCGGTAATCCATTAGCGTGCGCTGTGGGGAACGCGGTATTAGATGTCGTGAATACCCCTGAAGTGTTAGCGGGCGTGAAACAGCGTGAGCAACTTTTCCGTGATGGATTGAACAAGATTAATGAGAAGTATGATGTGTTCAGCGAAGTCCGCGGCAAAGGATTACTTATTGGCGGAGTGATGAATGAGAAATTTGCGGGTCGTTCACGTGACTTCCTTGTTGCATCAGCGCAAGAAGGATTGATGTGCTTGATTGCGGGCGCGAATGTTGTGCGTTTTACGCCTTCATTGGTGATCCCTCATGCCGATATAGAAGAAGGGCTAGTGCGTTTTGAACGTGCTGTAGCTAAGGTTTTCGCCGCATAAAACGGATCGAAAGGAGCCTTATCGTTAAGATTAAGGCTCTATCGTTTTGGCTGCAGGCATTCTTGGTTGAGAAACAATTCGCGCTTTTATGAGGCTAGGAAGGAGTTGACAGCCAAGTTATAGTGAGGAGACATCATAGATGTTAATAATACGTCCCATTCGATCGAGTGATTATCAAGCACTGCATCGTATTGCAGAGGAGTCAGGTCATGGCTTTACCTCTTTACCCGTCAATGAAGCATTACTCAAAAGCAAAATTGCGCGAGTAACGGCCTCTTTTCAAAAAGAGGTTGAAAGACCTTTTGATGAAGGCTATTTAATGGTGCTTGAAGATACTGAGACGCAAGAAGTGGTCGGTACTTGTGGGCTAGAAGCCGCCGTGGGAATGGAAGATGCCTTTTACCATTACCGTTTAGGTACCGAAGTGTATCACTCTAAACAGATTGATGTGCGTAATGAGGCTGAAACCTTAACCCTTTGCCACGACTATACGGGTGCGGCCGAGCTGTGTACCTTGTTTTTGCGTGATAACTACCGTAAAAATAATAATGGCCGTATGTTATCGCGTAGCCGTTTCTTATTTTTGGCTCAACATGCCCATCGTTTCGGTGATACGGTGATTGCCGAAATGCGTGGTGAAAGCGATGATAATGGCCATTCACCTTTCTATGGTTGGTTACAGAAAAACTTTTTAGGCATCGACTTTGTTGAAGCCGATTATCTTTCAGGTTTAGGGAAAAAAGCCTTCATGGCTGAAATGATGCCAAAACATACCGTTTATGTGTGTTTATTGCCAGAAGAGGCGCAAAAAGTAATTGGGGAAGTGCATACCAATACTCGTCCGGCTTTGAACTTACTTGAGGCGGAAGGCTTCAGGTGGCGTGGTTATGTCGATATTTTTGATGGTGGACCCACGGTTGAATGTAATTTAAATGATATTCGCTCTGTGAGAGAGAGTCGTTTATTAACCGTGACGATTGACGATATGCCCGAGGCGGCATCTAAGTACATTATCTCCAATACATTATTGAGTGATTATCGTGCGACGTCAGCCCTTTTACAGGTAAGTGAAGATAACGATGATGTGATCTTATCACCAGAGTTAGCTGCAGCGCTGTTTGTTGAGCCAGGGCAGCAAATTCGTATTTTGGCATTGTAGGAAATGAAAATGACACAATTTATTCAAGGACAGTGGGTTGCAGGTCTTGGTCACGAAGTGACTTCAATCAACCCAGCAAATCAAGAGATTATTTGGCGTGGACAAACCGCAACACCTGAGCAAGTAGATAGTGCCGTGATGGCCGCGCGTGAAGCGCAATTTGATTGGTTTATGCTAGGTCTTGATGCGCGTTTAGCCATTATTGAAGCATACCGTGGGCAACTTGAAGCCAATAAAGCGGCATTAGCTGAAGTGATCGCACAAGAAACCGGTAAGCCACAATGGGAGACCGCAACGGAAGCAGGCGCCATGATTGGTAAGATTGCGTTATCGGTTGCCGCTTACCATAAGCGTACTGGATCGTCTGAAAATGACACCCCAGCAGGACGTGCAGTATTACGTCATAAGCCTCATGGTGTGGTGGCGGTATTTGGTCCTTATAATTTCCCTGGACATTTACCTAACGGCCATATTGTACCTGCGTTAATTGCCGGTAACGCCGTGGTGTTTAAACCGTCTGAGTTAACACCCAAAGTGGCTGAGTTTATGCTAAAACTTTGGCAACAAGCAGGATTACCTCAAGGGGTGCTTAACTTGGTTCAAGGTGAAGTAGAAACCGGCAAAGCGCTTGCCTCGCATACTCAAATAGACGGCTTGTTCTTTACCGGTAGTTCACGTACCGGTCATATATTACATCAACAAAATGCGGGCGATCCGGGTAAAATTTTGGCGCTTGAAATGGGGGGCAATAATCCGCTTATTATTAAAGATGTTAATGACACTAAAGCTGCAGTACACGATATCATTCAATCGGCTTATATTTCATCGGGTCAACGTTGTACTTGTGCGCGTCGTTTGTACGTACAAAAAGGTGAGCAAGGCGATGCATTACTTGTGCAACTGGCCAGTGCGGTTAAGCAAATTCAAGTGGGGGCTTGGAATGCGCAGCCTCAGCCTTTCATGGGATCGATGATCTCTGAAACCGCCGCTAAAGGCATGGTTGCAGCGCAACAATCCTTGATTGATTTAGGCGCCAGCAGTTTAGTTGAATTAACGCATATTGAAGCGGGTACGGGTTTGGTTTCACCTGGATTGATCGATGTGTCTGGTGTGATGGCTTTACCGGATGAAGAGTATTTTGGCCCATTATTACAAGTGGTGCGTTATACCGATTTTGATGAAGCGATCAAATTGGCGAATAATACCCGCTATGGTTTATCAGCGGGACTGTTGAGCGATAGCCGTGAAGATTATGATTACTTCCTTGCGCGTATTCGTGCCGGTATTGTTAACTGGAATAAGCAAATTACTGGCGCTTCGGGCTCGGCCCCTTTCGGCGGCGTCGGTGCATCGGGTAACCATAGAGCCAGTGCGTTTTATGCGGCGGACTATTGTGCTTATCCTGTGGCTTCAGTTGAAGCCGATGTGGTGAGCTTACCAGCAAAATTAAGCCCTGGCTTAACGCTATAATTTAACAATAAATCAGGCCGTAAATGATACTGTATCAATAAAAACGAGGTAAATTTACGGTCAGGTTTTCGCTTTTCGTGTATTTTTATTGAAGGTAATTTTATTTTCTTCGATGAGCTAAAGGAGTAAGTAATGCACACTAATGTCAACACCCTGTTTGATGCGCTTTGGCAAGACTATATCAAAATGACCCCGTCTGCGGCGAAGGTACATGCGTTATTGTCTCAGGGTGAGTCGATCATCAATGATCATATCGCGCTACGGACTTTCAATATTGCTAAAGTCAATCTAGATGTGCTGGCGGCTCATTTTGAGTCATTGGGTTATGTTGCTTGTGGTGATTATAATTTTGCAGCTAAAAAACTGATCGCCAAACACTTTGAGCATCCAGATAGTACTCAACCTAAAGTGTTTATTTCAGAGTTATTGGTTGAAGAGTTCAGCCCTGAATTACAGCAGATCGTCACCGGTTTTATCGATGCAATGGATGCCAGCGTTGTCACTGCGGATAACTTCTTGTATTCGGGTCGCCATTGGGTGCTTGATTCCAAGACTTATGCAGCGCTATTAGCGGAAAGTGAGTATGCTGCATGGGTGGCCGCTTTTGGTTATCGTGCGAATCACTTTACGGTGTCGATTAATCATTTACCTGACTATGACAATATTCTGGAAGTGAATCAGGCATTAAAACAAGCTGGATTTGTATTGAATGCCGTTGGCGGAGAAGTCAAAGGATCGCCTGAGGTCTTACTCGAACAGTCATCAACGATGGCAGATAAAATCAACATGGACTTTAGTGACACAAAAGTTGAAATCCCCAGTTGTTTTTATGAGTTTGCATTGCGCTATAACATGCCAAATGGCGAAGTGTATACTGGATTTGTGGCGGCGTCAGCCGACAAAATCTTTGAAAGTACCAATGTCAATTAATTTTTGGAATTAAGCTGCTAACCAAGAAGCCACTCTACAGAGTGGCTTCTTGGTTTTTAATGTGGCCGATTTTTATCGAAATAGCGGATGTTAATCGATATCTGACAGTAAGGCGGGATCGGTCACTAACATCCTGACTCCATGGGCTTTGACTTCTTGAAAGACATTACCTTGACACCACTTACCTAAACTCTTTATATTCAGCTTTTCACACAGTGGGCGGATACTCCATGTTACCTGTTTATTAGAGCATTGCTGATTATCATAATCTGTGCCCGTAACAGAGCCTAAAAATACAATAGGCTGACCCGTATCTAAAGGCAATGATTTGGTTTGATAGTAATCACTTTTATTCTCGACATCATAGGTGAATTGATTAAAGCTGGGCGCACCGTCATCATTGACTAGCGTGAACACTTGAGCTTCGACACGTAAATCAGGATTAACGCAAGTGGGAGTTGAGCAAGCGCCCAGTCCGACACCGGGTTTAACATTACAAGATGAGTATACCCAATGGAACTCTACGGTATTCCCGGGAATGAGTCCGTCACACATGTTGCCGGGTACCGGCATGCTTTCAGCATAATTAAGTTTTTTACTGATCTTGCATTCAAAGCCACCTCCAACGCCATTTTTATCGCCTTTGCCCGCATAAATATTAAAGGCTTTGGCTTTATGCTCTGCATTATAGTGAAAGTGCATATTACACAAATTCATCTGGGTGAAAGGGGGGGCGATACCAAAGACACTGGTATTTTCGCCTTCACCGAGTTGTAGATTCCTAGGGGCTTGTGGACCGAATCCTTCGCAAATAAGGTCATGATCAATGGCGGCCATCGATTGACTCAAGAATACGAAGCCAAGCAGTAAAGTCGTGAGGTAAAGTCCCTTTATGATTAAGCGCATAGTTAAATCCTTTTACTGGATGAGCCGTTAATACTAAGTATAGTGAACAAGTAACTTGAACATGATTTTTTTAACCATTTGTTTCTTAAATATAAAATAATCTTGTAGTTGCTCCGACTCTTTATTTGAAAAACCGATTAAAGCGATAGGTTTTATCCGTTATATTTAATTTACTTGTTGTTCTATTATTCTTGCATCGAAACCAATCCCAGACTTTATTTTCGCATTTACGGAGCAAGATATGTATCAATCAATTATTAATACTCAAGTTCAACCTTTCTCAGCAACGGCTTTTCACAAAGGTGATTTTCACCCAGTGACAGAGCAAGATTTATTAGGCAAGTGGTCGGTTGTTTTCTTTTACCCAGCTGACTTTACTTTTGTTTGTCCAACTGAATTAGGTGACTTAGCCGATCATTATCAAAAGCTGCAAGACATGGGTGTTGAAATTTACTCCGTTTCAACAGATACGCATTTTACCCATAAAGCTTGGCATGACAGCTCTGATACGATCAACAAAATTCAATATCCAATGATAGGCGATCCAACGGGAAAAATTAGCCGCAATTTTGGTGTAATGATTGAAGAAGATGGTTTAGCACTTCGCGGTAGCTTCGTGATTAATCCAGAAGGTCAAATTAAAATCGCTGAAATTCATGACTTGGGTATTGGCCGTAGTGCAGTTGAACTCATTCGCAAAATTCAAGCGGCGCAATATGTTGCGACTCATGATGGTGAAGTGTGCCCTGCTGCTTGGCAGCCAGGTGAAGAGACGCTTTCCCCTTCATTAGACTTAGTCGGTAAAATCTAATTCATTGTATTGGATGAGACGGACTGTTTAATGAAACCTGCTGTTTTATGAGGTTTACTCAATAGACCGGACCCATTAATCCCCCTGACTAATGGGTCTGCTTTATTTTTTATTTTCTGTATTTATTTTTAATTTAGTTCACTCGTTCGTGATTGTTTCTTTCTTTTAAAGTATTAGCGATTCATTTATTTTTCTGGCTCAGGAGTCATTATGTTAGATACGAATTTGAAAACTCAACTGAAAACCTATTTACAAAACCTTAAGCGTCCAGTTGAACTTGTCGTATCGGCAGATGATACGACAAAAGCGCGGGAGTTAGCCGTGCTGGCTGATGAGATTGTCCAATTATCAGATTTGGTCAGTCTCACAACTCAAATGGGTGAGCGAACGCCTTCAATGAAGATCACTAGCCCTTCACAATCAGCCCAAGCACAAACCAGTATCACTTTTGCGGGGGTGCCAATGGGGCATGAGTTCACCTCTTTAGTGTTAGCGCTATTACATACAGGTGGACATCCGATAAAATTAGCGCCTGAGCTTATTGAACAAATCAGTGCGCTGACAGGTGAATATCGATTTGAGACGTATGTGTCGTTGAGTTGCCAAACCTGTCCTGAGGTGGTGCAAGCATTCAATATGATGGCGGCGATTAATCCTAATATTCACCATGTGATGATTGACGGTGCTTTATTTCAAGAAGAAGTGGATGAGCGCAATATCATGGCGGTGCCTTCGGTGTATTTAAACGGTGAGCCTTTTGCTGTGGGGCGCGTCACTGTAGTGGACATTTTAAATAAAATTGATGTCAATGCCCAAAGCCGACAAGCGGAAAAACTCAATGAGAAAGAGCCTTTTGAAGTCTTAGTGGTCGGCGGTGGTCCTGCGGGGGCATCGGCAGCCATTTATGCGGCACGAAAAGGATTACGAACCGGCATCGTCGCCGATAAATTTGGCGGTCAAGTGGCCGAGACGGTGGGTATTGAAAACTTTATCTCAGTAAAGGCCACACAAGGGCCTAAGTTAGTGGCAAACCTTGAAGCCCATGTTCATGACTATGAAGTGGATATAATGGATAATCAGCGCGCGTTGTCATTAAAATCGGGCAAGTTATTTGAGCTTAAACTGGAAAGTGGCGCCGTGATAAAAAGCCGTACGGTATTACTGGCGACTGGAGCACGCTGGCGTGAAATGAAGGTGCCCGGTGAGCAAGAGTATCGCGGTAAAGGTGTGGCGTATTGCCCACATTGTGATGGCCCGCTGTTTAAAGGTAAGCGCGTAGCGGTGATCGGTGGTGGTAATTCAGGTATCGAAGCGGCAATCGATTTGGCCAATATTGTAGAACATGTCACCGTACTCGAGTTTGATGCCATTCTCAGGGCCGATGACGTATTGCAGAAAAAAGCCCGCTCTATGGGGAATATCGACATTATTACCCAAGCCATGACCACCGACGTCACCGGCGATGGCCAGCGGGTCAATGGGTTAGATTATACCGACAGAGCCACCAATGAAACCCATCATGTTGCACTTGCCGGTATTTTTGTGCAAATAGGCTTAGTGCCTAATAGTGAGTGGTTAACAGGCATCGTGGATGTCACCCCAAGAGGCGAGATTATCGTCGATGGCAAAGGGCAAACATCCATACCGGGCGTGTTCGCCGCAGGTGATGTGACTAATTCGGCTTACAAACAAATTATTATTGCCATGGGCAGTGGCGCGACAGCCTCTTTAGGCGCCTTTGATCACCTGATCCGAAGTGACGTTGATGACACCGATGACAGCAACGTTGCTGAAGAGAGTAAAGCGCATAAAGCGGCATAGCGTGAAAGTATCGATTGCAAAGAGATAAATGAAAAAGAGCCGACATGATTGTCGGCTCTTTTTTTGTCCAGTGTTTACCCGTATTCAAGTCGCTAAGGCCTTGCTATCCATTTATCTCTATATAGGGTTACTTATTGATTCACTATTTTGTTCATTTTTTGAGGAGCATGTGATTTGGGATTATCTTCGATTGGCAGGTTTAACCTGCCTTTTTTGTTAAGCATCTGATAGCTAAATGATGGTAATAAGTAAATCAATAGCTTGAATAATGTACTTAATGTTCTGTATATTAGTGAAGCGATTAAAAACGACAATCAAACTAAAAAGTTAATGCCATGCATGAATCGCTAACGAGTTCGAATGCGATGTTGGCAGCCATGTGTATAGCGGTCTATTTAACTGTTTATTTATAAGAAGAAAGCAAGGAAAACAATCATGATAATGGATATGCCACCCAGTATAGAGTCCGATGTGTTTCAAGCCTTACAACAATCCACCGAAGTCGTGAGCGTGACCCCTTCGACGAATGCACTAAACCCCGCCGATTTATTGGTGCGCCTGCACAATACTCAAACGAGTGCTCAAGCCAATAGCCAATCTTTCCATCATCAAGTCAGCCAAGTACTGTCAGAAGCCATCGCCCTCGGCCCCTTGAGCGTGAGTCTTCCAGCGCCTACACCGATGACGGGTGGTGGTGGGAATAATCCTATTGAAAAGGTGAATTTTGCCTTATTGAATGGTGAAGGTTGGATACCGCCGTTACCGTTGGGTAGTGGTGGGAGTGGACAACCTGGCTCTAGTAATATCAATCTCGCCTTATTAGAGGGTGAAGCTGGCTGGTTGCCACCAGTACCGATGACGGGTGGTGGTTCTAGTAAGCCTAGCAATGATGTTAGTTTTGCCTTATTGAATGGTGAGGAAGGATGGGTACCGCCGTTACCTATGGGTGGTGGTGGGACAACTCAACCTAGTAATGATGTTAGCTCTTTTGTTGTGATGAGCTAGGAGATCAGCATGGATGTATTCGTTGTTGTGCTTATTGGCCTCGGCCTGATCAGCTCGGGAGTAATTTATTTTGCCAATAAAAAACCCTGGTTGTGGTTAGGAACCTTTGCTGTAAGTGGTTTATTGGCGTTAATCTTAATTATTTCAGTTTTCTTTAGAGAGTTATATTGGTTAGGCAATATTGGTTTAGTCTTGGGGTTAGGTATGAGTGTACTCATGTGCCGTCATTTGCCTAATTGGGCTTACTTGCTGATGTTCCCAACAGCGATGAAGTTAGTGGATACGTTGTGGCTGAATGACTATTTACTCACTCAAGTGCCCAGTTGGGGCTTTTATTTTAGTTATATAGGTTATGACGTATTAGTGATGGCCTTGATTTGGTATCGCGGCCCCATTGCTAAGGCGTTAAGGCTAAAGGTGCATTATCAGCGCTTTGCTCAAGAGTATTTGTTGTTGGGCGTGTATGGCTTAGCGGTGATGACTAATTTAATGACGGGCATAGAAGATTTAGTGCGTAAGGATGTGTTGGGCAATGTTTTTGTCGACTTTAATCCTATATTTTTCTATGACATATATGAGTATATACGTTTACCAATTAGTATTTTAGAAATGGTGCTATTAGTGGGTATGGGCTATGTGGCTGTAAAGGCGGGGACGTCGAAACGATTAACAGGAGCAGGGATGTGACGGAACTGGAAAATATACGCACAAGTTTTGATTTGACTGAAACACAGTTGGCCGAAATCATGAGTGTGAGTGAGGCTGATATACAGCAATGGCAAGAGGGTGATAGCCAGCCGAGTATGGGTAAGATTTTTAAATTACTGGGTTTTATTGCTAAAAATTATGGTCGTTATTTTCATCATGATGCGCTGGGGGAATATCGACGCGGCAGTGATGATGAGTCGGGGTACCCTCAAATTAATCCTGATTGCGACGAAAATGCGCCTACGCCTGAGCTGAGCCAAGAAGACAATGAAAAGATGCGTAGTCGGTTGAATCAAGTGACGTCGGCCACCAATGTCTTGCTATTGATGACGGATGAAAAAGAGCTGCACCATGGTACCTTGAGTTTGATGTCAGATGCGTTATTAGATATGAAACATATTTTAAAAACTTAATGCGATGAGTACAGCGTTACTGACATAAAAAAGTGGGGCAGATTGCCCCACTTTTTTTGTTTGAAATTGAGGGACTTCAGTGACTCAGTGGCCGAGTACCGCAGCAATCAACTCTTGGATTTCTTTCATTTGTTCGGCATTGATGTCTTGAATATCCACTTTGATGGCGGTGGCGTACTCTTCGACTTTGACTTGACCGTCACACAAGTTTCGAATGATGGGTTTAGGCTTACTGATTTTGGCTGGTTTCGATGAGTTGCCCTGCAGTGCTAAGCAATCATTAATCAGCTTATTGCTAATTTGATTGGGGCTTAAGTCTTGGATATTGCTCAGTGTGACATGGTATCAATGCCATCAGGCTGCCTTGCGGCTAGTACGACAAAACCGTTACTAAGGAGCAATTCCCCCGAGTATTTTATCCATAACCCAACTGGTGTGAAGCGCAGATTTACCGTCACTGGGATGCTTGATGCGATTAATTAACTGCTCTTTCATATTAAGTACATGATAAAGTTGGATAGGGTTTGGGTTGGCAATAAAGATGTCTTCCTGCCGTTGGGCGGTACTTAATGTGATACTTGCTTCTTCAAACACCGAGAAACTGATTGTGCCTGAGGATCCCAAAATATCCACTTTATCTTGCTTATGGTGGCAAGAAAAATTCCAATAGCCACAGCCGGTAATATTATTAGAATGGGACCAGCATGCGCTAACGGCATCGAAGGCGCTATAAAGTCCTTGTTGGTTGAAGCCCATCCCTTCCACTTGTATAAAATCACCGAGAAGATAAGCGAATAAGTTGAGCCCGTGGCAAGCGAGATCATCAAAGTAGCCACCGGGGGCGATGTTTTTATCTGTACGCCATTGGGATTGACCTGAGCTGTCGACACTGTTGGGCGGGCGAGAAAGTTGCCATTGAATGTGACGGATCTCGCCAACCTCTCCTGCATCAATTAGGCTCTTTATTTTATTGAATCTAGGCAAAGAGCGGCGATAGTAGGCCACAAATAGCGGGGTATTAGTGTGTTCAAAGGCTTGGTAAATACTTAAGCTATCTTGATAATTAACCGCTAAAGGTTTTTCAATACAGCAAGGTTTTCCTGCTGTTGCAACTTGTAACCCATAAAATTTATGGGTATCAGGTGGTGTGGCAATATAGATAGCATCAATATCATCATTAAAAATAATACTATCAGCTTGAGTATAGTGATTTTTGATGTTATGCCGCGCGGCATAATCTTGGGCTTTGTGTTTATCTCGTCTCATGACGGCTGAGAGTTCAAAGTGTTCGGTATGTTGGTAGGCTGGGCCACTTTTAACCTCAGTGACGTCGCCACAGCCGATGATCCCCCAGCGTATTGATGTACTAGGTCTATGTGTTTTCATTGGTGCTCCTAATACAACACCATACTCAAATAGCCTAAGATGAGCACTATCATGGATGTGAGGGCATAAGGGACAGGATAGCCAATGGCAGGTATGTCACTTTGGCAAATATCTTGGGCCCCTTTCATTGCGGGAGTGCTGTTACGGGCGCCTGCGCAGGCGCCCGCTAGAATTGCGGGATTCATCTTGCGAAAGTAGAGTCCATATAACCAAGCCAGTAGCGGAGGTAATAGCGCGGCAATCAAGCCTAGAAAGGCAATTTTTATGACGACGGTACCTTGAAAAGAGTCCAAAATTTTAGGCCCGACGCTGGTGGCTAAAACGGCCACAAATAAACTTAAGCCGATATCTTGCAAGAAACTACGGGCACCTTCACTCATGGGGCCGCCAAAGGCGGGGTTACGGGTGCGAAAAAATGAAAAAATAATCCCCGTTAGCATACAGCCTGCTGATGTACCTAGAGCAAAGGGAATACCCGAGATATTGACACTTAGGTGACCACAAATGTAGCCGATTAATAGGGACAAAGCCAAATAAAAGGTCTCGGTGATGGTGCTTTCAACGATCGGTGTACTGTTGAGTTTTTTGGCCGCTTGCTTAACGCACCAGTCGGATCCTGCGACGCGGATCACATCGCCCATTTCAATTTGAGTTTGAGGCAAAATGGGTAATGGATGCCCTTGCCTAAATAAGGCCTTGAGGTAAAGCCCAAAGCCTATTTTTTGGCTTAATTGTTCGATGTTATAACCAATATAGTCGGACTTTCCTAGGTGAAGATCGGCCACTTCAATGTCAACATTGCGCACTCTTGGCTCATCGACTTCGGTTCCTATATGACTTTCACCCCCTTCAATGAGCATATGATATTGCCCACGGACTCCAATGATATCCCCAAGCTGTAATTTAGGATTGTCTGCTGCCGTAATGATTTTATTATCTCTCATTATTCTCAATACCGTGGCCTGAGGATAACGGTGATAGAGACTGTCAGGGCTTTGGTTGACTAATTCTTGATGCTCGACACGATAGGCGCGAATATCCAGTGGTAATACCCCAAGGCTTGAAAAACCGGCGGTACTGGGTAAGGCTTCATTATCTTTACCTGCGCCAAAATTGCTTTCAGCTTCTCTCCCCGCTTTAACGGGATCCCTGCCAAATAATGAAGGTAAATATTTAATTAACAATATGATAAAGACACTTGAGAGGATGTAGCTGATGGCATATCCTGCGGCTATATTGGCACTGACTTGATCGAGCGTGATGTCATTGGGCGCTTTAAAAGCGCCAGAGGTAATCGCTGATTGAGCCACTCCCATAACAGCGGTCACAGTGTAGCTGCCTGAAATAATACCCGCAGCGTAACCGGGGGCGAGGTTGAATAGTTTTGCGCCAAAAAAGACAATGAGAAAATTACTAAAAACCACAATGAGACCGATAACGACAAAATCCATGCCGCCACGGGCGAGCCCTGAAAAAAACTGCGGCCCCACTTTCATCCCGATGGCATACATAAACATCATCAGAAAAATATCAGAGATGAGTCCTGGTGCATCGATGGTTAACCCGTAAAATGAAAAGGCGCCCAGTGCAATCAGTACGCTAACGAGCAGTGTGCCAGCAGTAGCGCCTAAATTGATCCCCTTAATGCTGACTTTACCCAGTGGATAACCCAGACTAATAGCGAGGAATAAAAACACAAAAGGATTATTGGCGATATAGTGAAATATAAAAGCAATCATATGGCTCTACCATCCAGTGTTAGCTCAGCGTGCAATGTGGATAATGCACAGTATGGCCAATGGATCATTTTTTGTGAAATGTGTCGGCTTTAATTGTGATCGCAGGACGTTATACCAACCCTATTGAATAGGATGGGTATTATTCTAATATCACTTCATGGCGATAAGGGATAGCAGCTTGAGCGCCGTGGCGAGTCACTGTGATCCCTGCGGCTTGATTGGCAAAACGAATGGCTTGATGTAAGTGTAAGCCTTCAGCGAGCCCGACCATCAAGCCTCCGTTAAAGGTATCGCCTGCGGCAACCGTATCAATGGCCGTGACGGTCGGGGTTGGAATAAGCTGGCCTGTCTTTTTTTCACTGGCATTGGCAGCTTGCTCACTCACATAAGCCCCTTGGCTGCCCAGTGTGATGATGACACACTTTATGCCAGCGAGGTGTAACACGTCGGCAGCTTGTTGCGCGCTATGGTTATCGATGACGTCAATACCAGTTAATTTATAGGCTTCAGTTTCGTTTGGCGTGATAATATCCACCAAAGCAAGCAGTTTTGCACTCAGTTTTATCGCGGGCGCAGGGTTGAGTATGGTGTGGCATTGATGTTTCTTAGCCAATACTAAGGCTTGCTGGACCGTTTCTATCGGGGTTTCTAATTGCACTAGCAAGTGATTAGCCTTTGAAAATAAGGCTTCTTGTTTGATTAGCATATGAGGTAACAAACAGGCATTGGCGCCCGCATTGACGGCGATACAATTTTCCCCTTGATTATCGATAAAAATCATTGCACTGCCGGTATTTTCATTGTCGATAAAGGAGAGGGCATCGAGTGTTAATCCCTCTTTTTTCCAAGATGTACACATGGTTTGTGCTGTGGGATCTTTGCCTAATGCACTGATAAAATGAACGTCCGTTGCGCCAAGACATAAACGCGCGCTGGCGACGGCTTGATTAGCCCCTTTGCCGCCAAATTGGACTCGATAGTCTTGCGTTATACGGGTTTCTCCTGCTTTGGGGAGCTGCTCAACTCGCATAACATGATCGATATTACTGCTGCCTAAGATCAGAAGTGTCGTCATTTATAGTAACTCTTTATGGTTAATGATTTTCTAGGTGTATCTTATTGTGCTGAAGATACAAGTGCTATTCAAATGACAATTAAATTGAGGCGTCTTTAGTTGTCGGCTCGATTTCAGTCATCATTAGGGACGAGAAAAATCATCGATTGATTGTTAGCCTTTAGTCGATACTTTATAATGCCGCGAAATCATATATGTATAAGTGTATAAAATGATTTATAGAAGAATAATAGAGGCGTATTCTATTCATTCTCGTTTTTTATGTAACGTTAACGTCGAATATTGATTTTATAAAATAAAAATCAATCAATGTTAGGTGGTAACTGTCAGTTTTTAAGGTGCCGAATGTCGTTTATTATAGAACATTTGGATAATCGGGAAGTCTGTGAAAGTCAGGCACTGCCCCCGCAACGGTAAAGATGAATAAGCGAGCTTGATGAGCATTTTACTATGCCATTAACCATGATGCTTTTGATTCAAGTCCGGAGACCGGCCTTAAAGATGATTTCGATGATTTCGGTGGGCAGATCTCGAGATGCGATAAGATAATAAAATAATAATAGTTTTAGTTACTCAGAGATGTGTTTTGTGATGAGCTCTGTCATGAGGGCCTATTGATAAATGAGTGATGAGAACGGGATGCCATTTTATTGCTCTTAGCGTGACAATTTGCTCCGTTTATCCTTTGGGAGAAAAAGGTAAATGGGAATACAAGTAACAAAGCTGGCGCAATGTGTGGGCCAAAAATATATACACCCATCTATGTTAGCGCTGACATTATTGTCTTCAGCCTTATCTTCAATACTGCTATCTCCAACGGCGTTTGCAGCCGAGAATAGCACTGAAGAGACCGCATCGAGCGAGAAGCAAGTTAAGCAAACACCGTTGGCCTATCCAACAGAAAGTAATATCGATGAGGTGATCACGGTGATTGGTCGTGTTGATACTACCCCATTAAATATCGCTGCTAATGTGAATGTTATTGACAGTGTGGATATTGCCTTGAGTGGGGCTACCACGTTAACGGATGTATTACGGGGCCAAAGCGGCATTCAAATTACCGACAGTAATAGTGGTCCGGTATTTTCGATGCGGGGCTTTAGTGGCAGCCAAGCCAGCAATAATACGCTTATTTTAATGGATGGTCGTCGGCTCAATAATATTGATATTGCCGCGCCAAGTGTGGGCGCTATTCCGTTAAATCAGGTGGAAAGAGTGGAGATTTTATCCGGTAGTGCGGGCGTGTTATATGGCGATCAGGCTGTGGGGGGAGTGATTAATATTATTACCCGTTCGCCTGACGATACTGGCGGTAATGTTCAACTCTTGGCGGGGAATTACGGTACCTATGAAGGCCGAGCCGACGTGTCGGCTAAAATTAACGATGAGTGGAGCGTTTATTTAGCGGGCAGTCAAAATGAAAGTGATAACTACCGCAAACATAATAGTAATAATACCGGATCGATTTTAGGCCGCTTGCAATATCAAACAGCAAGTGATGATTTTTTTGTCGAAACCAGTTATTACGATAATAAGCAAGATTTACCCGGCGCGTTAACAGCCACTGAATACCAAGATGATCCTCGTCAAGTGGGTAGCAGCCAAGGTGAGCAGCACGAAATGACCAGTGCGAGTCGCAGTGGTTACCGTCATCAACTCAATAGCACCTGGGCATTGTCAACGGATGTGACTTACACAGATTCGTTAATTAACGCCAGTTCGACCTCTGTTTATGGCACCAGTATTTTAAGAAATGAGCGTTCTTTATTAGAGTTGCAACCTAAAGTGACGGCGAGTTTCCCTAACGGGAAAGGGAATATCAATCTTATCTCGGGTATCGATTACAACTTAGGCAATGCTAAATTTACAGGCACTTATATCAACCGAGAAGATAAGCAAAACATGGCTAGCGTGTATAGCCAAGTCACTGTGCCGTTAACCTCATCTGTGAGTCTAGTTACGGGTGGCCGTTACGCTCATGTCAAAGATGATTTAACCGATAATTCGGTTTACCCCGATGGCGTGGATCTTAATAATGAGGCCACCGCCTTTGAGCTAGGCGTCAACTATCGTCCCAGCAGCGCACATCGGTTTTATCTTCGAGGTGAGAGTAATTTTCGCTTCGCTAAAGTTGATGAGCAAGCCTATACCTCAGCGGGGGTGTATGGTTTAAAACCGCAAACGGGTGAGTCTGTTGAGGCGGGCTGGGATTGGATCACCGCATACAATACTATTAGAGTGAATCTGTATCGCCTCGACTTAGAAGATGAAATAGTGTTTGACTCGTCAGCCGACTCGCCCAGTGGTGGCTTTTTCCCCGGCGCCAATGTGAATGCCGATGCATCGAGGCGTTATGGCTTAAGCCTTGATTGGGATTGGCAAGTGGCATCGATATGGCAAGTCGGTCTTGATTATAGTTATATCGACGCTGAATTTACCCATGGCGAGAACAAAGGCAAAGCGCTGTCTTGGGTGGCAAAACATTCAGGAAGAGCCTTTACCAGTGTCGATCTGACAGATGATTTACAAGCGTTTGTTGAAGCTGTGTATACAGGTAGACAATATTTAGATGGCGATAATAGCAACAGTGGTCCAAAACTCAGCAGTTATACACTGACCAATATTGCGCTTAACTATAACCTTAATGATTGGTTAGCCAGTATTCGCGTGGATAACTTGTTTAATCAAAAGTATGTCAGCGCAGGTTATTATAGTTATGGAACAGGGTATTACTATTCTGGTACTGAAAGAATGTTGACCGTGTCGGCCAGTTATCGGTTTTAGTTAGTCATTTTCGATAAAATAAGCCCCCAAATATTTGGGGGCAAAACACAGCAGAACTCAATCAAATGAGACTGACGGTAACAACGACATTTTAAAAGGTGTAATGTAACCCTAGGCTAAATTGTGACAGTGTCGTATCAAGCTTACCTTCATCATAATCTGAATAGACATGATTATTTTCCAAATCGACTTTGGTGTAGTCATAGCCCAAGCGAAGGGTAAGGTGTGTGTTAATAGATACATCCATACCTGCGCCTAAGATGTAACCCCAGCCATCATAGCTATCAGACACACTGCTGTTCGACATATAATAAAGCGTATCGTTATCATAATAATAATAGCTATCAGTCAGTGTGGTATGGGTATTGACGGTCATTTTTGTGTAGCTGATCCCCGCTTTGGCAAATACAGATAAGGTATCATTGAGCTGCCAATTAAATTTGGGGGTTAAATTTACACTTGTTGCTGAATGTTTAGTTTTTTTATTAGTAGAAATAGTATCAAGAGATCCATCTTCATATATATTTATGTAGACATTTTCATTTATATTATAATCTTCATTAATATTATAATCAGCCGTTTTCGAGATTTTTCCTTCTAAAGCAAACCAGTTTGTAAATTGATAACCCATGTATAAGCCATAGCTGTTCGCATGTTCATTGATTGGGGTTTTGGCAATTTTTAATTGAGTGGCACCAAATTCGGCACCGAGATAAAAGCCTTCGGTGCTTGCGGCTGCGGAATTGATGTTGCCGGTAGCCAACATTAAGGCAGCGATAGTGAATTTTTTCATAGTTGTTTAGTCAATTACTTCAATGTTAAATCATTTAAGGCGGCGGAGGTTAACATTATAAATTTACAATTCAAACACTATATACACTAAAGTATTAATATGTAACGCATTAATGAGGGGGTGTTTGAGCTATCAATATTAATGATAATTGTGATAGAGAGATTTTTTCATCAAAATGAAAAAATGGTCGCTTTAGGCTGTTAGTGGTTACTTTGCGATCAATTTTATCACTTATGTTAAATGAGTCTAAAGTGATTGGGATTTATACCCATAAGCATGCAATGTATAAATTGGCGTTTATGATTGAATTTTAATGGTAATAATAATGAGTTTGAATGGTAAATTTGTATTTAAATCCTATTTTTAGCCCCTA
The DNA here is from genome assembly GCF_023284005.1 of Shewanella surugensis. Lineage (GTDB taxonomy): Bacteria > Pseudomonadota > Gammaproteobacteria > Enterobacterales > Shewanellaceae > Shewanella > Shewanella surugensis. Next base: position 19,524 of record NZ_JAKIKS010000059.1, read on the forward strand.
AAGTAGGTGAAACTTGTTAAGCTAGATAAGATTAGGCGTGATCCATGTTAGTACAGGGTTTATTAATGTGGCAACGTCGTTGTTAAATAATATTAAAAATAAGAAGGTTTAAAACTTCAGATGACAGATCTTGAGCAGCAGGTATTTACTCAAGTACATGCAATTATTGGCAATGAAGAGCAAGTAATTGGACGTAGAGGGATCCTAATTCCTTTAAAAAAAGCCATTATCGCAGAGAGCGATGTACGCAATGTGATTGATATTGTGTCATCCGATCCTGCTTTATCGGCACATTTATTATGGCGCAGTCACTGTGCCGATTGTGTGGGGTTTGGGACTCACCGAAATCGTTCTCTAAAAGATGCCTTAGTGCGTTTAGGGCAGATTAATATTTATCGTTATGCTTTTAGTTTTTATTTAAAAGAGCGATTAGATGAATTGGCTGAACCTTATAAAAAATTGGTACAAGGTTATTGGACCTTGACGGAAGATATTGCGGCGGAGGCGTTGGATAGCTTACAACGCTTTAAAGGTAAAGGTATTAATCCTGATGAAGTTCAAACATTAGCGTTATTCAGCGTGTTTGGTGAAATCATCGTATTGAGTGCATTTGCTTATTTAAACGATAATGCGCTTAAGCCTTATCCATTAGGGGTATTAAAATCTTTGATTGATAATCACCAACAAACTTTGACGCTACAAGCTTTTGCGGCGTTAGGGTTAGATGATGATTTACGGGATGAGTTTATGATTGCGCATAACTTACAAAAAGCCACAGAGCCTTACTCTGCGGGTATGATTTTGCAAACCATTTTAGAAAAACGGAATTTGTTACTCAACCCCAAGATTAAATAGTGTTCACACGTCTTTTTAACATCGACCTCTGCTTCAATGAGAGGTCGATATTTTGTCTCTATCAGTTTTTTCTATTTTCTATTTATTGTTTATTTATTAGCGCCTTCCTTTGCTACTAAATTTAACCAATCTTGGGCCAGTCGGCTATTCGCATTGTGAGGACGATATGCGCCGAATAAAGGTCTTTTGAGCCCTTCTTTTCCGAGTGTGATACTGGTTAAGCTTAAACCGTGAGCTTCTTTTATAGACCAAGAGGGTAATGCCGCTATGCCATCTTTACACGCAATGCGTTGTAGTAGCATCATAGTGAGATCGCAATGAATTTGGGGACCGGGTTTAATGCCAGCAGGCTCCAGAAAATGGCGGTAAATATCCATTCTCTGGATAGGAACAGGATAACTTAGGATAGGAAGTCCGGTTAATTGTGCAGGAGATACAAAAGGCTCATTCGCCAAAGGATGATCGTTTGCGATGACAAGTTTTACTTCAAAATCAAATAGATGTTGATAGGTAATAGATTGAGCTGGAACTGGATCTGAAGTGAGGACAACATCTAAATCCCCCGCTTCTAACGCATTGAGTGAGTCAAATAAGTGTCGACTCGATAAGTCTAAATTAGCCTGAGAATGATGCTCTCTAAATTGTGCCATTACTGGCATTAACCATCGAAAACAACTGTGGCATTCAATACCGACTCGCAATTGATGATTTTCGTCATCTAATCCTTGTTTTAATTCATGTTCTGTTTCCATTACCTTAGGCAAAATATCGTTGGCGAGTTGCAGTAGTCTTACGCCTTCGGGCGTAAAGGTTAATGGTTTACTTTTACGGACAAAAATGGCTGAGCTGATCCGAGTTTCAAGTTCTTTGATTTGATGAGACAAGGCCGATTGAGTCACAAAACGTTTGGCTGCAGCTCCTGCTAAACTACCCGTTTCTTTTAGGGCGATTAATGTGCGTAGGTGTCTAAGCTCTATCATTTTCTCTCCACATGAATATTACTCATGTTGCTCTTGAAATCAATTCGATTGCGATGAATGAGACTATCACAATACACTTCTAGACGTCCAGACGCCTGTATTAACTATTTGTCATGAAATAGCAAACGGTGTGTTTAATCCAGAATGAAGCTTATTGAAATAAAGGGTATTGTATGCAAATAGCGAGCTTAGGTTTTCCTCGAATTGGTCGTCATCGTGAACTTAAGTTTGCGTTAGAAAAGTATTGGCGTGGTGAGATAACACAAGCAGAGCTTTCAGACGTAGCGAGTGATTTGCGTCGTACGCATTGGCAGTGGCAGGCCGATGCGGGCGTAGAGTTTCTACCTGTTGGTGATTTTGCTTATTACGATCAAGTGTTGACACTCAGTGCGACGTTAAATGCGATTCCTGATCGTCATCGCGGTGAAGGTCAAATAGACATTGATACCTTGTTTAGAGTGGGCCGTGGTCGAGCGCCGTCAGGGACGAACGCCCCCGCAGCTGAAATGACGAAATACTTCAATACGAATTATCATTATATCGTGCCTGAACTTAAACCTGAGCAGACCTTTGACATTGCTTATAATCAATTTTTTGATGAAATTGAAGAAGTGAAGGCGCTAGGCTTTAAAGCCAAACCGGTTATTTTAGGCCCGGTATCATTCTTATACCTTGCAAAAACAGTGGAAGCTGAATTTGATAAATTGACTTTGTTGCCCTCGTTATTAACAGCGTATACGGCTTTGTTAACGTGTTTTAATGAACAAGGGGTCGAATGGGTACAGCTTGACGAACCTATTTTGGCTTTAGAGCTAACAAGTGATTGGCAGCAAGCTATTACGGATACTTATCAAGCATTGGATGCCGCACCGACAAAAACTTTGCTGGCCAGCTATTATGGCAGTATTGAGCATCATCTTGACTTAGTGACTGATCTACCTGTAGCGGGTCTTCACCTTGATTTGGTTACTGCACCCGAACAATTAGCGGCATTTGCTGAGAAAGTAAACACTGACACCGTGCTGTCGTTAGGCGTGATCAATGGTCGTAATGTTTGGGCGGCAGAACTTGATACCCTTGCCAAGCGTATTTCAAGTGTGGTGCATGATCGTCAAGATAACGTTTGGATTGCGCCTTCTTGCAGCTTATTACACAGTCCCGTCGATTTAGAAGTGGAAACGGAGCTTGCACCAGAGCTTAAAACACAACTGGCATTTGCTAAACAAAAGTTGACTGAGTTATCTCAGCTAAAGACATTACTCGATGATAGGCAGTCACCGCTTGCAGAGGCCATCGTTGCTCATTGTGCCCTACGTCGTCATGCCAGAGCAAAAGCGGCAGATCAATCGGTGATCGATAGAGTTGCAGCATTAGCTCAACAAGATTATGAAAGACAGAATGAGTTTGTAAAACGTCAAGCAGTACAGCAAGATAAATATCGCTTACCCTTATTTCCTATAACGACCATAGGATCGTTTCCTCAAACGCCTGCTATTCGGGGTTTACGTAGCCGCTGGCGTAAAGGTGAAATCACCGAAGCGACGTATACTGAGCAACTCCAACAAGTGACAAAAGATACCATTGAACGTCAACTTAAACTCGGTATTGATGTTTTAGTCCACGGTGAAGCTGAACGTAATGACATGGTGGAATACTTTGGCGAACAACTTGAAGGTGTCGGCTTTACGCAATTTGGTTGGGTACAAAGTTATGGTTCTCGCTGCGTTAAACCGCCGCTTATTTATGGTGATGTGAGCCGCCCTAAAGCAATGACCGTAGAATGGGCTACTTATGCGCAGAGTTTAACGGAAAAGCCGGTTAAAGGAATGCTGACGGGACCTGTTACCATCTTACATTGGTCTTTTGCTCGCGAAGATATTAGTCGTGATGAAATAGCGACCCAAATAGGCTTAGCTATCCGTGATGAAGTGGTTGATTTGCAAAATGCGGGTATTGGCATTATTCAAATTGATGAGCCCGCTTTTCGTGAAGGGCTGCCTTTGAAGAAAAGTGACTGGCAGCATTATCTTGATTGGGCCGTTAATGCTTTTAAGTTAAGTGCCGCTGGTGTGACTGATGCAACGCAGATCCATACGCATATGTGTTATAGCGAATTTAATGAGACGATTGCTGCGATAGCGGCTATGGATGCCGATGTTATCACCATTGAAACGTCACGCTCTCGTATGGGCTTACTGAAAGCTTTTGAAGATTTTAATTATCCTAATGAAATCGGTCCAGGTGTTTATGATATTCATTCGCCTAATATTCCCAGTGTGGATGAAATGGTGACGTTAATTGAAAAAGCCGCTAGAAAAATCCCTGTGCGTCAATTATGGGTTAACCCTGATTGCGGATTAAAAACACGGACATGGGATGAAGTTGAGCCCGCTTTACGTAACTTAGTGACCGCAACAAAAGAGCTAAGACGCAAGTTAGGTTGATGCATATTGTCAATTGACTGATTACCTTCCCCTAAAAGCTAGCGTGTATTCGCTAGCTTTCTTATATGCTACTTTATCCTCTTCTCATTTATTCTTTCTCATTTTTGGAAGTATCAATATGTCGGTAATATTAACGCGGTTATTTCCTTTATGGGTGTTATTGATGGTAGGGACTGCCTTTGCAGAGCCCGCATTTTTTATTGATTTTAAAGGCATGATCACCCCTTTATTGGCATTGATCATGCTATGTATGGGGCTGACGTTAACGGCTCATGACTTTTCGTTGGTAATGCAAAAAAAACGTGTGGTGTTCTTGGGTGTATTACTGCAATTTACGTTAATGCCTTTGTTAGCTCTCTTCATTGCCAAGAGTTTGCAGTTAAATGATGATTTATTAGTCGGTATGGTATTGTTGGGCAGTGTTGCGGGTGGAACAGCTTCTAATGTTATGTGCTTTTTAGCAAAAGGAAATGTGGCATTATCGATTACCATGACGGCAACATCAACTTTATTGAGTGTGGTGTTAACGCCTATTCTAGTTGAATTATTAGTGGGGAAAGTTGTCGATGTGCCGTTTCTCAGTATGTTGCTGAGCATGGTGAAGATTGTTTTGTTTCCCGTAGGAATAGGTTTATTGCTGAATACGTTTTTAACGCGCGTGGTGAGTCGGATCGGTGATTGGTTGCCGTTCTTATCGATGGTGGTGATTGCGTTCATTATCGCGATTGTTGTGGCGTTAAATGTGAGTAATATTGCATCCATGGGACTACTGGTGATGCTAGCGGTGATTTTACATAATGGATTTGGTTTGTTAAGTGGCTATTGGGGGGCTCGATTTTTTGGTTATGATGAAGCGATTTGTCGCACCATTGCCATTGAAGTGGGGATGCAAAACTCAGGATTAGCGGTCGCTTTATCAATGCAATTTTTCAATGCTATTACGGCGCTGCCAGGGGCTATTTTTAGTGTATGGCATGTGTTGTCTGGGAGTGTATTAGCAAGCTTTTGGTTTAATAGAAAAGTCAGCCGTGATGATCCTCGCGCTTAGCATTCAATGGTTGAATCCAACGTTTAAAAATGAAGTGTTAATGTTGTTTTAAAGCGAGGCTGGAAAGCGGCTTGAGGGTGCTAATATCCATCCTGCTAAGTTAGGTTATTTGTTCAGAGCCCCTTCAGATTTTCAATTCAAGGCGCATGATTAAAGGAATGTAGCGACCTTTTGATGTTATGCTGCACGGAAGTGACTCATTTGACTAACTCCCAAGTAGGTTGGTTTACATATATGTTCTGCGTTGCTGAACATTAACGGAGAATAACTAGGCAATCTGGTTAGCAGACCATCATGGTCGTTCGCTTACATCAATCTGATCACGACATTTGTTCATCTGACCAATATGGATATAGGAAATGTCTTATTGTGGTCAGGAACAACAAAGAGCTAAGCATCAGATGACGGTATGTCATTCATGTAGGCAGGCAGGAGTAATCAATGACCTCGTCTAAATACTTTTTAATTCCAGCTGGATCCTGACTTTTCAAGTGGTTTGGGTATATATATTATTTAAAATATCAATTAGACTATACTGATATAGTATGAAAGTCAGTGTGTTAAGCATATTGTTTTTTAGTCTAATAAAAAGGTGCCTGTGTCTAAAATCAGTGTAAAGCAAGATGACTCATTATCGATAAAAATTATCCATCAAATGCAAGTGGGTGATACTCGCCATCTTGGTTTGTATTTTTTTTTCCCGAAAGAAATGGGGATCAGTACACAAAGTATTAATGAAGAAGAATACTATCACTCGGGGATCACAGGAAGGCGTTCTTATCACTCTCCAGGGATCCATCTTCCTCTCGTCCAAAGCCGTTTTATTAGTCAAAAAAAGCGGACGATTGAAGAATTTCGCTTGTATCTAAACTTATTTGCTTATCAGTTTGCTGTGGCTATTGAAACCGACTGTAAAGAGCTCAGGCAAATCGAAGTGGCCAGTGAATTTTATGGGGCATTAAACGAGTTATCCGATCAGGTTTTTCAATTGTTAAAGCGTTTCAGACGTAATGAACCGAGCGATCCTAAATGGAAGTCTTACTTTGAAAATGCGGATAATTATTTATCTTGGTTTTGTGAACAGCAGTTACTGAAATTATTGGCATATTCGCCCAGGGACAGTGAGTTTACTGAAAGTAGTGATGCCATTGTTCAGTTTTGTCGCAAAGAAAAAGAATACCGAGAGCTGCGTCGATATAATTCTCCGCAAACCATCAAAGATCCTAATCGTATTGCCAATAAAATGCTATTACTGAGACGGTTGATACAACGAGGTGTCGTCTTAAAAGAAGAAACAAAACCATTGGGTGTTGGCCTTAAAAAAATGACCACTGGAGTAGCAACCGCTTTAGTCATGCTGGTGGTATCAAGCTTAATTATTAAGGCTCAGGGTGTATTTAGTGGTTTAACCACGACATTAGTGTTGTCCCTTGCGGTGATTTATGGTTTTCGTGAAATTTTTAAAGAAGACATTCGTAATGCATTATGGCGGGCAATCCGTCGGGGTCGTCCTCGATGGAGTCGGATGTTGTCGGATACAACAAGTAAATCACTAATAGCTAAGCAGCTGGTATGGCTAGATTTTATACGTAAAAGTGATTTGCCCGTACCGATTACTGAGATCTTAAAGCAGCGTAATCACCAAAATAAAGTCGACTCGGATATTTTACATTACGGTGTTTACACTAAGGTCAATCATAAGGATTTTTTAGCAGGATATTCGACAATACAAGAGCAAATTAATTTCAGTTTGACTCCTTTTGCGCGTTATTTAGAGCGAGGAAAAGCAAAAATTTATACTGAGAGTGAAGGTAAAATCAGTAATGCTTCTGTTGAAAGACGTTATCAAATCAATTTGATAGCGGTATCAAGAAAGAATAAACAAGAAATGTGTTATGCAAGGTATAAAATAACCATGAATCGCTCAAGTATCATTGAAATTAGTGAGAGTGAACTACCGAGTCAATTCACTCACATTAACGAGAATAAAGAGTAACCGTTATCTCGTGCTAACGATCCTTTTTTGGAGGGGAAATCACTAAAGGATCATGTCTTGTGAAGGCTTGGCAGATGTTATGCTCACCCGTTTGTTTTGCTCGTTTAAGGGCAATTTCTGCATTACTCAAAAACTGCTCTAATGTTTGGTTTTCTTGGTATGATGCAATACCAATACAAATTCCGTCCCCTAAACCGTTAGCTTGTAATTTATTGAGTGACTCCAAGGCAAAGTAATGGGCTTGGTCGGCATCGGTATTAGGCAAAATAATAATTAATTTGCCTAATTGCCACTTTGCAATTTGATATCGATGAGGTAAATCTCTAAATAATTGAGATTCGACTTCTCGTTGTCTATTTTCAATTTGAGCAATATCACTGATGTGACTAAGCATACTTTCGGCGGTGATATCCAATAAGAGTAAGCTGGAGAATTCTTTATTAAGTGGACTCATATTATTAAAGTAATCATCCAGATCGCGTAAACTTACCAAAATAGTACTGCGATGTGGGATTAAATCACCTGCTTGTAAATAATGGCTTTGTGGGAGTGCGCGCTCAAAGGTACTGACAATGTATTCAATATCACCGGCTTCATCTAAGTAACCCTTTAAGGTTGCTTGTGTGCTGGTTTCTAATTGTTCATTGATGTTGGTGTCAATGGGGCCAGTCCAGTTACCTTGAACAAAAATTTGTTGGGTAATTTGGGGCCAGTTTTTGCCTAAGTCTTTATCTAATAAATCGGTTAAACTTTGACCTTTGTGTTCAGTGATATTGAGCATATTATCGAAAGCATTATTCGCTCTAACGATGATGCCGTTAGCGTTAGATAATACCGTTGGAACGGAGTTATCTGTAATAAGTTGATTGAGATAGGCATCTTGTTGGTATTGTTTCAGCTCGCTAACATCTTCGAAAGTGACAATCATATAACGGTATAATTTATCCTCATTCGGTTTGAGGTGAATTTTGACCACTAAGATGTGATTGCCATTGGGATCGACATTCACTTCACCTTTCCAAGATTCATGCTGTGTGAGCTCTTCTAAAATTTGCGTGTAGCGGTCATCTTCTAGTTGCAATATTCGTTGTAAACTTCTATCGGTGAGCTCATCCATAGGTTGAGCTAATAAGTTAGCCGTAATTTCATTTGCGGTGATCACTCGGCCATTATCATTGACTATCATACAGCCAATATCGGCATGAAAGAGCTGGTTAGACAGCTCTAAACTAAACTGTCTTGAGCGCAGAACCAAATGATATAGGTGAGTTAATACTATGGCGAGTGCGCCTAATAGAGTGAGCAGTACGGCGGCAATAATTAAGATATTGCGCCATTGATGAAATTTTGCCGCTGCGTACATAAGAAATGAGAAAATATTCACGACGGGTTTCATATTGAGTGACGAGTTCAATTTTTAGATAGACAAAGGTGGCGTCTTCACCATGAAACTGGCCGAAGTTACTCATGGCGATCTTACGCCATAGGGCAGGGTAACTTTGCTTTAAGCTATCACCTAATACTCGGGGGAAACGACTAATTTCAGGTTTCTCTTTTGCACCTGAATAGAGTAAACCTTGGGTATCAATCATCATTAATGGGGCTTTTTGGCTTGAAAATGCCGGTTTAATGCTATTGACCATTTTTGAGACTGAATTATAAGTGACCAAATAACCTTGTATTTGATGGCCTTCTTTTTCTAACCAAGCTAATTGATATAAATAAGGCTCTAATATACCGTCTATGGGAGTGAATTCGAGCGGAGAGGTGTAGATCTCATGATCGCCCATATTTCTCGAACTACCCAATAAAGAGGGGGGTAACGATTCTTGTCCAAATTCATCAGTGGTTGCAAAAACAAATCGACCTTTTGTATCAAACAATGCGATGCCAAGTAGTGGAGGCACATTATTGACCATGACTTGCCATTTTTTCGTTAAATAGGCTTGCTTTCTCGTTGTCGGTGTTTCTAGGTAATCTTCCAAGACCTCCGATTGAGCTAGCATTTGAGTTCTAAATTGTTGAAAGGAAATGCGATCAGCCATTAAGCCGCCAACAGCTTGTAACTCTGCATATCGTTGTGTTGCCCAGTCTTCCTGTAAGCGACGCTCACCCAATGTAATGATAATGCTGGTGACAATAATGACCGCCACAGCCAACATACACAGCTGACTGGCTAAGCCCAATAAACGTTGGTGTGTCCAATGAAGGCCTTGAGCATGGATGAGAATGGGTAAATTTCGCTTTAGCATTAACCAAATTATAAGTTGTGATTATTTTACAAGTTATGTTAGCACGAAACAGATTAATATACCCAGTAAGCCGTTTTCCTTTAGGTAAATTTTAAACTTTATCTTGGTGACTTTATAATGAGTTTTTTAATTTAGGTTGCTATTTAAATGTGAACATTTCAGTTTCTGAATTATCGTTAAATATAATGTCAGTAAAAGTAAATAAAGGTGATGTAAAATAAACAAAATAAACGCAAAAGAGAGCGTTTATTTTGTTATTTAGAGTATAAGAAAAAGATTCTTATTTATTATCTTGAGGTTGCCACCACCAAGTAAACATTCTGTTGGCAGCCACTTTTACGTCATTGAGTACGATATACAATATGGGGACCAATATTAAGGTGACAAAAGTGGCAAATAAAATACCAAATGCCAAGGACGTTGCCATGGGGATCACTATTTTAGCTTGTAAACTTTTTTCTGCTAAAATGGGCACAAGGCCGACAAAAGTGGTCAATGATGTAAGTAAAATAGCCCTAAATCGATAGCAACTAGAATCGATAGCGGCTTTCAAGATAGTGTGACCCTCTGCGCGCGATCGGTTAACAAAATCAACTAAAATGAGTGAGTCATTCACTACCACTCCTGTTAATGCGACGATACCACATAAGCTCAAAACGCTTAAGTTAATACCCATTATAAAATGGCCAAATAAGGCTCCAATAATCCCAAAAGGGATCACTGACATGACGATTAATGGATGACTGTATGATTTAAGCGGAATAGCCATTAAGGCATAAATAGTAAAAAGTGCAAAAAAGAAACCCTGGATCAGTCCGATTAACGCATCCTCTTCTTCGGCGCTCCCTCCATCTAGAGAGGTCGAAATATGGGGATATTTACGGATTAAATCAGGGAAGAATGCCTCTTTAATTTGTGAAACCACTTTTGAGGGTTCGACTTTATTTTTATCGGCATTGGCTGTAATCGTAATCGCGCGGCGTCCATCAACACGCGTGATAGAAGAAAATGAGTCGCCCAGTTCAATATTGGCCGCAGCAGAGAAGGGAATAGCATCTCCATTTGCGGTGCGAATGAGCATATTTTCTAAATGGCCTATGGTGCGTCTTTGTTCGAGTGGATAACGCACCATGACTTTGATTTCTTCTTTATTGCGTAAAATGCGTTGGGCTTCATATCCATAAAAGCCATAACGTACTTGACGGGCCAAATCAGCCAAGGTTAAGCCTAATGCTTCGGCTTCAGGGCGTATTTGTAAGCGAATTTCTTGGCTACCAGAAGAGAAGTTATCCGTAATATCATATACACCTTGAAAGCTGCTGAGCTTGGCTTTTAACTCATTAGCAGCTTTAGATAATTCGCCTAAATCACTGGAGGTGAGTCTAAATGAAATATCTCCGCCACCCGCATTGGTGGTGGAATTAATCTTTAGTTTTTTCACCGCGACTAATTCAGGTAAGGCTTCGCGCCATCTGGCGGCAATCTCGTTACCTGTAACACTTCGATCTTCCGCTTTGGTTAATTCTGCAAAAATAAAGGCCGAAGTGCGTGAATCAAGGCTAACAAAAGAATGTTTAACCACTTGGGCACCGATCTCTTTCTCGAAATCACTATTAATCGCATATAAACTATTTTCTAATGCTTGTACTGCATCGAGAGTATTTTCTTCAGAACTGCCAGCATCCATTTCAAGATTGACTTGGATGAAATCGGAGGGAATATCGGGGAAGAATACCCAGCGAACTTTACCACTGGTGACCAGTGCAATGGATAATATTAATACGCCAATAAAAACAGCAATGGTATTATAGCGGTTGTTAATACAACGGGTTAAGAAGTCACGATATTGGTGATGGATAAAATATTGTAATTTCTCATTTAGTTTGGTTTTCCATTGCTTAAATTTCCCCGGGTTAGGATTGGGCTTTTTCGCTTTCATATGCGCTAAATGTGCGGGTAAAATAAGTTTTGATTCAATGAGTGAAAAAATCAAACATAAAATAACAACCATACCAATTGATTGCCAAATAATGCCTTGCGGACCTGAGACCAATAACATAGGAACAAAGGCCGCAATGGTGGTTAATACACCAAACGTTGCAGGCATGGCGACTTTTTTAGCACCACGGATCACATTATCGAGAGATTGGCCTTTTTCTTCTATTTCACTATAAGCACTTTCTCCTATGACGATGGCATCATCGACAACGATGCCGAGCACTAAAATAAAGGCAAACAATGTCAACATGTTAATTGAGAGAGAAAAGGGTTCGAAAGGCATAATAAACAGCGCTCCGAGGAAGCTGATGGGTAATCCCATCATGACCCAGAATGCGAGCTTTAAATCTAAAAACAGTGCCAGAATAATAAAAACTAATAAGGCCCCATAGAACATATTAGAGTACATCATGTTCAAGCGCCCCTGTAGATAGTGGGTCAAATCCCCCCATGTATCTAATTTTGCGCCTGTGGGTAATTGTGTTCTTTTTTCGGTAACATATTCTTTGACTTGCTTAGAGATCTCTAATGCATTTTGATCATCAACACTGAGTATTTCGATGATGGCAGCGGGTTGTCCATTAAAGCGGGTATAACCAATACGTTCTTCAAATCCATCTTTAATGGTGGCGACTTGAGGAAGCATGATACGGCTGCCATCGGGGAGAGTGCTGACGACAATTTGAGAAAACTCTTCAGCGTTATAAGCTTGACCTTTGGTCCGTAGCAAAATATCGCCGCCTTTTGCTCGGATAGCACCACCAGGGAGATCGATGGAGGAGTTTTGTACCGCTTGTGCGACTTGTTCAAAGGTGAGGCCATATTCTCTTAGTTTATTTTCAGACAACTCTATGCTGATTTCATAATCTCTTACGCCGCCGACTTGAGCGCGTGTAATGGCGGGGAGGCTGGCGAGTTCATCTCTGATTTTCTTGGCGGTTTCTTTCATTTGTTGTTGGCTAAGATCGCCATAAACGGATAGCCAAATGACATTGTTTTCGGGTTTTATACGGTATATCTGTGGTTTTTCTGTGTTGGCAGGAAAAGTGGCGATTGCATCGATCCGCAACTTTGTCTCATCCAGTATATCTTGCGGATCATAGTTATCTTGTACTTCAATCGTGACAGTACCATCGCCTTCACTGGCGATGGAGGTGACTTTTTTGATGCCATTAAGATCTTGAATAGATTCTTCAATCTTAATGTTAATGCCTTCTTCAATTTCTTGAGGCGCTGCACCCGGATAAGCAACAGATATCCGAATGGTATTTAATTCTGAGCTGGGAAAGACTTCCTTATTGATGAGCGTGGCACTAAATAGGCCGCCAACAATCAGTGCCCACATGAGTAGGTTTGCGGCGACATTATTACGAGCAAACCAAGCCATTATTCCTTTTTCTGTACTCATTACTCGTCTACCTTCGCTAGTCTTTTTGATGGGGTTTCATCGGGGATTTTCTCTTTTTTCGAGTTATCTCCTTCGTTGATGATCTTAACGACTTGCCCATTTTCGACATTGTTTAAACGAGTAGTAGAGATTTTATCTCCGGCCTTTAAACTATCTTTGACATAAACATATTCAAGATCGGTGCGAATAATATTCACATTACGTATTTCAACTTTATTATCGGCATCAATGAGGGTGACCTGATCCTTGTGGATAAGATTTCGGGGTAATTTCACCACTTTTTTTACTGTGCGACCGGTAATAATAGCGGTGACAAAACTGCCATATTTTAGCTTTGCCTGCTGGCTGTGTAGGTTGTCACGAAGGTAAGGATCATTCACTTCGGCAACGAGATAAATCATTCTATTATCCGTGTTGATGACGCCTTCACTGCGAATGATATTGCCGTTCCAAATTTGTGTGTTACCAGCCAAATTGGTACTGAGTTTGACTTGGGTGCTGGGATTGTCAATCGAGTTTAGGTACGCCTGTTCACTATTGGTAATGGGCAGGCGGACTTCAGCAATATCAGTATCATATAGTTCGCCAATCTTGGTGCCTAAAGAGACATATTGACCCAAATCGACGCTTCTGGCTTTGATGATGCCATCGAAAGGAGCGCGGATGGTGGTACGCTCTAAATTACGCTCTGCTCGAGCTTGTGAAGCCTTTGCATACTTGACATTAGCTTGTTCTTTTTTAAGGTGAGGGATCCTAAGGCCAAGCTCTGGGGCGACTTTACTGTCATAGCCTTTCCAATCATTTCTAGCGACTTCTCCTCTGGCTTTTTCTTCATCTAATGCGGCCATTGCTTGGGCAAGAGAGGCTTGGGCTTGCATCAGATCCGCTTCATAATCTGAAGGTTCAATACTGGCCAGCGCGTCGCCTTTTTTGACCATGCCGCCAGCAACAAAACTATTTGAAACGGTCATAATGCGTCCAGCCACTTCTGTGACCAATTGCGTTTTATATTTAGGCGTCACGACACCATAAGAAGATAAATTTAATGACAATGTTTCAGGTTGTACTTCAATAACATTAACAATAGGAATAGGGGCTTCGTCAACCTTTTCTTCTGGTGGCGTTTTGGTACTGTTTAATACTAAAGCTACGGCAATAAATAGGGCCAAAATGATGAGAGGAGAAAGTCTCCTAATGAGCGTGTTTGTCATGATGTCGCTTGTCCATGCTAAGGATTCTTATAATTGTTATATAAATTAACAGAGTCTGGCTAAGGGATAAAATGATTTTTGAAATTAAAATGTATCAAAATCATACAGAGAAAAATGTGGATGGAACAGCTGTCGTCATTTAGAGTGAATATTAGGTAACTAAGTGCTTAACTAAAAGTTATCGTATATTTTGACGGATAATTATCCATGATGTTTTTTACACTCTCTTTGAGTGCATCAAAAGTGATAAAATCATGGCAAGATAACCATT